>CAMYZO010000001.1 GCA_947303855.1 uncultured Prevotellaceae bacterium
AACCGCACGAGCCACAGGGCTTCAGCTTTTACGCTACGGCGGAAATTAGTACAACTAACTTTATGAATTACAAAAAGAAAACTTACGCCAGATGCGGATTCCAAAGAATGATTATTCCTTGGGTAGTAGTTCTATTGTCTTGCTTGGCTCATATTGCGTATGCAGTCTTGCCCGACTCGTCAAATCGCAATGTTCCTGCGCGAAAGGGCAACAAAGCACCAAGAAGAACTATTTTCAACGGCGTTCCTGAAAACTATTTTCAAGTGGGGAACACAGACTTGTATTATAGTAGAAAGCAAGGACATATTTACGTAGGAGACGTTTCGGTGGGGTCTATAGATCTTATTGGTAAATTTGGAGAATCTTATTATTCATCAACTTATGGGGATTATGGCTATGTTGTTGCTATGCAAGTTGGTACAAATACGGCCGCATTTGTAGATTGCCTAACTGGAAGCACTTTAGATGGTGTAACATTTAGAGCTGACGTAGAGGCACAAGGCGAAATGGCCCGAATGTTTTATACAGTCACCAACACAAACGAAGAGGCTGTTTCTGTTTGTCTTGGTGTTTATGATGATGTTTACGTTGGCAATAGGATTGACGCATCTATTTCAAGAAAGATTGATACTTTCGATAACACATACGGTATTTCTCTTGAGGATGGTGCTGGAGCTCAACTTTGCGTACTTTTTGGCAATGGACTTACTGGTGTCACAGGTGTCGACGATTTCTGGTTTGGGTCTTATAGTCTTAACACAAGTGCATACGCTATGTCTGGACATTATTCTTCTGGCAGTGATTACATGGTTGAGCATGGCCAATATGACTGCGGTATAGGATGGTGTTGGAAAGACAGAGTGATAAATGCTGGTGAAACAAAGGTCTTCTCGTACCTTATTGCGGTAGGTGATGTAAACTTGGAACCAGGTTCATCTTTTGAAGTTACGCCAGACGACCCTGATGGATGGAACGATTTGTCTCGCCCTCATCGTTTGACTTTGAATGGCACGTATGAGAGTCCTGCAGGATTAGGTGGTTTTATAGACTATGCTGTTGAGGATAGTGAAGAATGGGCTGCATTGACAGATACTCTTGCTTCTGGTGAAGAGTTTATGGATAGTTTGATTGCCATGTTTAACCCGGAAAAATCAATTCATGAAATTAAGTTTAGAACAAGAGACCTTGTTGGAAACACTACTCAATTGCCATCTATTATTTATAAAGATGTCAGTTTCCATGCACTCACAGGCATTGAAGAAAAGACCTATACAGGCGATTCCATTTTCCAGACCAATATAACGTGCGACTTGGACGAAAGTCAATATGAACTGAAGACATACCGCAATAACATCAACGCAGGAACGGCCTCATTCAACATTGAAGGTGTGTTCCCATATACCATTGGTCGAAAGACATACACATTTACCATCAATCCCCAGCCACTGAGTGGCGAGTTGGTGCTTGCCGAGACATCGTTTGTCTACAACAGCCAACCATTTACCCCTGACTGGCAGTTTACAAATGCAAACTATGCCAATCTTGAATATGACAAAGACTATACCTTGTCATGGAACAACAACACATTGCCAGGCACAGGTACCTTAACCGTGACAGGCAAGAACAATTATACAGGATCCCTCTCGGCAGAGATCAACATTGATAAGGCACAACTCACAGACAACCTCTTCACGTTGACTCTTCCCAATGAGGACATCACCTACGATGAGCAGAGTCATGGCGCTTCTATCACGAAAACCGAAGGTGTTGGCGACGCGACTATCAGTTACCAGAAAGCTGGTGAAACAGAGACAACTACGACTCAACCTTCCGAGGCAGGCGACTACACCATCTATCTGGAGTTTACCGACGGGTCACTCTATTACGGCAGGGAAAGAGTACAGGTAGGAACATTCACCATCTATGAGTTCAATGCTGAAGAATGGGCTATCCTGCAGACCGTTCTCCCGCAACTGACAGAAATGGGATGGTCACAGCCTTGGGATGTGTCGCAGGGCATGAAGAGCGTATCTTCTCTACATGGTCTCGCTATTGAGAAAGGCCATGTGACAGGACTCGATCTTTCAGGACAGAATCTCACAGGAATGTTCCCCTTTGCCATATTGGCTTTACCTAATCTCCAGAACGTGAATCTGGCCAACAATTATCTTACGGGTGATATAGGTACGGCAACATACGCTTTTGCACAGCAAAATCCAGCCATGATGACCAATGTCAAGGAACTCAATATCTCAGGAAACCACTTCTCGGGCAACATCGGTCTTTTTGCTAACTGCTTTGCCGTCCTGACATCGCTCGATGCATCCGACAACTGCTTGGAGGATGTTTATCCTGTCATTCCTTCCACAGTAACGACCTTGGACATCAGCAAGCAGACCATTGCACGAGTCGTGCCACTGCATCTTGCCAACCTTTCCGTGGACTCCATTGCCACAAAGGTGCCAAGCATCTTGCTCTACGACCACGCTAACCAGACATTTACCCCCAATATTAATCTGCTTTGCACTACGCCCGATAATACTTGGGGTATGACGATGTCTTATCAGAACGGGGCGTTGTCAATTCCGTATGTTTCCGAACAAAATACCTATTTTGGCGAAAGCGGCGACACGCTGAATGTATCAGTTATATATAATAATGGTTCGCGCGAGGGCAGCACCTTCCGCATCAGCCTCTCGTTCGACGTAGGCGATGGCAATTTCGATGGCAAGGTGAACATCCTTGACCTGCAGACCACTCTCAACTATATGTTTGAGGAATACACTGATAAGCCATATAACTTCACGGCATCGAATCTTTGGAAAGACGAAGTCATCAACGTGCAGG
The DNA here is from genome assembly GCA_947303855.1 of uncultured Prevotellaceae bacterium. Lineage (GTDB taxonomy): Bacteria > Bacteroidota > Bacteroidia > Bacteroidales > Bacteroidaceae > Prevotella. The sequence continues at coordinate 2,848 of CAMYZO010000001.1, forward strand.
ATGCCGTATGCTTTGTCAATATGCTGTTAGATGTCAATGCGGCATCTGCTCGTCAACTGAATGCAGCAAAAAGGGTTGCTGCACAGGCATCAGAGACATCCGCATCCGTTACTGTTGAGGATGGCTACTTGACAATCTGTTCAGCTGTTCCCGTATCAGCCTTCGACATCGTGGTCTCAACCAACCAGCAGGCAGAAGTTGTGTCTGCCCTGAATGACATGGGCTTCACATGCACTTCCAAACATAGTGGCAATAATCTACATCTTGTAGGCTATTTCCTCTCTGGTGCTGAAATACCCGCAGGGGAGACTGCTATATGTAAACTGAATAGCGGTACAGTTTTATATGCTATGTTAGCCAATTGTGATGCTAACGAAATCAGCGTTTCTCTGAATGGTGGCTTGACAACAGATGTTCAATCCTCTACGTACAATCCATCTTCGCAAGAAGTCTATCGTATTCCGTTAGGAGCAAGACGAGCCATTATCATTGATACGACAGGCAGAAAGACTTTGATTAAGGACGAAAAATAACAAAAGACATGAAACATATAAAGTCATTATTCCTATTGCTCCTTACGGTATGCTTTACTGTGGGAGCATATGCCCAGACTAATCGTATCTACATACCTGATGTGAAAATGTCGAGGGGTAGTGAGGCCCTTCTGTCGGTCTATATGGACAATGCAGAAGAAGTCTCAGCGGTAGAGTTCACATTAGAAGTGCCAAGCGGATTCACTATCAATCCCGTATCAGCAGAATTGGCAGAGCGAGCCAAGAACCACCAGATAACGGCTCGCAAGCTAAAGAACGGCAAGTACAAGTTTGTGGTGATGTCAGATGCCAACGCTGCCATTGACGGTATGGGAGGTATTCTTTTCACCATGCAACTGAATGTTGCCGTCACCCTTACCGACGAGACCGAATATCCTTTCACCATGTCTGATGCCGTGATGAGCTTAAAGTCTGGCGAAAACATCTTGCAAGAATCTACTGGTTGCACGGTCACTATCAAAAGTCTGCCTAACCTCCATGTCGTTTCCGTTGATTGCTCCGACCCTATTGCAGGTTCTGAAATGACAGTCAAATGGAAAGTACGCAACGACGGTCGCGGTTCTACAGGTGATGACCTGTGGAAGGACTATATCTGGTTGGTACCTAATATTGAAGGCGGTACTTCCATGAGAGATAGTAGGTTGTTGAAGACCGTGGATAATGTAACGGCACTTCAACCAGGCGAATCATACGAGAATACTGTAAGTATTATACTTGATGAACGCATCTACGGAAACTATGACATTGTGGTTATTGCGGACAAATACGGTGTAAACTCCGTAAACTTCGAAAAAACTGATGGAAATGCCCCTCGGCCTTACAACCCAGAAGAGGATGGATATTTGTTCGGTTATCCCACCCAGAACGGAAATGTTCTTGAAGAAGGAGAGACATACAGGAAGACCGACAACTTTTTCTATCAGCAGATAGACATTGTGGTTCCTCCATTGGCTGACCTGCAGGTGCCGTCTATCATTGCTTCGGTAATACCCACAACCGACTTGCCCCCGATGGCGGTAGGAGCCAGCAGGAGAGTAGGAGGGATTGTTGTTGAACCTACGGAGCCTACAGAAGACGATCTGCTCATGCCTTGGTATGAGGCTTACATCCCCAATGCCCTTTCATTTGCAAATCTTCGTCATTCTAATGCATTCTATTCGGGAAAGAAAGTAAAGGTGAAAGTTACTGTGGCAAACAAAGGGGCTGTAGATTCAAAAAAATCATTCAAGACAACCCTTTACCTATCATCATCATCTGACATCAACACTGCTACGTTATATCCTATAGACACCAAGACGTGTTCAGAGAACATTTCAGCCGGAGGTGAAACGGTATTGACTTTTGCCTTTTATCTGCCATATGAATGGTATGGTGACACTTATTTCCATGCCTACGCTGACATCAACGACGAGGTCTATGAACTGGCTAATACAGCCAATAACTGGGGTGTGAGCAATAACTACAACATACAGCTATGTCCGGGAGCTGACTTTGTTGCAAGTAGTCTACGCACGCCATCCAAAGTGTCTGGCTCTTCATTTACCGTATCTTACCAAGTGAAAAATGAGGGTGCAGGCATACCCTATCAGAACACATGGAAAGATAAAATTTATCTATCATCCAAGGCAGATGGACTTGACGACAGTGCCATTGAAATTGGCTCTTTTGAGCAGAAAGGTACTTTCTATTCCGATTTACCTAGGGCGGCTCTTGCCTCTGGAGGAAGTGCAAGCGGCAGTGGCATCGGATATGTTTCAGGAGGAAGTTCCTCTGATGGCGGTTCTGATAATACCGCAGGCTATTCCATGTACACAGAACCAGAAAAGCTGAAGTATAAGGGCGACAGCTATAATGCCACGCGCACGGTACAAATACCCAATCCATCCATTGGTATCTATTATATATATGTAAAGGTAGATGCCGATAATGATATTTTCGAGTTCGATGGTGAAAACAACAACGTACTTTGTTCCGGCCCTGTTCAGGTGGCCGTGCCCGACCTTGCTGTTGAAGTCGTATCAATCTCTGAGGAAACGCTGATTACCGAGAACAAGGTGGCTGTGGCATGGAAGATAAAGAACGTTGGTTCTGCTGATATACAGAATGCCACCATCACCGATGGTTTCTACGCCAGTAGCAATGCCAACGGTTCTAATGCTGTCAGCCTTGGTGAGACTACTAATGAAGTGTCTGTGGTAGCAGGTGGTGAAAAGGTGTTCCGTACCAACATCACGATTCCAAGGGATAGCCGGTTGAACGGCTCTCGCAATTTCTTCGTAAGGACTAACATCAAGAACACCCTTCATGAGTCTTCTACCAGTAATAACACCTCCATAGCCGTAGTCAAGCAGTTTGAATATGTGGAAGATCCTGCTGTGGTAAAGGTGAATGGCACTAACCTCACCGTCACCGACCTGCAAATTGCTTCCACGATTACTCCGGGCGAAGATTTGGCCGTTGCATATACCATCAAGAACACTGGTACTCTGGCTATAGAAGCCGATGTCAGTCAGGAGGTGTTTATTTCCGACAAGAAGGATTTCGACTCTTCGGCTAAGGCTTTGACTATTAAAGGCAACTTGCCCAATGTAGCAGGACTACAGGCCGGACAGTCTGTAACGGCCAATGTTTCTGTTAACATCCCAAACGACATGAAGGGTGGACAGAAGTACCTCTATGTATATGCAAACAAGAATAAGACCCTTACAGAGAAGAAGTCAGATGACAACAGCGTCAAGTCGCCCCTTTATACCAACGGCAACCTGCCTGACTATGTCGTTTCTGACCTTGTTGCACCTGCCACTATCATGACTTCTGAAAAAGCCGAAGTGACATGGACGCTGGCCAACACAGGTAACCGGGAGGCTCCTGTTGCTGCTTGTGGTGTTTACCTATCGGACGATGCAACCCTTGACGGTAGCGACAAACGACTTTCAGTAGTACAGACAGACAAGCTGGCACCGAACGCAACACAAAAAATGAGTGCAACCATCGTGCTCGATGATAACACAACAGGCAACTATTATATCATTGTAAAAGCCAACGTCGATGCCGCATCTGAAGAGTTATCCGCAGAAAACGATATCGCCCAGAGTTCCGTTGTCGTTCAGCAGTCTCCACTGCCCGACCTTGCTATCTCTGACATTATTGTAGATGGCACGCTCCGTCCAGGAACCAAGGTGACGGTAAAGGCAAAGGTGCAGAACGTGGGTGATGACATAACTCACAAGGACAAGTGGACCGATGCTTTCTATCTCTCCACGGATTTCGCACTTGATACCAAGAAAGCTTCGAATGTAGGTGGTAAGACAAATGTGGGCAACCTACAGAAGGACGGTTCATACGAAGTGTCTACGACCATCAACATTCCAGCCAATGCTCACGGATACTTCTTCCTATATGCCATGACTGATGCTACAAGTGTACATGCTGAGAAAGACAAAGGCAACAACGTGTCCAGAATCAGGGTCTATGTAGAGAACGACAGCGACACGCCAGCCGATTTGGCCGTGAAGAAAATTTCTGCACCGTCATCCATTACTGCTGGTGCCCCCGTCACTCTGTCCTATACCCTTGTCAACAATGGCCAATTTGCCGCCAATGGCAATATGCGTGAGGTCATCTACCTTTCCAAAGATGATCAGTGGGATGAAAACGACCAGATGGTGGGCGTTGTTAACAGTACCATCGATCTGCCAGCAGGCAACGAGGAGGTGCGCCAGATAACGGGACGTATCACCAACATCGTTGAGGGTAAGTATTATCTTATAATTCGCACCAATTCTACCCATGCCATAGCAGAAACTGATTATGACAACAATATGGCTGTGACGCCTTCTGCTTCCAGCATCGACTTTGCCAACCTCTCTTTGGGTTCTCCTGCCACGGTCAACACTTCCGGCTATTACAAATTGGCCGTAAACAGCAGTTGGACGGGTAGGACTATTGGCCTGAACATGACTCATGATGCCAATGCAACAGCAGGCTTGTATGTATCTTACGAACGTGTACCCTCAACAGCGCGCTATGACAGATCATCCAACGTAATTCAGACTACGGAACAGGAGTTACTGATTCCTAATGTGCAGGAGGGCAACTACTACATTCTGGCACAGGACAACAGCGCCACAGGTTTGAACTCCAACGAGTTCTTGCTGGATGGCGGCAGTTCAATAAGCGGTGCTACGATGAACCTGATGGCACAGGAAGTACAGTTTGGTGCCACGTCGCTCAGCATCCGTGAGGGCGGCACCGACGGATGGCTCACCACAGAGATTCATGGCGCACTGCTCGACTCTATCATGGACTTCCGACTGGCCCGCGATGGCGGTATAATTCCAGCGGAAGCCGTAACCTTCCACGACCAGACCTATTCGCATGTTACCTTCAATCTGAAGGATGCCAAGACCGGCAGTTATGATGTGGTATCCGAACTGCCCGACGGTGCCTTGGCTACCCTTCCCGACGGTTTCAAGGTGATTCCCGGCCAATCGGTCAATCTCGGTGTAAAGATGGACTTGCCCGCAGGTGCCCGTTCCAGCTTCTATGCTCCGTTCTCCATTGCCTTTGCAAACGGTGGCAATACTGACATTGCTATCCGCGAGCTGTTGGTGGTAACTGACAATGGTATCATTGCCACATCAATCGAGGGCTTGAAAGAACGTAAGAAGGAACTGCACATCGTCCCTGACTTTGGACAAGACAAGCGCGGGTTCGTGACCATACCGCCTGGTGCTCACGAGGTTATCAACTGCTTCATCGAAGTAAGTTCCACAAGTAATGTAACGGTCTATATTGTGAAATAAAAAAGAAAACGAAACATGAAGAGACATGCTTTTTTAATTGTACTCTGTACTTTGTTCTTTAGCCACGCAGTGGCGCAGAACATCATCCGGCCCAAGATTGCCGGGCCTAATGGACTGTTTGTAAACAGCTACAATGGTGTGCTGTTCTTCGGACAGACCGACATAGAAACGCAGAACACGGCTATGCCGATGCAATTGCGCTTCTATTACAATAGTTCAGCCAACAAAACCAATTACGGCTATGGCCTCGGCTTTTCTCTTGGCTATGAGATGCGCTATGAGATAGACGAAGATAACAACGTCATCATCGAGACAGGCGACGGACGCACCGATACTTTCACCCGCTTTGGCGAGGAGTTTGAAGCTCCTGCCGGTGTATTCAGTAAGCTGACCTACAGTGAAGGCAAATATGTTCTCACAGAAAAGACGGGGGAGAAGTATGAGTTTGCCGATGCCACTCATAAGAAACTGACGGCGCAGGAAGATCGCTTTGGCAATCGTACGACGTTAACATACACCCCTGACTCGCTTCTTACGGAGATCAAGGATGCTGTAGGCCACACCATCACCTTAGAATACGCCAACAAACTGCTAACCCGTGCCTCTGCATCATTCCACAATGGCAGCATCACCTATGCCTACGACAGTAAGAAGCGATTGATTAAGCGCACTGATGCGATGGGCAATGTGACTGCATACGATTACGACAAACAAGACCATCTTGACGAAATCACTGATGCCAACGGTCATAAAACACTGATTTCATATAATGCTGGCGGTATGGTTTCCCGCATCAAGACAGACGTGTCCGACAAGTCCATCCGCTACGATGGCGACAAAACCGTCTTCATCGACTACACCGCCCCGCAGAACCAGTACTCCTACTACCGCTGGGACGACAAAGGCCGCGTGATAGAGAAGGTGGGCCTCTGCTGCGGCATCCAGTCGAAGCTTGAATACGACGAGGACGACAACGTGGTGAAGCGCACCGATGCCAACGGCAACGTCACCTCCTACACCTACGACGACCGTGGCAACATGCTCTCGCTGACCGATGCCCTCGGCAATACGGAACGTTACACCTACGACACCGACTTCAACCAGGTGACCTCCTTCTCCGACAAAAACGGAAACAGCTACCAGTTCACCTACGATCAGAAGGGTAACCTGACTGCCCTCAACGGTCCCCTTGGCTTCAGCAACAGTTTTACTTATAACGACAAGGGCTGGCCCGTGACCACCACCGATGCCAACGGCAACGTGACGGCCACGACCTACAACGCCGACGGAACGACGCAGAAGGTGATGGACGCCGCAGGCTACACCACCACCTACGCCTACGACCAGTGTGGCAATATCACCTCGCTGACTGACGGGCGCAACAATACCACGACCTACGCTTACGACAAGAACAACCAAATCACCTCGCAGACCGATGCCCTCGGCAACACGACCACCGTCAGTTACGATAAGGTGGGCAACATCGTCCGTGTGAAGAACGCCAAGAACCAGATTCGCGCCTACACCTACGATGCCCTCGGCAACGTCCTTACACAGACTGACCCGCAGGGCGGTACTTATACTTACACCTACGACGGCAAGGGCAACGTGCTCAGCGTCACAGACCCCATCGGCAACGTGCAGACCTTCACCTGGAACGAGAAGAACAAACTGCTCACCCAGACCAATGCCGCCGGTGAGACCACGACCTACGACTACGATGCGAAGGGCAACCTCACCTCCGTCTTCCAGCCCAATGGCAACGTGCTCCAGTATTTCTATGACCGTCTGGACCGCGTGGAGCAGCTCTCCGACAACATGGGCATCATCGCCAAATACACTTACGACGGCAACGGCAACCAACTCACCGTCACCGACGGTCTCGACCGCACGATGACCTACACTTACGACGCGCTGAACCGCCGCACCACCGAGGCCCTGCCCACGGGTGCCACCACGACCTACGCCTACGACGGCAACAGCAACCTGCTCACCGTCACCGATGCGAAAGGCAATGCTACGACCTACACCTACAGCTCGCTCAACCAGCAGCTCACCCACACCGATGCCCTGAACGCCAAGACGCAGTTCGAATACGATGCCAACGGCAACCTCACCAAGGCTACCGATGCCAAGGGCAACGCCACCACCTACGCCTACGACGCGCTGAACCAGAACACGGCCATCACCTTTGCCAACGGTCTCTCGCTCCAGTACACCTACGATGAGTTAGGCCGCGTCGTGGCCTCCAAAGACCGCGCAGGCCGTGAGTTTAAGTACGCATATAATGTGCTCGGCAACCTGCTCACCAAGACCTATCCCGACGGCACCACCGACCGCTACACCTACGACGGCATCAGTCGCATGCTCTCTGCCGTCAACAAGGATGCCACGGTTAATTTCACCTACGACAATGCAGGCCGCTTGTTAAGTGAAACGCTCAACGGCAAGGTGACGAGTTATAGTTATGATGTGGCTGCAGGGAAAAGAACATTGACCTATCCCTCCGGCATGAAGGTCGAAGAGCATCTCAACGCCCGCGACCTCATCACCTCCATCCTGCAGAACGGCGAAGAGGTGGTGACTATGGCCTATAACGCCGCCGGACAGAAAACCACCCAGGGCTATGCCAACGGCATCACCACCACCTACGGCTACAACGAGAACGGTTGGCTGTCGAGCATCACCGCCGACCATGACATCATGAGCCTTGAAATGGACTACGATGCCATCGGCAACATGATCGAGCGCAAGGACATGCTCGACAACACCCGCACCGAGAGCTACGGCTACGACCTTATCTCGCAGCTCACCTCGTTCAAGCGCGGCACCACCGTCGATAAGTCCTATCAGTTCGACCTTCTCGGCAACCGTGTCAAGGTGTTGGAGAACGGCATCGTCACTAACTACACGTCCAACAACGTCAATGCCTACACCGCTATCACGGGTGGACTCTCCTTCACCCCGCAGTACGACGACAACGGCAACATGCTCAACGACGACAAGCACACCTACGCCTACGACTTCAACAATAAACTCGTCTCCGTTGACCAGACTGTCGGCACCTACAAGTACGATGCCCTCGGTCGCCGCATCGCCAAAAACAACACCTTATTCTATTATATGGGCGAGCAAGTCATTGAAAGTAAATCAGAGTCTTATACTTCTTATTTATATGGCGATGAAATTGATGGAGTCTTACAGATGAAAACAGATAATGCTGTATATTATTATCATGTGAATCATTTAGGAACAACTCTTGCAATTTCAGACAATTATGGAATTATTAAAGAAAGAGTAGATTACGATGCGTATGGCTTACCTATATTTATAGATGACGATAGTAATGTTTATAACCAGTCTGTAATTGGTAATGTCTTGTTATATACTGGCCGCGAATATGATTACGAAACTAATACATATTATTATAGAGCCCGAAACTTAGCTCCAATGCTTGGGAGATTTGTACAAAAAGATCCTTTGCGTTATATTGATGGTATGAATGACTATTTATATACTCAGAACATGCCGATTATATATAATGATCCATCTGGTGAAATCGTACCGATAATTATTGGTGGTGCATTATTACTATGGTCTGCATGGGATTTATATAAAACATGGACGAATGACTGTCTTTCTGATGCAGAGAAGTGGGGACGTACAGGAGTTGAAGTTGGTCTCAATCTGATTCCATTTGGAAAAGTTGGAAAAGTAGTAGGAAAAGTTGGTGGCAAAGTTTTTGGTAAGGCAGGAGCTAAAATATTAGGTAATGTAGGAGAAAAGTCATTTTGGGAAGCTGGAAAAAAACTATTGGGAAAAGCCAACGATAATGCAGCACTTAGATACCTCCTTTATGGTGGAAGTGGTAAAAATAGTGCATTTTGGAGCCATTTAGGAAAGAACGGTTCGGAGCATGCAATGGAATTTGCTCACAAAAATGGTTGGAATACATTAGAAGAATCGTTTGTTGGTAGTATGTTAGAAGAAATGCAAAAAGGTGTGAAAGTTCCTGGTGAAGTATGGAAGATGGCTTCAGAAGGGTATGCTAAAAATGCTAAAGGAACTGTGCATAAGATATTTGACTCTTCAATGAGACATGATGGTTATGGAGCCACCTGGCTTAATACAGAACGTCCTATTATCCAAGGAAATGGGAATATTGTAAAATATCATCATTATTCGGTACCCAAATAAAAATGATTTAGATAGCACTTTCAAAGGAAGCCCGATGACAAGAAAAACAGCTTTTCGCCGCTGTCGGGAACTCCACAGACAAGAAAGCAACAGTTTGACGCTCGCGGGAGCACCGCAGATAAGAAAACAGCAGTTTGGCGCTCGTGGGAACCCCGCAGACAAGAAAACAAACAGTTTGATGCTCGCGGGAGCCCCGCAGACAAGAAAACAGACAGTTTGACGCTCGCGGGAATCCCGCAGACAAGAAAACTATCAGTTTGACGCTCGCGGGAGCCCCGCAAGAACAAAAAGAAACATTTTAAGAACAAAAAGTAACAATGTTTGCATAAAATTGACAGATATGAAAAGAATATTATTATTTATATCCATGCTACTCTGCCTCGCGGCGATAGCAGACGATAAAGTAAAATGCAATCAGGGAGACCAAAAGCAACAAAAGGACAAGGATCCTACAAGGGAACATGGTGATGACGGCACTATCACCCAGTTGCCATCGGGTGACCCCAACGACCTGATAGGTCCAGAGGGTTACGACTCTGTGCGCTGGGTGAGCATCAATGATGTGCTGAACTACACCATCCGCTTTGAAAATGCCCCAGAGTTAGCTTTGGCCAACGCCCAGTATGTGGATGTCCGCTTCGACTTCTGGAACAAGGTAGCCATGCGCGGCTTCGGTCTCGGCACCTTTGGTTTTGCCAACAAGTCGTGGAACATTGACAAATCGCCTGCTGCCTATCAAGACCGTTTGGACCTGCGCGACTCCATGCAAATCTATGTTGACCTGACGGCAGGTATAGACGTAACCAAGCAACAAGGTTTCTGGACCTTCAACTCCATTGACCCGGAGACAGGCACCAATCCTTGGCAGACTGACCGTGGTATGCTGCCCATTAACGACAGCACCCATATCGGTGAAGGCTTCGTGACCTTCACCCTAAAACCGCAGGACGACCTACAGACAGGCGACACCATCAGCATCCAGGCCAGCATCGTGTTCGACACTAACGATACCATCCCTACCAACCGCTGGTGCAACAAGATTGATGCAGACAACCCAGAGAGTAAGGTGACAGCTGAACTGCATCCGACCTTGCCCAATACGTATAACCTAAAGTTTACAGGTAAGGACGACGAGGGTGGCTCCGGCGTAAAGCACATCCTGCTCTACATGGCCAATCACAACGGTATCTACGAAGAGACTGACACCGTCGCCATCGACTCGGTGCTCGCCTTCCCTGTTGAGGCGGGCAAGCAGTATAAGCTCTACTCTATCGCCGTAGATAACACTGGTAACCGCGAACCCGCTAAGGAAGAACCCGACGTGATTCTTAACTTCAACCAAGCCCCGACAGACCTTGCTCTCAGCGACACCATCTTCCAAGATGACCTTGCCGCAGGTGGCTTTGTCGGCAAGCTGACCACCATTGACTCAGAAGACGAAAAGACCTTCACCTACGCTTTGGCCGAAGGCGACGGTGCCATCCACAACGACCTTTTCCAAATCACCGATGACAAGTTGCAAATCAAGAACTCCTTCAAGTGCTCAGAAGACAGCTGTTATAAAGTGCGCATCAGCACTACCGACGAGGGTGGCATGAGCTTTAGCAAACCCTTTGAATTGAGTCTGCAAAAAGTATTGGTGAAGCCTAATGTGGACACGCTAACGGTCAACATCTGCGAAGGTGAGAGTTGTCTGTTCCATGGTCAGGAGTACGACCAAACAGGTAACTATGCTTTCAGCCGCAGCAACGACTATATGTGCGACAGCGTGTATGTGTTACAGTTGTCGGTGCTTAAACCCCTTGACATGCCGCTCGTGAGCGTAGAGGGCACACACACACTGGTCTCGTCAGCTGCCAAGGGCAACCAATGGTTCCGCGAGGACGGCACGCCGATAGAGGGAGCTATAGAACAGAAGTTCACGCCGACAGAGGATGGCGTCTATTATGTGGCTGCCACCAATGGGGCTTGTTATTCAGAACCTTCAGCACTATATCAAGTTAAGGTGACCGATAACGCCGAACTTCAGTTGGATTTAAAGCAGGGCTGGAACTGGGTGTCTTCCAATTTGGCAGAAGCAGAGCACCGCGATGCTATAAAGTTTTTGAAGCCTATTGAGAGTTATGTTAATCGCTTTGTAGGTCTGGATGATGAGATAATCAATGACCCTGTCTACGGCCTGACAGGTGGTTTGATATCCATAATGCCACAACATGGTTACAAGTTGAAAGTTAACGAAAACACAAGCCATATATGGACGGGAACGGGTAGCAGACCTGAGTCTACTGCCGTTAGTCTGCATAAGGGATGGAACTGGATTGGCTATGTGCCCATGGGGAGCCACTCTTTGAAAGATGCCCTGTCTGGCTTAGTTCCGGCAGAGAATGACATCATAAAGGCTTTAGATGATTTCTCCACCTACTCCGGTGGCCAGTGGGTAGGCACGCTTACCACGATGAACTCAGGTGAAGGTTACTTGTACTATGCTACGAATGCGACAGCCTTCAACTATCCCACAACCAGAGTATTCCCAGCCAGCAGAGAGGTTATGCCGTCGAGGGCTGTTGCTTCTGGTGGGAGTCCTTGGTCGTATGATGCCAACCGTTATCCAGATAACTCCACACTGATAGGGAAGTTGTTCGTCGATGGAAATTCTACCATTGGCGGAATTTACACGGTAGGCGCATTCTGTGGAAACGAATGCCGTGGTGTTGGCAAATATGTGGGCGATGTGCTGTTTATAACCGTTCATGGAACTCTGGGCGAAGACCAGAAAGTGACGTTTAAGGCATGGGAAAATGCCACTGGCAACGAATACCCCATCAGCGAGACCATCAAATTTAAAGGCCAGCAGGAAGGCAGTTATCAGAATCCCATGGTGCTCCATGCCAATGTAACAACAGACATCGCTCATATTACCACGACAGGCTATTCTGTCTACCCCAAGCCTCTACGCAGCCGACTCTATGTGAATGGCAATACGCTGGCCATTAAGAGCATCAAGATGTTGGCTGCCGACGGTTCTGTGGCCATAGCACAGAATGGTTATACAGAACAAGGAATGGACATCAGTAACCTGACACCAGGCGTCTATGTGGTGGCTATAATGTCTGATAATGGAGAAATGTATTATGAAAAAGTTATTAAGGCTAATAATCAATAGGAACTGTATATGCAAACAATAAGAAGAATAAGCATGGCTCTGTGGTGTGCAACCGCCATTATGTGCAGTTTGCACGCACAGGATAATCATTGGTCGATAGATTCGTATGCTTTCCAATATGACATGACCATCTATGCAACACTGACCGCAGACGGAGAGGCTGTTGATGACCTGTCAGCCTACGAAGTGGCTGCGTTCTGCGGTGAAGAATGTAGAGGCATTGGTGTAGTGAGGACTGCCGAAAAGGGTGGTCAGACTGTAAAGTATATCTATTTGCGTATTAGAAGTAACCAACAGGAGGGAGAGACTATTACTTTCAAAGTGTACTCTAAAGGAAATGAAAGAGAAACAGATGTTGAAGACTTCTCTGTCATTTTTAAATCATTGGAAGCTGTGGGCTTGCCAAGTAGTCCTGTGGTGCTGGATTTCATTCCGTATATTCTCGGCGATGTAGACAACTCTGGCGAAGTGGACATCTTCGACGCTGTTGCCGTGGTAGAGTATTATCTGAATGGGGCTTATGACGGTTTCAATCTTAAGGCTGCCGATTTCAATGGTGACGGCAATGTGGACATTTTCGATGCAGTTGCCATAGTAGACCATTATCAGAACCAATAACAGCAAAAAATTAGAATTTATAGACATGAAGAAAATCTTATTTCTATTTTGTACCTTGATTTTAGCCATTTCAGCCAAGGCCGGTGATGCCAGTTTCTCGTTCGGAGAAATGAAAATTAAAGCCGGGGGGACTGCGACGATAGCTGTTTGTCTGACAAACGACGAAATTGTCAAAGGTCTGTCTATTGACATCTCCCTGCCAGAAGGGTTGTCATTTGTCAGTGGCAACATCGTCAATTCCAGCAGAATCCCTGCTGGCTTTTCCCAGTCAGGTAAGATACAAACATCGGGAGCACTGCGCATTGCTGGCTTGGGTATAGGTCAGTACATCGAGGCTGGAGAAGGCGAAATCTTCTCATTTCAGGTCAAAGCTGAAGAAAACGTCCCTATTGGAACAATTAAGATTCACCTTTCGGGAATGAAGATTGCTGTAGCTTCAAAAAACATCACGCTTGCTGACAGGGATGAGAACATTAAGGTCTACACGGAATATCAAGTCGCTTTGTCTGTCAACGACGAGAAGATGGGCACCGTCACAGGCGGTGGACTCTATGAGAATGGTACAACGGCCAACCTTTCAGCTACCCCTGGCACGGGATATCATTTCGTAAAATGGTCGGACGATTCGGAGGAAAATCCTCGTAGCATCGTGGTAAATAGCGAAGTTGCGTTTACAGCCCTTTTCGCCCCCAACCAGTACACACTGTCGTTCAACACCGATGGGGGAACTGCCATTGCCGACATTACGCAGGACTTTACCACAGCCGTTACCAAACCTGCTGACCCTACCAAGACCGGCTACACCTTCTCTGGATGGGACAAGGAGATTCCCGCCACAATGCCTGCCGAGAATATGACTTTCAAGGCCTTGTACACAAGAATTGTTGTAGAGCTGGATGAAGAATCAACGACAGCACCTACGGTGTCAGAGCCGTCGGCAAAAATCATTGTGAAGCGTACCATCAAGGCTGGTGAATGGGGCACTATCTGCCTGCCCTTTGCCATGACAGGAGACCAAGTGAAATCAGCCTTTGGTGATGGGGTGATGCTGGGGAGTTTCAGTGGCTGTGAGACGATAACGGACAGTCAGGCTAAAGTGATTGGCATCAAGGTAAAATTTGAAAACGCAGAAAGTGTTGAGGCAAACCATCCGTACATCATTAAAGTGACGGGGGAAGATATTAATATGTTTGAAGTAGAAGACGCAGCATTAACACCCGCTGAGGCACCATCTGTAGAGATGGATAAAAAGGAAGGAAAGAGCAACCGCTTCATTGGCACTTATAATGCCAAAACCTTGATTCCTGCAAACAATCTATTTCTGAGCGGAGGTGATTTCTGGTATTCTACAGGTAAGACAGAGATGATGGGGTTCAGAGCATATTTCGATTTTTGCGATATATTGTCGGGAATGACGAACGCCTCGTCGCGCATTCAGATACAATTTGAAGGTGGGACAACTGATATGCCATTCGTAGTTGATCATTCATCGGGCATTGATAACAAACTCTACAATCTATCGGGTAGCAGGGCGACTAAACCTGGTAAAGGACTTTACATTTTAAATGGGAAGTTGATAATTAAACACTAACAATGCAAAAGACAAGAAATATGAAAAAACCATATTTAGCCCCTATCGTAGAAATCGAAAAGACTGAAAGCGAAGTTATTTTAGCATCAAGTGGTGTCTATAGTGATGACAACGAAAATGATATCGGCTATGGTGGTATAGATGAAAATGGTGAAATGATTCCTGGCTCTCGATTCTTCTTAATGGAATAAGTAGCCAGCAGAAAAACAGACAATGCATCGGCTCGTCCAGCCGTGACATAAAATGTACTGCCACGGCCAAGGTCGGGCAGTACACAGAGAAGGTGTCAAACGCCTTAGCGCCTCAGCAGAAACTGACGCTGCTGAAGCAGTAAGACTATTTCAGGATGTAGACGCGGAAGTCCTTGACAGAGCCGGGGGCACCCTGCTCGGCACGCGGCAGGTATTCCAAGCCGCCGATGGTCTGTTCTGACCCCAGGTCGATGACCAGCAGATGAGGTGCCTTTACCGACTTCTCCGTCTGCCAGAAGGTAGACTCCTGCAGGTCGAAGACCTTGTCGCCGGTATGGTTGCCGTTGTCTTCCTCGCTATTGGCATACTTCACCGTCCACTGCTCACGGCTGATACGCCGGCCACCGGGATTCTGCAGGTAGATCTCGGCAATGGCGGCGCGGTCGCCCTCCTTCTGGGTGCTCAGACACTCAATAGCCAGGTAGCGGCCCACGGCATCCTCTTTGAAGAATACCGTCTGCCAGCCGTTGCCGGGCTTGAACGAGCCAGCGAAGGCGGGCGTGGCGCTGTTCAGGTCGGGCTTGTCGCCGATGTTGTTGTGCTTGTTGCTCTTCTCTAACTGCAGCTTGTTAAGTTCAGGCTCGGTCTGTCCCCAGACAACCGGCTCGCGGGGACCGACGATGTCGAGGACGATGATTTCGTTCTTGCCCTTCTTCAGCCAGCAGCCCGGGATGTAAAGCGTCTGTTGCGGACCAATGGACCAGAAACGCCCCATGGCGTGGCCATTGACATAGACCTGACCCTTGCCCCATGTCTCGAAGTTCATGAAGGTGTCGCCCACCTTCTTCAGTGTGAAGTAGCCACGGTAGTAGCCCCGCCCCTTGTTGAGGTCAGTAGGCGGCACGTTGGCCGTCTTGTCGTAAGACAGGGCTTGTACGGCATTCTCGTAGCTGTCGGGAATGATGACGTTGTTCCAGATGCGGGGTGTCCATACCACCTCGTTGTTGTCTATCTCTGCCGTGATAGTGACCTTGCCGATGATGCCTTTGTGGTCTTTGATGGCACGGCCGAAGTTGATGCGCCCCATACCCTCTACGAGGATGTCAATCTGAGCGTCTTTCCTGACAGGGGGCAGGAGGAGCGACTTCTCGTTCTTCACACGGTCGATCTTACCGATGTACTTGCCGTCAATGAACACCTGTGCAAAGTCGTGGACTTCGGCGGTGAGCAGGCTCTTCTGCGGAATCTCGGGCAGGGCGGTGGAATACATCATCATGCCCCAGCCCATATTGACCTCTTCAAAAGTCTGGATAACATCCTCGCCTTCGCCGGCACCGCCCATCGTCAGGTGCTGGAACTCCGTCAGCCGGAACTTCGGTATCGATATAATAGGTGCGGGGGCCTTTGGTACAGCCGGCAAGCTTCCCTTCCGTCCCGCCTGTAGGGGGAACCCTCTTTCATCATATTTCTCCATCATGCTGCGCAGCTCCCAGAACTTCGGCGTAGCCTGCCCATACTCATTGATGGGAGCGTCGTAGTCGTACGAGGTGACGTCGGGGGCGAAGCCGGGACTGTTGGCACCGGCCCAGTGACCGAACGACGTGCCGCCGTGGGTCATGTACAGCGAGAAGCTGATGCCCTTCTGCAGCATCTCGTCCAGGCCAGCCACCATGTCCTTGGCAGGGCGCGTCTCATGACGGGCACCCCACTTGTCGAACCAGCCGCTCCAGAACTCGGAGCACATCTTAGGCGCATTGGGCCTAAGCTGACCCAGACGGCGGAACTGCTGGTCGATGTTGGCGCCTGTGCCAAAGTTCATGGTCCACACAAGGTCGTCCAGACCGTTCTTCTCGAAGTTCGACGACCAGTCGCACTGGAAGAGGAGCGGCCCGGGGCCATAGATTTCACGCAGCATATCCCTTATTTCGCTGACATAGGGTTTATCCTCGCCATAAGAACCGTACTCGTTCTCTACCTGCACCATGATGATGGGGCCTCCGCGCTGAATGGTCAGGGGTGCCAGTTGCTCGCCAACTTTTTGTTCGAATATTTTTACGCGTTCCATAAAATATGGATCACGCTCGCGCAGGCGGATATCCTTCTTCTTGAGCAGCCACCAGGGCAGACCGCCCATCTCCCACTCGGCACAGACGTAGGGTCCGGGGCGTACGATGACGTACATGCCGTTCTTCTGTGCCAGTTTGCAGAAAGCTGCCACATCGTTCTGGCCTGTAAAGTCGAACTCGCCTTCCCGCTGCTCGTGAATATTCCAGAAGACGTATATACAGATAGTGTTCATGCCCAGAGCCTTGCACATACGGATGCGGTGCTCCCAGTAAGGGCGCGGTATTCGCGGGTAATGCACTTCGGCTGCCTTGACTATGAAGGGCTGGCCATTGAGCAGGAAGGTCTTGTCGCCGACGGTGAAGTCTGCTGCGTGCAGTGCCGATGCTATCGTTGCCAGCACTGCAAGAAGGAGGATTTTGGCTGATTTTGTCATTATTATTTGTAATTTTAGGTTATTATTATGTGCGCTAACAATTTTTAAGTGTTTATTCCTTGCATATTCAAAAAAAAGCCGTACCTTTGCAAGCGAATTTATGTTGAAAGATTATCTATAGTTTTTTTGGCCTTGGATATTTTCAAGGAATTAGTGTTAAATGTAAATCCTCCCAATTCCCGTGAGGGAAGTAAGAGAGCCCGAAAAATTGACCATAAACCTTCGGCCGTGAGGTCCAAGGTTTTTTTATGTACCTTGGTACCTCATTGGCCGCAACCAGGTTACTTTGAGAAGTCGAATCCCAGGCGCATACCATCATAGCTCTTGCTGATCTCGCCAACAGTCTGGATGTTGCTGTTGCCGCTCATGGCAGCAGCCGTCTGCAGCAGTGTCAACAATTTTTTCGCCTCAAAGAGAAGGCCTATGCCATTGGCGTTACGCTTGGCGTAGCAGTTGATGTTGAGCAGCAGGCCCTGCAGGGTCACCTTGCTGGCAGACTCGTCATAGACCCATTTGCCACTCATGGGGGTGCCACGGAACGATGCTGAGTAGGTGCCGTCCTGATTGAATGTGATGGTGGTGTTCTGGCTGCTGATGCCTATCTTCTGGTAGTAGGGCAGCGCCTTGCTCTTGACTTGTGCGGCCACCACTTCACCACCGGCTTTGGCCAGCAGCTGCTCGCTGGTGAAGGCACAGCCCGGACCGCTATAGCTCCATGAGCCGACGAGGTCGGCAGCGCTGACCTTCTGTGCGCCGATGACGCTGGTGATGACGTTGGAGACAGTTCCGCCCTGCAGCACGTCGGTCAGGACAGAGCCGAGCACGCTGCCGGTGGTGCTGCCGGTACTGCCTGTCTGGCCCAGTGTGCCACAGGCCGTCAGCAGTGCGGTGGCACAGGCCACCATGATAATCTTTGTTTTTTTCATCTTATTCTGTTATTCTTTGTTAGGATGTTTAATCTTCGAAAGGCAGTGACAGTTGTCCGTCGCCCAACAGGTTGTAACTCTTGCGGTGATAGGGCGTGATGCCATACTGCCTGATAGCCTCACGGTGTTTGCGGGTAGGGTAGCCTTTGTTCTGTCGCCAGTCGTATTGCGGATACTCGTCGGCCAGCCGGTTCATGTAGTCATCACGATAGGTCTTGGCCAGGATGGAGGCCGCCGCAATAGCCATGTACTTGCCATCGCCTTTCACAATGGTGGTATGAGGCAGGTCGCCGTATTTCTTGAAGCGGTTGCCGTCGACGATGACGGCCTGCGGACGTACCGCCAATTGGTCCAGGGCACGGTGCATGGCCAGGATGCTGGCATTGAGAATGTTGATGTAGTCAATCTCCTCGGGTGTCACAATACCTACTGCCCAGCTCAAGGCATCATGCTCGATGATGGTGCGCAGTTCGTAGCGGCGGCGCTCCGTCAGTTGCTTCGAGTCGTTCAGCAGCGCATTCTCATAGCCGTCGGGCAGGATGACGGCGGCTGCATAGACGCTGCCTGCCAGACAGCCTCTGCCAGCCTCGTCGCATCCTGCCTCTACGAGTCCTTCGTAATAATGGCTCTTTAACATACCACAGCATTTTTAGAACATCTGTATGACGCGGCGCAGACCGCTTACCAGTGCATCAACTTCCTCGCGGGTGTTGTAGAGGGCGAACGAGGCACGGACGGTGCCGCTGATACCTAAGCGCGACATCAGTGGCTGGGCACAGTGGTGACCTGTGCGGACGGCTATGCCTAAGCGGTCGAGCAGGGTGCCGATGTCCAGATGGTGGATGCCTGCGACGTTGAACGACACCACGGCGTCGTGCGGACTTTCCGGACCGTAGATGGTCACACCGTCGATGGCGTGCAGCTGCTCCATGCAGTAGCGGGTGAGTTCCTTCTCATGAGTCTCGATTCCCTCGAGACCCACCGTTTGCAGGTAGTCGATGGCGGTGGCCAGTCCGTGGGTAGCCACGTAGTCGGGCGTGCCGGCCTCAAACTTAAAGGGCAGGCGCTCGTAGGTGGTTTGCTCCCACGACACCCGGTCAATCATCTCGCCGCCACCCTGATAGGGCGGCAGTCTGTCGAGCCATTCCTCCTTACCGTAGAGCACGCCAACGCCCGTAGGTCCGTACATCTTATGACCGCTGAAGGCCAGGAAGTCGCAATCCAGGTCCTTCACATTGATGGCCATGTGGGGCGCACTCTGCGCGGCATCCACCAGTACGGGAATGCCGTGCTCATGGACCGTCTTGATGATGTCGGCCACAGGGTTGATGGTTCCCAGTACGTTGCTGACGTGGGCCAGACTCACTATGCGGGTCTTCTCTGTCAGATGCGTGGCTATCTGGTCGCTGAACAGGCGGCCGTCGTCGCTGATAGGCAGGTGGCGTACCACGATGCCTCGCTGCTGTGCCTGCAGCTGCCAGGGCACGATGTTGGAATGGTGCTCCATATCGGTCACCAGCACCTCGTCGCCCGGCTGCATCTGTGATAAACAGAACGAGGAGGCCACCAGATTGATGGCCTCCGTTGTTCCGCGTGTGAAGATAATCTCCTCCGTCTTGTCTGCGCCAATAAAGCTGCGCACCTTCTCACGGGCTGCCTCATGCAGGTCGGTGGCTTGCTGCGACAGATAGTGAACGCCCCGGTGGACGTTGGCATTGACGTTCAGATACTCCTCGCGCATGGCGTCGAGCACCTGTAGTGGCTTCTGTGTGGTAGCCGCATTGTCGAGATAGACCAGTGGGCGGCCATACACCTGGCGCGACAGGATGGGGAAGTCTTCGCGAATCTTGCTGATATCGTACATCGGCTGTTACTGTGGCTGCTTGCCAATGTAAGCCAGGATGCCACCGTCGACATAGAGCACGTGGCCGTTGACGGCATCAGAGGCGTGTGAAGCCAGGAAGACGGCGGGGCCACCCAGTTCAGAGGGGTCGAGCCAGCGGCCGGCAGGTGTCTTGGCGCAGATGAATGAATCGAACGGATGGCGGCTGCCGTCGGGCTGACGCTCACGCAGCGGGGCGGTCTGAGGTGTGGCGATGTAGCCCGGGCCGATACCGTTACACTGGATATTGTACTCACCATACTCTGAGCAGATGTTACGGGTCAGCATCTTCAGGCCACCCTTGGCGGCAGCGTATGCGCTGACGGTCTCGCGGCCCAGCTCTGACATCATGGAGCAGATATTGATAATCTTGCCCTCCTTGCGCTCCATCATCTCGGGAATGACGGCAGAGGAGCAGATGAACGGACCGACGAGGTCGATGTCGATGACCTGCTGGAACTCAGCACGCTTCATCTCGTGCATGGGGATGCGCTTGATGATGCCGGCGTTGTTCACCAGAATGTCAATCTGGCCTACCTCCTCGTGAATCTTGTTGACCAGCTCCTTCACGGCATTCTCGTTGGTGACGTCGCAGACGTAGCCCTTGACATTCTGGATGCCTGCCTCCTTGTAGTTGTCCAGACCGCGCTGCAGGGCAGCCTCGTTAATGTCGTTGAAGATGATGTTCTTGATGCCTGCAGCCACGAAAGCCTTGGCAATGTTGAAACCGATACCGTAGGAAGCGCCGGTAATCCAGGCGTTCTTTCCCTCTAATGAAAATAAGTTTGCCATGTTGTTTTACGTTTTATTTTAAGTCTGTAATGTTAGAAAAATCTTGGTCTCCGTAGTCCAGGTTTTCGCCGGCCATGCCCCAGATGAACGTA
This sequence comes from uncultured Prevotellaceae bacterium, assembly GCA_947303855.1. Lineage (GTDB taxonomy): Bacteria > Bacteroidota > Bacteroidia > Bacteroidales > Bacteroidaceae > Prevotella. The sequence goes on from CAMYZO010000001.1 coordinate 24,159, forward strand.
TAGTTATGGGTGGCGGCGGCACTGTGGATGCTCCACTCGGGCGACAGCACAGCCTGCTCGGTCTGCATCCAGAGGTGGCGTGTCTCCTGGGGCTCGCCCATGAAGTGGCAGACGGCCTGGTCCTGGGGCAGTTCAAAATAGAAGTAGGCCTCCATGCGGCGGCTGTGGGTGTGCGCCGGCATGGTGTTCCATACCGAGCCGGGAGCCAGTTCGGTCATGCCCATCTGCAGCTGGCAGGTGGGCAGTACCTGATTGACGAGCATCTTGTTGATGTTACGCTCGTTTGACATTTCCAGGCTGCCCATGTGTGCCACAACCGCCTCTTGCTTAGTCACCTTGCGGCAAGGGTAGGTGGCGTGGGCCGTGGCCGAGTTGAAATAGAACTTGGCAGGTTGCTGCGGGTCGGCACTGGCAAATGTTACGTTGCGGTCGCCACGGCCAATGTACAGTGCCTCTTTGAACTGCAGGGTGAACACCTCGTCGCCGATGCGTACTGTTCCTGTGCCGCCGACATTATAGACGCCCACCTCGCGGCGCTGGGTAAAGAAATCGGCTTTCAGCGGGTCGATAGCCTCTAATAACAGTTCTTCGTTGACGGGCATGGCACCGCCCACTATCATGCGGTCGTACATGGAATACACCATGTTCACCTCGTCGGCCCCAAACAGATGCTCAATGAGGAAGTCACGGCGCAGGCGTGCTGTGTCGTAGTGACGGGCATCCTCAGGATTAGTTGCGTAGCGTATTTCGTAGTTCGTTTTCATCGGTTCTGATTTGTTCGTCTGCAAAGTTAGCAAATATAATACGGACTACAAAATCTGAACACTTAAAAAAAATAAAAGAATCCTACTGCTTGCGCTACCGTGCCGTCAGCGTTCGATGCTGTCGATATGGAGTTTGAGCAGACCGGCGGGTACGCGTACCGTGACGGTGTCGCCGATTTTCTTGCCTAACAGAGCCTGTCCGATGGGCGATTTGATGGAGATTTTCCCTTCGCGGAGGTTGGCCTCATGGGGGCTGGCCATGGTGTAGGTCATCTTGCTGTTGTTGCCCATGTTGGTCATTCCCACCTTACAGAGCAGTTGCACCGTGTCGGCACCCAGGCGCGATGTGTCGATGACGCGGGCATTGGCCAGCACCCGCTGCTTGAAGCGAATCCTGCCCAGTAGCCGCGACTGTTCGCGCTTGGCAGCATGGTACTCGAAGTTCTCACTGAGGTCGCCTTTATCGCGTGCCTCGGCAATAGCCTCTCTCACTTGAGGCAGTTCCACGTTCTCCATCTGACGGAGTTCAGCCACGAGTTTGTCGTAGCCTTCTTGTGACATGTATTCCATGATGCCGGCAAAATTAGTGGGTGTTTTTTCGGAATTGTGAAAAAAGCAGGGGTTTATGAAAGTTGGACGACTCGGATTCGAACCGGGAATGACAGAACCAAAACCTGTAGTGTTACCATTACACCATCGTCCAATGCGGCTGCAAAGGTACAAAATTAAAATGGAAGTACCAAAAATTTGCAGCCAAATATTATTTCACTATCAGCAAATAGTAGTTCTTCTTGCCTTTTTGTGCCAGAAGATACTTGCCGTCAATGAGGTCGTCGGCCGTGACTATGCGCTGGGGGTCGGTCAGCTTCTCCTTGTTCAGGCTCACTCCGCCGCCCTGCACCATCTTGCGCATCTCACCCTTGGAGGAGAACACCGGCGCAGCGGTCGTGAAGAGTTCTATGGCTGGCTGGCCCAGCTGGTCCTTGCTGATATCATGATGCTCAACGCCGTCGAACACATCCAGGAATGTCTGTTCGTCAAGCCTCTCCAATGCCTCCTTGGTAGCCTTGCCGAACAGGATGTTCGAGGCCTCGATGGCGGTGTCCAGATCCTCGCGGGAGTGTACCATCACAGTGACCTCCTCGGCCAGGCGGCGCTGCAGCACACGACGGCCGGGGTCTTGGCGGTGCTCTTCAATGAGTGCGTCGATGACGTCCTTCTCTAACGACGTGAAGATTTTGATGTAGCGCTCAGCATCCTCGTCGCTGACGTTCAGCCAGAACTGGTAGAACTTGTACGGAGTGGTGCGCTTCGGGTCAAGCCAGATGTTGCCGCTCTCGGTCTTGCCAAACTTCTTGCCGTCGCTCTTGGTGATGAGCGGACAGGTCAGGGCAAAGGTCTCCACCTCGTTACCCAGGGTGCGGCGAATCAGTTCAGTGCCAGTGGTCATGTTGCCCCACTGGTCGTTGCCGCCCAATTGCAGTTTGACACCCTTGTGCTGGTAGAGGTAGAGGAAGTCATAGCCCTGCAGCAGCTGGTAGGTAAACTCCGTAAACGACAGTCCATCGCGGGCTGTGCCGTTCAGGCGCTGCTGCACGCTCTCCTTGGCCATCATGTAGTTGACGGTAATGTGCTTGCCCACCTCACGTGCAAAGTCCAGGAAGGTGAAGTCCTTCATCCAGTCGTAGTTGTTCACCATCTCGGCGGCGTTCTCGCCCTCAGCCTCGAAATCCAGGAACTTGGCTACCTGCTGCTTGATGCACTCCTGATTGTGACGCAGCGTCTCGTCGTTCAGCAGATTGCGCTCCTGCGACTTGCCACTGGGGTCGCCAATCATGCCTGTAGCCCCACCCACCAGGATGATGGGCTTGTGGCCGCAGCGCTGCAGGTGGCGCAGCATCATGATGCCACACAGGTGGCCAATGTGCAGAGAATCGGCTGTCGGGTCGGTACCCAAGTAGGCCGTCACCATCTCCTTCTGCAGGAGCTCTTCCGTTCCAGGCATCATCTGTGCCAACATTCCGCGCCAGCGGAGTTCTTCAACAAAGTTTTTTCTCATCGAATGATGTTTCTTAAAATAGGATAATTATCGTTTGGGGGCTCCGAATACTCGGGAAACTTAAGGCACCGGGTCATAGCCGCTGCCACCCCAGGGGTTACATCTTAGTACACGCCACACGGCCAGATAGAGTCCCTTGACGGGGCCGTGCTTCATAATGGCCTGCCGTGCATACTCCGAACAGGTGGGAGTGAAACGGCATGATGGCGGCGTATAGGGCGAAATGCATACCTGATAGAAGCGGATGGGCAGTACCAGCAACCATGACAGCAGGCGTTTTATCTGTCGCATAGCTTCTCGGTGATGCGCTTGACAAGTTTCTGTACACGGTCGGCAACTTTTGCCGAGGCAACGGTGGTGTCGGCCTGCCAGAGGAAACCTACCAGCAGTGTCTCGTCGGCAGGGATGGCCTCGCAAAGAGGGGTCTTGCAGAGGCGATAGGCCTCACGCACCTGACGCTTTACGCAGTTACGGTCAACGGCGTGCTTCAGATGTCGCTTGGGAACGCTTATCAGTATCTGTACGGGAACACCGCCCCGACAGCGTGGTGCCGTCTGAAAGACAGCCCTCAGCGGGTAGGCGGCCATCGACTGGCTGCCTGCGCCAAAGAGCGTCTCTATCAGCCGTGTGCTGCAAAGGTGCTCTCGCTTCCGAAACGATGCACTCCCCACGGTCTCCTTAGTCTTGTAATTGGTAGAGGTAGTGCTGCAGAGCACCCGTCATGGAGGGGTACTTCTCGTTAGGAGCCTCGATATCAAGACGCAGACCGGCATCCCGGGCAGCCTGGGCTGTTGTCGGTCCGAAGGTGGCAATGGCGATGTCGCCTTGCTTGAAGTCGGGGAAGTTTTTCATCAGCGACTCAATACCTGACGGGCTGAAGAAGATCAGCATGTCATAGTCGAACGTCCTCACCTCCTCTTCTGTAAAGTCGTTGCTGACGGTACGGTACATCACCACCTCCTTGTGGTTCAGTTTCTTCGAATCGAGCAGTTTGGTAATAGAGTCGTTGTGGACATCGCTCATGGGCACAAGATATTTCTCCGTCTTATGCTTCACCATGGGAGTCATAAGGTCGTCAATGCGGCCGGTTTGGCCGTAGAAGACCTTACGCTTACGGTACTGCACATATTTCTGGATATAGAGTGAGACTTTCTCCGTAACGCAGAAGTACTTCATGTCCTCAGGAATAGTAACACGGAGTTCCTTAGCCAGAGTGAAGAAATGGTCAATGGCGTGGCGGGATGTGAAAACGATGGCGGTGTAGTCTAAAATGCTCACCTTCTGGGCTCTGAATTCTTTAGCAGATAAACCTTCCACCTTAATAAAAGGGCGGAACACCACTTCAACATCGAATTTGCTCGCAATGTCGTAGTAAGGTGACTTGCCATCATCAGGTTTCGGCTGTGACACCAAAATTTTCTTAATCATTTCTGTTATGTCCTAAAATGTTACTTTTAATACGTTGGTTATTGACGCCAAAATTCCCCACAAGGAAAGCAGAGGTATCAATTCGAGGGCACAAAGGTACAAAATAATTTGCAGAAAAATACTAATTTGCCTGAAAAAGATGAGCCAAGCCTTATAAAATGTCAATATTTTGGCTAAAACCAGAATAAAAACAAAATAATATACAACAGTTTGTATGGAAAGTCCGCTATACACTTGCAAGATGACCGCTGGCAAGATTGCGACGCCTTCCATGGCGGTAATAAAGATAAGGCCCTTTATCCACTGTTGATTTTTTTTACTGTCAAAAAACACATTGTTAACAATGCTGTAGGCAGTTATTCTCAGCAGGAAGAAGGCCGTAAACACGGCGAAGTAGATAAGCACCAGCAGATAAGGGGCATCGATGGTGAATGTCGGCTGCTGAAAATGGACCACGTAGATGTGGTACGCGACGGCCAGGAGCAGGCAGGTTTGCATGCTGAGCAGTTGTAACAGAAGGCTGCCGTGGGTTTCCTGGTTTTCAGAGCGTATGGTATAAAGAAAACTCCTGACTTGTTTGACAATACTATCGCGTGAGAATGATGTGGCTACGACGGCTAACACCAAGTTCAGCAACAACAGTGCCGTCATGACATCATCGCCACGAAAGGAGTAGGGAACGTCGTCGCCTACCATACCCGACTGCTTCCCCGGCAACTCTGTGTGAAACAGACTGTCGCCGGGGAAACTATTCTCGCGGTAGTATAACGGCAGGTGAACGTCCTGCTGATGTTGCGTTGTATCGGGCATTACTTACAGTCCGAAGGCGTTCTTGATGTCCTCCACGCGGTCCAGTTTCTCCCACGTAAAGAGTTCCACCTCCAGTTCTTTTGTTTCATGGTAGTGGCTGGTGAACACCTTCTTCACCACCTCAGGCTTGCGACCCATGTGGCCGTAGGCGGCCGTCTCCAGGAACATGGGCTGGCGCAGTTTCAGCGTGCGCTCAATAGCCTTTGGCCGCAGGTCGAACAGCTCTTCTATCTTGCGTGCTATCTCGCTGTCGCTCATCTGCACGCGTGAGCGCCCGTAGGTGTTGACGTAGATGTTCATGGGCCGTGCCACACCGATGGCGTAAGCCACCTGTACGAGCATCTCGTCGCTGACGCCGGCCGCCACCATGTTCTTGGCTATGTGGCGGGCAGCATAGGCAGCCGAGCGGTCTACCTTCGATGAGTCCTTGCCCGAGAAGGCACCGCCGCCATGAGCACCTTTGCCGCCGTAGGTATCGACAATGATCTTGCGTCCTGTCAGGCCGGTGTCGCCGTGAGGGCCGCCGATGACAAACTTACCCGTCGGGTTGACATAATACTTGATGTCAAGCCCGAAGAGGTCGAGCACCTTCTGCGAATGAATCTGCTGCTTCACCCTGGGAATAAGGATGTTGATGACGTCGTCCTTGATTTTGGCCAGCATCCGCTCGTCCTCGTCAAACTCATCGTGCTGCGTAGAGACGACGATGGTGTCGATGCGCTCGGGAATGCCTTCGTCGCTGTACTGCACCGTCACCTGGCTCTTGGCGTCGGGGCGCAGGTAGGTCATCTCGCGTCCCTCCTTGCGGATGTCGGCCAGGGTGCGCACGATGAGGTGGGCCAGGTCAAGCGAGACGGGCATGTACGACTCCGTCTCGTTAGTGGCGTAGCCGAACATCATGCCCTGGTCGCCGGCACCCTGGTCGTCCTCGTCGGCCCGGTCAACGCCTCGGTTGATGTCCTGGCTCTGCTCGTGAATGGCACTCAGGATGCCGCAGGAGTTGCCGTCGAACTGGTATTCGGCCTTGGTGTAGCCTATCTTGTTGATGGTGTTGCGGGCAATGGTCTGCAGGTCTATATAGACCTCGCTGCTGACCTCGCCCATGAGCACCACCTGTCCGGTGGTGACAAATGTCTCGCAGGCCACACGTGCCGTGGGGTCGTAGGCCAGGAACTGGTCCAGGAGAGCGTCGCTTATCTGGTCGGCCACCTTGTCGGGATGGCCCTCAGACACTGATTCTGATGAAAAGAAATAACTCATACTTTTTTCTAACTTAGGGGCTTAAATGTTACTCTGCCGGCAGCATCACTATTTCAGCCTCGTTGCCCGACTTGAGCACGTCGGCTACGAAGTTGCAGATGCTCTGCGGCGTCACTGCCTGTACTGTCTTCTCGTAATCGGTATGGAAGTCTATGCTCCACTTACGCCAGGCGCCGATGCGCGAGCTCCAGTAGCCGTTGGTCTTCAGCTGGTCGGCATGCGACTTCAGCATATACTCCTTCACCTTGGCCAGCATGTCGGCATCACACTTGCCACTGGCCATGTCGTTGACGGCACGGCGCATGATGTAGACAGCCGTGTCGGCCTTCTCGGGTTTCATGGGACAATAGGCGAAAATGCTGGTCTCGTCGCCGAAGTCATCGCGGCTGACGCCAGCCTGTGCATTGACGGTATAGGCAGCGCTGGCCTCCTCGCGTATCTCCTTCAGGTAGACCATCTCCAGCACCTGTCCGGCCATCTGGGCGCGGATGATGTTCTCCAGAGTGTAGGGCAGCTGCTTCGAGTACCAGTGCAACACGGCAATCGACTTGGGTGTCTCAGCCTTGTGCTTGAAGTCGTTCACCACCTTGCCCTTATAGTCGGTAGAGACGTCCTTGCCTTTCACAATCTTCTTCTGCACAGGCAGCGAGGCAATATACTGCTCAATGAGCGGACGGATGGTAGAGTCGTTGTAGTTGCCGATGATGGTGAACGTGAAGGCAGCGGCGTTCTGTGTGCGCTCCTTGGCCATCTGCAGGATACGGTCGTAGCTGACGTTCTGCAGGTCGGCTACCGTCAGCGACTTGAAGCGCGGGTTATGGCTGCTGATGGTGGCGTTCAGCGAGTCGCTGAAGACGGCCTCTGGCTGCAGCAGGCGGTTCTTCAGCTGCAGCTCGGTGGTCTTCATCAGCTGGTCGAACGACTGCTGGTCTTTCATGATGTTGCCGGTCATGTAGAGGTAAACCAGCTGCAGCATCGTCTCCACGTCGCCGGGGGTTGACGAACCGTTGACGTATGTGCGCTGGCTGCTCATGGAGAGCGAGGCACCGGCAATCTTGCCTGCCAGGGCCTTCATCAGTTCCGTGTGCTGGAAGTTGCCCAGTCCGCTGGCCTCGACGACGTCGTCAAACAGACGGAAGTTAGCGCGGTCCTCCATGCCGTAGAGCGAGTTGCCGCCCCACCCTTCGGCTGTCAGCAGCACCTGGTCTTTCTTCAGGTCGGTATGTTTCAGCACCACCTTCACGCCGTTCGACAGCGTCAGCTCAGAGTAGCCGCTCTCAACGCCGTCGCCCGTCTTTGTCAGGAACTTGTCAATCTTCACCTCTTTCTTGATAGAGCCCTTCTTAGGCATGGTGGTCATCAGCGGCTCGTCCTTCACATTGTCCACCCATGCGGTCAGTTCCATGGTACGGGCGTCGCGGACAGCACCCAGCAGTCCGGCCTCTGTAGGATAGGTGGCACCATCTTTCTCCTGGTTGAAGTTCAGAATCACCAAGTTCGAGTCGTTCTGGGGCACCAGCTGCTTCATCAGCTCGTTGATGGCCTCCAGGGGGAGGGCAGGTACCAGCTGCTTCATCAGCTGATAGGAGTCGTCGATAGAGGGGATAGGCTCATTGGCCAGGAAATGCTGTACGTACTGGTTGACAAACTGACTGTTGTAGCGCTTGTCTTTGTTGGAGTACTGCTTGTCAAGAGCGCTCAGCGTGTTGGCTTTAGAGCGGGCATACTCCGTGGCGGTGAAGCCAAACTTGGCGGCTCTCAGCACCTCGGCAAAAACCGTCTTCAGCGCCTCGTTCATCTGTCCCTCCTTGGGTACGATACTGAGCGACAGGGCATCCTTTGTCTTGGCGAAGAGGTAGCTGCCGTCCTCCACCCCAGCCTGCAGGAAGGGGCAGTCGGGCTGCTGGGCAATCTCGTCCAGACGGTTGCTCAGCATTCCCATGGCTGTCTGCTTGACGTAGTTGGCCACCAGGTAGTCGATGGTCAGCTTGGCCTCATCGGGCACGGCATCGTGCTTGAACATCACCTCCACCAGGTCAACCTTCTGCTCCTTGTCCTTGTCGATGATGACTATAGGCTCGGCGTTGTCAGGCACGGCTACCAGTTCCACCTTAGCGGCATCGGCACTGGGGCTGGCTATCTGCGAGAACATGGTCTTGATTTTCTGTTCCACCTTGTCGACATCAATGTCGCCCACGACGATGATACCCTGGTTGTCAGGGCGGTACCACTTCTCATAGTATGCCTGCAGGAAGGGACGCTCAAAGTTGTCGATAATCTCCATCAGACCGATGGGCATGCGCTCGCCGTACTTCGACCCGGGGTAGAGCTTCGGCAGATCGCGCTCCAGCATGCGCATCTGTGCGCTGGTGCGCAGGCGCCACTCCTCGTGGATAACGCCACGCTCCTTCTCAATCTCGTCTTTCTCTAAGAGCAGTCCGTCGGCCCAGTCCCACAGAATCATCAGACAGGAGTCGACGATACCTTCGCGCGTGGTGGGGACGTTTGAGATGTTGTATACCGTCTCGTCAATCGATGTGTAGGCATTGAGGTCGGTACCGAACTTCACGCCAATCGACTCACACCAGCGCAGCAGTTCGTTGCCCTTGAAATGCTTGGAGCCGTTGAAGGCCATGTGCTCCAGGAAGTGGGCCAGTCCGCGCTGGTTGTCATCCTCCTGCAGCGAGCCCACCTTCTGGGCTATGTAGAACTCGGCGCGCTGCTCCGGCCATTCGTTGTGGCGGATATAGTAGGTGAGTCCGTTGTCTAACTTTCCGATACGCACATCGGGATCAACAGGTATAGGTGGCATCTGCATCTGTGCCACAGCCATGGAGGTACTGGCAGCGGCCAGTACTACGAGACTGAAAAACCTAAGAAATTTGTTCATGTTTGTTGTGATATTAGTTTCAGCCTGCAAAGTTACAAAGTTTTATCAGAACAGACAAATATTTATCATTTTTTCATATTCCGCGGGTGGTGCTCCAGAATTTCCTGACGCAGCGTCGTGGTGTCTATGTGTGTGTAAATCTCGGTGGTGCCGATCGACTCATGGCCCAGCATGGCCTGAATGGCACGCAGGTCGGCACCGCCCTCAAGCAGCGCCGTGGCAAAGGAGTGGCGCAGTGTGTGGGGCGAGATGGTCTTCGTGATACCTGCCGCCACGGCCTGCTGTTTTATCATAATCAGTATCATGACACGAGTGAGGTGAGCCCCCCGGCGGTTCAGGAACACATAGTCTTCCTCGCCGGGCTTGATCTTCATCTGCCGGCGGTCGTCAAACCAGTATCCCAGTTCCTTGATGGCGCGCGGCGAGATGGGCACCAGCCGTTCTTTCGACCCTTTGCCGTTGACACGCAGGAACCCCTCGTCCAGAAAGAGGTTCGACAGGCGCAGGGTCACCAGCTCGCTGACGCGCAGGCCACAGGAGAAGAGCACCTCGATGATGGCGCGGTTGCGGTGGCCCTCCCATTTCGACAGGTCTATCGAGGCCTCCAGCCGGTCCACCTCTGCCGTTGTCAGCACCTCGGGCAGGTGCTCACCCAGCGTGGGCGACTCCAGCAGTTCCGTAGGGTCGTCGTCGCGGTAGCCGTCGACAGCCAGAAACCGGTAGAACGAGCGCACGCCGCTCAGGATTCGGCACTGCGAGCGCGGCCCGATACCAATGTCGTGGAGTCCGGCGGCAAAGTTCTGCAAATCTTCCAGTTGCACGTCTGTCACATGCTTGTCTTCGCGTTTCAGATAGGCCAGCAGTTTCTCCAGGTCGCGCTGGTATGCCTCCAGCGTGTTGGCCGAGAAGTTACGCTCCAGTTTGAGGTAGCGCACATACCGCCTGACAATTGTCTCTTGTTGTTCCATAATGCACGGCAGAAAAGTCGGCTGCAAAGGTACGCCATATTTTCCACTTTTACAAGCAATTAGCCCTCAAAACCACCCAATTTAGACATGCGCGAACCTTGATTTAATATTTTTTAGGGCGATTTTTGCAAGTTTTTGCCCCTTATGGATTATCGTTTCAGTATTTTTTCTTAACTTTGCCGCGGATTATTAACAGTAAAAAGAAAAATAACTAAATCAACACACACATGAAAATCAATTATTGGTCATTATTGCTCGCAGTCTTAGTCCTTGCCGGCTGCAACAAATACAAGTTCGACATTGACGAACTTGAAGCCAATCAAGATGCCATAAAGATACATAGCAATGCCTATACCATCTTTGGCACCATTGATGCCAATCAGGAATGGAACAGTATCAACAGCGGTACGGTGACAGTAACGGCCGATGCCGACATGGAGGATATCGTGAAAGTGCAGATACTGACAGAGTCGCCCTTCCTGAACCCCGAAGCCCGGCTGCTCAGTGAGGCTCAAGCCAGCAACGGGCAGACGGTAACGCTCTCCTACGACGCGCCTAACGCCTACCAGCAGTTGGTGGCTGCCTGCGTCAACAGCAAGGGCCATTACTACATCCAGGTGTTCGATGCCTATAACGCCAAGACCGTGAGCTTCTCGCACACGACACGGGCCTTCACCAGGGCAGCAGCGAGCGACGTTCCCAGCTTCACGACCCTGAAGCTGGCCGCACCACACAAGTCGCTGAATGCGCTGCGTGCCGCCCAGGGCAGCAGTTTTTCCATCGGCAGCAACTCATACACCGAATGGAGCAACTCCGGCTGGGACGACGACATGTGGGAGCTGGCCGACGGCAACACGTTCGACAACGGCTGGCAGATGGACAGCCAGAAAGGCAAGGGCCACGTCTACAGGACCGCTGACGGCTTTGACGAGGGCGAGGAGGAGAACGTCAAGGCCATTGTCCTCAACTTCCTCTACAAGATAGACAACACGGGCTGGAACAAGAAGAGAAACAACCTGGCCTCAGTGCGCAACAGTGCCAACTTCAAGCAGAACCAGAACTATGTGTACACCGACGGCAAGTCGCCCGTCACCCTCATCCCCGTCCAGGCCTGGTCTACTGAGTTCAAGTGGAACCACATCTACTATTACTACTTCAAGCCCCAGGACATTCCCGCCGGCATGAGCGAGGCCGACTACATCAAGAAGCTGCCTAAGTTCAAGGCTGTACAGGTGGAGCGCGTCCAGAGCAGTGCCGAGGGCAACGAGGGCAAGTTCTACAGGCGTCAGGAGTTTCTGCTGCCTTACTTCAAGAACGCCCCGGTGGTTGGCGACAACGAGGCCAGCGCCATCTTCCCCGCCGGCTACAAGGTGGGCTTCCTCAATGCCAAGTATGAGGGCAGCAAATACACTACGTGGAACAACGAGAAATACGGCTGTACCTATGGCGACGGCCAGCTGAACAACGAGGTCAACCACCTGAAGGGACACTTTCTGTCGGCCATGGACAAGACCCTGGGCGGACAGCTTGACGGCGGCATGAGCTTCACCGACTCGCGTATCGCGGTGTTTACTGCCAACGGCAGGACCTATATGACCTTTGAGGACGGTGCCGACTGCACCTTCAGCGACATGGTCTTTGAAATAGGCGGCGGCACCGAGCAGGTGGAAGAGTCGTATGCTGACGGCGAAATCGAGGGCGCTGCCTATACCATGTGCTTTGAAGACCGTCCGCACACGGCCGACTACGACCTGAACGACGTGGTGCTGCGTTGTGTCCGTATCACCAAGACAGAGATTCAGATGACACTGGTAGCAGCTGGCGGCAACGACGATGTGGTCATCCATGGAGCCACGGGATGGCGTTACAACGACATGGAGGTGCATGCCATCTTCCACGCCACAGAGGCCGACGGCAGCGGCAACCGCTTCATCAATACCGTCAAGGGGGGTACGCGGCGCGATGTCATGTCCGACTTTGTCACCGTGCCCGAAGGCATGACCATTCCGCAGTATCTGACGGGCATCTCCATTGAGAACAAGGCAACCGGAGAAACCATCAAGGTAGCCCAGAAGGGCGAGCCTCCTTTTGCCATCATCGTCCCACAGGAGTTCGACTACCCGCTGGAACGGCAGACGATAACCGTTGCTTACAGTGCTTTCATCAAGTGGGCTCAGAACGTCAACGAGTCGGCTAACTGGTATCTGTTTGAAGATGCCGACAAGATATTCCCCAGTCTTTTCAAGAAATGGTAAAACCAAACCATCTGTCATGAAGATACAAATCATCAACGGACCCAACCTTAACCTGCTCGGACAGCGTGAACCGGGCATCTACGGCAGCGAGTCGTTTGAAAGCTACCTGCCACAGCTGCAGGCTAAATACCCCGATGTGCAGATTGACTATTATCAGAGCAACGTCGAGGGCGAACTGATTAACAAGTTGCAGGAGACAGGGTTCTTTGGCGACTACGACGGTATCATACTGAACGCCGGAGCCTACACCCACACCAGCGTGGCCCTGCACGACTGCATCCGCTCGCTGCGCTGCCCGGTCATCGAGGTTCATATTTCCAATGTCCACCAGCGCGAGGAGTTCCGCCACCATTCGTTCATCTCGCCCGTCTGCCGGGGCGTCATCTGCGGCTTCGGTCTTGACAGCTACCGCCTGGCAGTAGAGGCACTCAGGAAATGACACTCGACGACTACATACTCCAGCACACGTCGCCAGAGCCTGACTATCTGTACAGGCTCTGGCGTGCTACTAACATACATACCATCCACGGGCGCATGGCCAGCGGACACCTGCAGGGGCGCCTGCTGAAGATGCTGGTGCAGATGCTGCAGCCCGCGAACATCTTGGAGATAGGCACCTTCAGCGGCTATTCGGCCATTGCCATGGCTGAGGGCCTTGGCGACGGAGGCCACCTCTACACCTTCGAAATCAACGATGAAATGGAGGATTTTACCCGGCCGTGGATAGAACAGTCGGCCGTTGCCGACAAAATCAGCTTTATCATTGGCGACGCGCTGAAAGAGGCACCGCAGTTAGGCATCGTGTTCGACATGGTTTTTATGGACGGCGACAAGCGCACCTACTGCGAGTGCTACGACATGGCCCTCTCCGTTCTGCGGCCAGGCGGCTTTATCGTGGCTGACAACACCCTGTGGGACGGGCATGTCGTAGACCCGGCCTACGACCGTGACCGCCAGACGCACGGCATAGAGCAGTTCAACGACTACGTGGCCCGTGACCCGCGTACCGAGCAGGTCATCCTGCCCCTGCGCGACGGATTAACCATTATCAGAAAGAGAACTCCCCTCCCTACTTGGGAGGGGCTGGGGGAGGGGCTATGATTCGCTATACCAGAAGAGAAGAGATATGGAATGCCACGTCGCACGGCGGCGGCATTCTGATGGGTGTGGTCGTCGGCATCATCCTGCTCGTCTGGGTGTTCCGCAGCGACAGCGACTGGGCGCGTGTGGGCGTCATCCTCTATCTCTTCGGCATGCTCGGCTCCTATGTTGCCTCCACACTCTACCACTCCATGCGCCATCACTCCAAATGGAAGGAACGGCTGCGCCGCTGGGATCATGCCGCCATCTATTGGCATATTGCCGGCTCCTACTCGCCCCTGACGCTCATCGCCCTGCGCCAGCAGGGCTACTGGGGTTGGGGACTGTTCACGTTTGTCTGGGCCTGTGCCATCGCCGGCACCATCGTCAGCTTCATCCGGCTGAAGGAGCACTCGAATCTGGAGACGCTCTGCTTCATCGGCATGGGACTCAGCGTGCTCGTGGCCTTCAAGCCGCTGCTCGACAGCGTGTCCACGGCAGCCGTCATCTGGATTATAGCAGAGGGCGTCTGCTACATCACAGGCGCCCTCTTCTATTCGTTAAACAACCGGAAGTACATGCACTCCGTCTTCCATTTCTTCGTCCTCGCCGGCTCCGTCTGCCATATCATCGCCGTCTGGGATGTGCTGATGGACTATCTTTAGCCGCTACTTACACAACTTGCAGCCCTCACACTTGCTCAGCCGGCCACGGAAGCGCATCTCTACCAGGTGGTGCAGACGGTCGCGCAGCGGCACCAGGTCGATGCGGTCGATGACATCGTTGATAAAGGCCTGCTGCAGCAGCGTCTTAGCCTCGGCCTCGCTGATGCCACGCTGCCGCATGTAGAACAGGGCGGCATCGTTCAGCTGACCTACGGTTGAGCCGTGGGCACACTTCACGTCGTCGGCATAGATTTCCAGCATGGGCTGCGTGTACATACGGGCCTCGGGGGTGGCACACAGGTTCTGGTTAGTCATCTGCGAGGCCGTCTTCTGCGCTCCCTGCTCCACCAGCACCTTACCGGCAAAGGCACCCGTGGCCTTGTCGTTGAGCACGTATTTGTAGAGCTCGTTCGACGTGCAGTGGGTGGCCTTGTGCGTAATGAGCGTGTTGTTGTCAACGTGCTGCTGCTTGTCGGCAATGACACCGCCGTAGCACTGGCACTCGGCACCCTCGCCGCTCAGCGTCAGGTCGAGCTTGTTGCGCGTCACACCGTTGTGCAGGGTGACGACGTTGTGGCACACGCGGCTGTCGCGCTGCTGGTCTATGTAGACGTTGCTCACGCGCACGTTCTTGGCGTGGGTCTCTTCCAGGCAGTAGAGCCCTAACGAGGCATTCGCACCCACAAAGGCCTCGATGACCTGGGTCGTCAGGAACTGGCGGTCGTCGGCAGCATGGTCGCAGAACAGCAGCTTGATGTCGGCACCCTCCTCAAGGATGATGAGCACGCGGCGGTTGACCATCAGGTCGACGTCGGAGCGCAGGATGTTGATGACCTGTATGGCACGGTCTACCTTGACGTTCTTAGGTACGTAGACCAGCAGGCCGTCCTGCGCCAGCATCGTGTTCAGGTCGCTGACGGCGGCCTCGTCCTTGCCGGCCAGCTGGTTGTAGTAGTCGCGGGCCATGTCGGCATGTTGCGCCAACGACCCTATGACGACGCCGTCGGGTAGCTTGGGGGCGGCATTGGGCGTTCTGTAGAACGCGTCGTTCACCACGAAATAAAGGCTGGTCGACAGGTTGGGCACGTCACAGCGGAAGGCCTGATAGGGGTCGACGGGAATCTGCAGGCGCTGCAGGTTCAGGCCGTAGTCGGGCTCGAAGAGCTTCTGCATGTCGGTGTACTTGTAGCGCTCCACCTTGCGCGAGGGGAACCCCTTGGCCTTGAACCGTTCGAAAGCCTCATCGCGAACGGCGTTCATCACCTCCGGTGAATGGTCGCAGATCATCTGCCGCGCCTGTTCGTACAGTTCAATATATTGCTGTTCGCTGTTCATTTCCATCGGTCTTATTCTTCGCCTATTTCTTCCTTTATCCAGTCGTAGCCATGCTCCTGAATCTCCTTGGCCAGTTCAGGACCGCCGGTTTTCACAATGCGCCCTTTGTACAGCACGTGGACGTACTGCGGACGAATCATCTCCAGCAGGCGGTCGTAGTGGGTAATGACAATGCACGACGTGTCCTTCGTCTGCAGCTTGTTCACACCCTCGGCCACGATGCGCATGGCATCGACGTCCAGACCGGAGTCTGTCTCGTCGAGTATCGACAGCTTCGGTTCCAGCATGGCCATCTGGAATATCTCGTTGCGCTTCTTCTCGCCGCCGCTGAACCCCTCGTTCACAGAGCGGTTGGCAAGCTTGGCATCCAACTCCACCACCTTGCGCTTCTCACGCATCAGCTTCAGAAACTCTGCCGCATTCATCGGGTCCAGTCCCTGGGCCTTGCGGCGCTCGTTGATGGCTGCCTTCATGAAGTTGGTCATCGATACGCCGGGAATCTCCACCGGGTACTGGAAACTCAGGAACAGTCCCTCATGGGCACGCTCCTCGGGTTTCAACTCTAACAGGTTCTTTCCGTTGAACCACGCCTCGCCCTCGGTCACCTCATACAGCGGGTTGCCCACCAGCACGGCGCTCAGCGTCGACTTGCCCGAGCCGTTGGGACCCATGATGGCGTGGGTCTCGCCGTCGTTAATCACGAGGTCAATGCCTTTTAATATCTCCTTTTCGCCTATGCTGGCGTGTAAGTTCTTGACTTCTAACATATTGCCTTATTTAACAATTACTTTCTTGCCGTTAGCAATCACAACCCCCTTAGAGGTATCGTCGGCAGGGGTACCGTCGATACGGTAAATGCGTGCAGAACTTTCTTGCTGAGCACTGCGGGTGGCACTGGCCACATCTGTAGAACCGCCTGCCTTCTCCTTGTACTCAGCACGGGCCTGGGCCAACTGCTCGATGAAGCGCTCGTGGCTGCGAATGAGCTGATAGAGTATGGAGCCAGCCATGCGACCGGCATCGACGTCACTCTGCCAATGGTAGCCGGCAATGACGCGGCTCTGGCCGAACTCATAGCCACGGGACAGCAAGGCCTCCATAGCCTCGTTTGACTGGCTGATATCGGAAAGCAGCAGGGCCGAGGTCCAGAAGAACACGGTGTGTCCTGAGGGATATGACCCCTCGTTGCGATGTTTCTCCTCTTTCTCAGGAATCAGGGTTCCCTCGTCGTAATAGGCGTAGGGACGCTGGCGGCCGAACTTGGCCTTTGCGCCGGAATAGATGCTGTCGCATGAGGCGAGCACATCCTGGAGGACGGCGTAGATAGCCGGAGTGCCGTCTTTCGTAATCTCCAAGCCAATGAGTGGGCTGTAAGCGTCGATGGCGGTCTGCATGCTATAAACGGCGTCGCTCTTAGCCTGAGCAGCGCGAGCCTCATCCTGGCGCATCAGTTTGCCCCAGAGGTGCTGCGACTGGTCGGCTACGAAGCGGGCTGACTCGAAAGCGGGGAATGGGGGCAGGATTTTTGTCATATCGGGTAGCTGGGCCTTGGTAAAATACGCATGTCCGTTAACCTCGTCGCCAGCCGCCTGCAGGCTTTGGCCGCAGATTGTCAGGATGGCGGCCATCATCCAAAGTCTTGTTTGCTTCATTGTTCTTTTTTCGATTCCTTTTAATATCTTCTATTTGCCAATCTTGGGATGCAGGTTTTCAACTTCCAACAAATGCCCTCACGCAATTTGGCTGCAAAGGTACGAATAAGCGCGCGAATAACCAAAAATATTTGAACTTTTCCGAGTGAGAGTCCTTTCTTACGCACACGCATACTAAGAAAAAACCAGAAAAATCCTATACAAGCGTTTAGGTCTGCTCACTTCTTACCAATTGTTGAAACAGTCATCAGCCGATGTACTTTATTTATTGTTATTCATTATATAGATGGCCACACGCTGTTTCTGTCCGCCGGAGAGACTCGACGGATAGACGTCGGCCTTCTCAGCCAGTCCTACCTTGCGCAGCAGTGCCAGTCCCACCTTGCGTGCCTCTTCCTCAGGCTCGTGACGGAGTTGGCAGGGGGCAAAGACGACGTTCTCCAGCACAGTCTTGTGCTCAAAGAGGTTGAACGACTGGAACGCTGAACGAGGCTCTGGAGCAACAGCCCGATGAGCCAAGCCATGAGGAAATAGATGATGGCTGTAACGATGAGGGGAAAGAAGGCATCGAATGTGCGCGAGCGTATCAGGTCAGAGGCGCGTGTCATATCGGCTACGGCGATGTAGCCCACGATGCTTGTGCCCTTCAACAGACTTATTACCTCGCCCTGATAGACGGGCATCACCGTCTTGACCACCTGTTTGATAGTTCATCAGGCAGAGGGTTTAGGAGGAAACACTTGATTAATGAGGCTTTCAAACTCCTTGTAGGCGAAGGTGTCACGGAGTTCACTGAGCGCATCGGCCAGTCCACGGTAGTGCCACTCGTGGTCTTTGGGGTCCTTGGCATGGAAAAGGTCCCACAGGGCATCGCCCTGCTGGGCATAGTCGCGGGCGATGGCCCGCATATTCGACAGTTTGTCGCCGAGGGCCACTATCTTGGCATCGTGCGAGGCACGGGCCAGACGGTCGATGGCTGCCTGCTTGCGAGTGTGCCAACTGTCCTCCTCGGAACAACCGTCGGCCACGACGTCGCTCTCTGAGGCTACGAGCGAGGCTATGCGGTCGCCGAACACTTCACGTATCTGATCTACTGTCGTGTCGGTGTCCTCCACGGTGTCGTGCAGTGCTGCAGCGGCCAGCAGTTCCTGGTCGGGTGTCATCGTGGCCACGATTTCCACAGCTTCCATCGGGTGGACGATATAAGGAAAACCCTTGCCGCGACGCTCTGTCCCGGCGTGGGCGCGAACCGCAAAGATGATAGCGCGATCCAGCAATGATGTATCTAAGGGTTTGTTTGCCATTATCTACTCCAAATATTTAGTTTTCAACTGCTGCTGTTTTTAGGCAGGAACTTATCGAACATTTGCAGGAGTGGTCCGCTAAAGGGATGTTTCCCCTCGGTTATCTTGCTTATAAAGAAGGCCATCTTGGTGGCGATGAAAGGACGCAGCTTCCTGATCTCGGCCTCCAGCGCTTCTTTGGAGTCCGTGCTGTAATAAACCGTTGCAAAGGCATCCCAGTGTGCCCGCAGCGTGTCGTTGTCTAAATGGTAAATGTTGTCGGCACGTTCCGCACTTAGGAAGTGCGACCCATAGTACATCATACCCAAGTCCCATTCGGGAACACCGTAGGCAAAGTCACCCACGTCGATCCATAGTTCGCGGCTCCCGTCAGTGATGATATTGCCGATGTGCAGGTCACCGTGCAGACAGGTAGGCATGGAGGGCACGGTGTCGATGAAGCGGTGGAACCGTCTATTAAGCTCATCAGGAAAATCTGTAAGCCGGTCAATCCATGAGCTCGCCAGTTCCCGCATGTCCGGCAGACGCGTGGTGTCGGCAGGAGTCTGGTGAAGCTGCTTGGCCAACACGGCGAAACGTTCCGACAGCGGCACCAGTTTGTCGGGCTCCTGCGAGATGATGCGGGTGAACGATCGTTTGTGCCGAATTAGTTCATACTCGGCTCCGAAGCGCTCGCCGTCGGTAATCAGACGGATGGGCTTCGGAGTGGGCAGCCCGCTCTCATAAACTACCCGGCTCGTGCGGAACTCCCTGATAGCGTTCTCCGCAGCAATACCGGCCAGAAACAGCTTGGCCAGCGTTTTGTCGTCTTTATGGTTATAGGTGAGAGCTGTCCCGCCCTCGCCAGTCTGAACATAGTCGTTCAGATCAATGGTTTCGTAAGTATTCATATCAGCTGCAGGTGTAGGATGAGCAGATAAATGCAAGTTTTAATGCTATTACTTGTGTCGTGTAGTAAACAGTCCGAGGGCACAGTCATCGGTAGTATTCAAGGGGAAGTACTTGTGCATAGCCGTGTTGACATAGGGGTGTATCTGTTCATAACCAAAACGTCGCATCCAGTTGCAAAACGTCTTCAGCATCGGAGCAAACGTGCCTTTATGCTGGTTATAGAGGCAGTCGACGGTACCATCGGTCATCAGGAAGTAGACAGCCTCTGGGTCGAAGGAACCCTTCGTGATTCGCAGGTGATCGAACCCATCGCTACTGGTGACAAACCAACTCATGTTGGCGTACATCCCCCTCTCCTGCCCTATCAGCATAATGGCCTCGTCATTCCTGTCTGTATAGCCTAGCATACCATCACCCAGATTGCCCGCCACGAAGCGTTGGCCATCGGTAGCCATGAAGAGCAGCGTAGAAGCGAGATCGGACAGAGGGCACTGCAACCGCTGCACTTCTGTGTTCAGTTTCTCCAGCAGGTTGTTACGCAGCAGTGCTGTAATGTCGGCAGGCTGCATATCAACGAATGACGTGCCAAAGCGCGTCATCAGCGTCAGTGTCTCGTTGGCCACCAGTTCGGCTCCTTCCTTGCCATAACGGGCATGGCCAGCACCATCGGCCCCCACCATGCAGGCAAAATTGCCGTTGGCGCGGTTTGCCACGGCATCCTGACAGTCGATTTTCTCATTGAGGTGGGCGGTGCCCGTCATTTTTATTTTCAGAATATTGTAGATAGGCATACGCAAGTATGTTAATAGGTGTCCTACTGATAACGTTGTATGGTTTCAGTGATTGAGGAGAACAGGTTCTCGGCTAAGCGGGGCATCAGTTGTTGAGGTCGGCAGGTAGGCCATATCTGTCTGAAGCGGTCATAGGTAGAAGCCTGAGTCGGTAGCGGGTGGAAACTGAGGAGTTCCATATCGAGCCACTTTCCCAGTTGCTCTTCTGGCTGCTGCGCAAGATTGTCTGGCAACTGATGACATATCCACACCAACCAAGGTTTCATAACGCCGCGGGCTACAGCCGTATAACGGTCAATACCCTTGCTGCACAGTTTGAGGGCTTCTTGAAGAGCAGTGTCAGCATTGGCCCCAGTGGTTTTGCCTATGGCTTTTTTCCGGAGATCCTGACTGCTGGTAATGCCGGGCAAAACCGTCAGGTTGCCGCTGTAGGTTATCAGGTTTACCCGTGCCATGTCTAAGCCCAGTTGTTTTCTCTCGTCAATCCATTCAAGACAACGCTGCAGGATGAACACGCCATCGTCTATGTCGTTCAAGTCGCTGTAGACCTGCAACAGTATAACGATGTCGAGCGTGGTGGTCATCGGTACCTTCCGCCGTTCTCTGATAGCCTGCTGAAGCCTTTCAGGAATAGGCAGGCTGCTTAGCGTGGCTACAAGATTGGACGTGTTATTCAGGAAGGAGCGGTATGTGTTAACGCCAAACCCTTGTACAGATTGTCCCTGCAGCCGTCCTCGTTCAATCTGGGCCATGTGTGCTACACCCGTATTCAGGTCATCGCGTTGCTGGTTAAGCGACCTTCTCATGTCCTGCACGCGCTGGTCAGTGGACTCTTTAGGAAACAGCAGGTCTATTTTTGACATAAACCCGTGATATTTAGGAGGCACTTCCGCAACCTTCAACTTGTTCATGGTGGCAAATGAAAGTATTGTATCGAAAGTGGAACGCAGTTTGTTCAACTTGTCTTCCACATCGTTACCTTCTGTAAATGCGGTGAGCATTTTCGTATAGAGATAGTTAGCTTCCTGCTCGCTAAGTAGTCGTTCCATATTCTTTTAGGGTGTCATTATCAGCGTTTGATGGAATAGGCTCCACTGTGAACAAACTCAATGTCATCTCCTCCCGGTTGTGAGAATTGCGACTTCTTCAGACTGCTGAAGACATCTTTGAAAAGCCCTTGCAGCGAGGTGTCTTCCAGGAAAAAGGCATTCGGCGATAGTCGTTTGAGATTTTCCATGTTGGCCTGTTTGCTAATGCCTATGGGCAGCACATACAACTCGCGGTTGGCCTGCATCTGCTTTACGCGCTGATAAGCCTCTTCCATACGCGGGTCTTTAAACTTTCCGTTTGAGAGAATGATAAGCCAAGGCTTGAAATAACTGACGCCATAGTCGGGGGTGCGCATCAGGCGGATGCGCTCCTGTAGTTTGTCAAGCGCGTTGCATATCGTTTCACCCATGCGGCTTAGCCCGAAGGGAGTCAGTTGAATAGCATCAAGCAAGGGCTTCTGACGGTCAATGGTTGCAAATGTCACATATTCATGAACGCCACCGCCACATGTGGCTACGTACAACTCCATTGAAGCGGCCAGCGTTTGCGTGGCATATATCTCGTCGAAGAGTGATGCCAGCCCCTCATCCTCCAGACTTCTAAGGTAGTTGTTCATGTTAAGACCGTTGTCAATGATAATGATGCAGGGGAAGCGGTTGCCGGGATTGTCAGCCAAATCCTGTTCGCTGATTTTCTCAAGTTCGGCTTGCAGGACGAGCAAGTCAGGATCGACTATGTGCTTTCTGACTTCTTCGCATTTCTTTTCAATACTCTCCGGTATAACCAACCCCTCGTAAGCCCAGACGATGAATTGCGAGATTCGCCACAGAATATACAGGTAGGACTCTTCATCGAAGCCCTCACTCTGCAGATCCTTGTCTGAGACTATCTTCCCGTCGTTGGCCCACCGCAGCCTACCAAACTTGTCGAGTTGGGTGCGCAGTTTGCGAAATTCCGTGATGCTGTCCTGGCCTGGCCTGGTGTTTCCGTGGTTGGCAAGTACCCATTTCAGACGTTGGTTGGAGAGCATCCCAGGCTTGTTCGGCAAGTCAGAGAAATCTGCATCGGCCGAGAGCGTACCCATCATGCTGTTCATTTGCGACCAGAGATAGAACGTCCTTGAGTATAGCGACTTGCTGTCGTCTATACGGCTCCAAAATAAACGAGGATTAAATGAGAATTGTTGAGTTTTTACCATAATATATTTCGTCTGTTATTTCCTGTTTCGTTCGTGGTTGTCAACGTATGACTTTCCCACACCGCCGGTAATCAGCTGCAGCCTGTCGATGTCCAAGATTTTCATTAGTTCAATATATATAGGCAGACAGAGTCTTAGCTCGGTCTTCTGTGTGAGTATATCGCCAATACCCAGCTCAAGAATGTCTTGTTTAAGAAAAACGGCCTTGGTGCGATTGGTCAGCAACTCGTCGTTGAGCATACGGCAAGCCTCATTCAATTGCTGGCAGGCGAACCCGTCTTTTTTCGGAGAAATGCCCGTAAACTCTGCCAACTTTCCCATGATGCCCATTGTGGCAAGTTTCAGTGCCGTTCTTTGTTTGGCGGCGGCTTTCACAAGGGAAATGGTGATAATGGCATTGCTCACCATGTGGTCGTGCTCTTCGAGCTTGGTTTGCAGACGGCTGTCTGGCTGTGTGGTGGCAAAGAGTCCGTTAAGCATGACCTTGCTGCCCAGCTTGGGAATTTCAATACTCTTGGGCGACATGATGCTGTGCCGTTCAACGAAGGTGGATGCCATCCCCCCAGTATCGACGATCAGAAGGTTTTTTGAC
This sequence comes from uncultured Prevotellaceae bacterium, assembly GCA_947303855.1. Lineage (GTDB taxonomy): Bacteria > Bacteroidota > Bacteroidia > Bacteroidales > Bacteroidaceae > Prevotella. The sequence continues at coordinate 47,151 of CAMYZO010000001.1, forward strand.
AGCCCCAACTGGCGCTGGGCAGCATCGACCATCAGTTCAGCCTCCTCGCGCTGGCTTACGATACCTACATGAAGTCCCATTTTCTGGTGCATCATTTGTACCACTTCCTCACGGTTGCGCAGATGTCTCAGTCCGGCGCACCCGAATACGACGAGTTGGCCGAAGGTGGGCAGCACGCCACGCAGATAGCGCTGCCAAAAGGGCCAAGCTTCAGGCTGAGTCAGAGCCTCATACAGCCGCTTGACGTCCATTTCGCCTTGCGGACTGATAAAGTCGAAGTGCCCGGTACGTATATGCTGAAGGTTGATGCTTGTCCCCGTCCGTGGTTCATAGACTCTGAAGGATGCAGCACCAAACTCAAGATAGGCGGTTCTGCCATTGTCGACAGGATTGTCTGGGTTGAGCCAGTTGCTAAACTGCCGCAGCGCATCGTTCTTCTCTACATCAGGCAGCGGGCTGCTCATGCCGAGGAAAATGCTGTCAGCACGCTCTGTGCGTGGAATAAGTATGACATCAGGGTAGCGTCCGCTCTGTATGCTGCTGTAGTATTCGCCAATATACCTCATCCAGGCGGCTGGCGATATGGCTTGTTTGTTGTGGAAGGTATCGTAGAAAGCCTGACGAATGTTGAGTGGCAGGTTATACCAGATCCGTTGCCAAGGACCACGGATCTGGTCGGGCGAGTCATAGCCGATAGGGAACATGAAGCGGCGTTGGCGGCGGTTCTGCTCAAGCGTGCCTACCCCACCGTTCGAAAATGGCTCCAGTCCCACAAGGAAGATTTTGAAGAGTAATGCCGAGATGGAATAATATTCATCTTCCAGTGTGCGCATCACGTGCTCGAAATCCTGACAGTCCATCAACCGTGGCGGATCAAACTCGGTAGTATGGACGCCACTTGGAAAATCTCCTATCTGGTAACTGTCCACATCGACAAAGTAGACTTCATCGGGATTGCCCGCGCTGGCCAGCACATTCCTGTCATTGACGTCGCCCATCAGGAGTCCGCCCTTGTGCAGAGTGGCGAAGCGCTTGAGCATGGCTACGGCAAAGCGGCACAAGTCGCGGCGCGACCACTTCCAGTAGTCACGCACCACCTTGGGCATACATACAGTATTACGCATCTCGCTGGCTTGCTGGTAGTTCATGACAAAGCCTACGCAGCCGCCCCTCTTGTCTGCTTGCTTGTATAGCAATGCCTGTGGAAAACATATACCCACGGTGTCGGCATCGTGCTTGGCGGCATATTCCATCAAAGTGCGCAACTTTTGCTCAAGAGCGGCACTTGCAGGTTCGTTAAACAGCTTGGCAGCCTTGGCATGGGCATCTTTAAGTCCGGAACTGTTGTGCAGTCTGAAGATAACACCCTGTCCGCCATCGTTAAGCCTTCGGTCAAGCCTGACGATGATGTTCTGCTCAGTAAAGAATGTCTGGAGTTGCTCCTTTGGACTATTCTTTTCTTTCTTGGGCTGTTTATACGATTTTTTGGCCATCAGGCCTGTCCTCCTTCCTCCACACTAAAGCGATCAAAAGTCCAAGTTTGCCAATGTGAAGCGTCACGGTACTGGTTAAGTTTGAAATGTGCCAGAATGACCTGATCCGCGGGTGTGCGGAATCCCGTATCCCAGATGGCACCGTCTGGGTAGAGGATGATACCTCCAGCGCCACGTTCGCGTATCTCCTGACGGACGGAAATGGCAAAGTTGTTCTTCAGCCGCTGGTTAACGAGCCTGAGTGGCTTCGGCTCGTTCACATCGTCTATGATAAACCACCCATCTTCTTTTGCCATTGAGCCTAACTCTTGGAGACGGCTGTTATAATCGTCGAAGCAGGCAAAGTCACTCAGTTCATAGATTGACACGAACCGTGTCTTGCCGTCTGTCGGTACAGGAGCCGGGGCTGGTGCTTGTGGCTGTCCCGAAACAGGCGCTGGTTTTGGAAGGGGCTTATCACTTTTCTTCCTGACGCTTACTGTGACACCGTCTTGTACAGCATCGAAGTAGTCGGTCATTTTCTTTACCCATGCCCCCAATGTGCCAGACCCCCATTTGATGTCTCGCTGTTCTAATTCTGCTTTGAGTGCGCTCGTCGTAACGAAACCGTCAGCAGATTTCGGCATCTGGTCTATCACCTCGATTATACGCTGGGCCATTTGTGCCTGGTTCTGCTTGGGGTTGACAAAGGCTGCGTTAATCACATAGTCTGTACCATCGTCAGCCGTTTCAAAGGTGAGTTCGTCTTGCTCTTCCAAAAAATCCTTGAAATCGTCTATGCCATATTGTTTCCAGTCATAGCCATTTTCTTCAACTTTCACCTTGAGGGTGTTAACGGGCACTTTGTTCCCATCGCCCAATATCCCAGCATTAACTGCAATTTTAAATAGTTCGTTAGCAATTGCCATATCAAAAAGTTTTAAATTAGTAATATTATTGTGTAGAATGCAAAAATACTAATAATTCACGACAACCGTAGTCTTTTTTTTTGATAATTGCAATTTTTTAACGATAATTTTTTTGAGACTGGTTCATCCTACCGTTCCTTCCAGCGAGACGGCCAGCAGTTTCTGGGCCTCTACGGCAAACTCCATGGGCAGCTTTTGCAGCACCTCACGGGCGTAGCCGCCCACGATGAGGCTGACGGCCTGCTCCATGGGAATGCCGCGCTGGTTGCAGTAGAACAGCTGGTCTTCAGAAATCTTCGACGTGGTGGCCTCATGCTCGAAGACGGCTGTGGGGTTGTGGGCATCCATGTACGGGAACGTGTGAGCCCCGCAGTTGCTGCCCAGCAGCAGCGAGTCGCAGCTGGAGTAGTTGCGTGCATTGTCGGCAGTGGCGGTGGCACGCACCAGACCACGGTATGAGTTCTGCGAGTGGCCGGCGGAGATGCCCTTCGAGATGATGGTCGACTTGGTGTTACGGCCTATGTGTATCATCTTGGTGCCGGTGTCGGCCTCCTGGTAGTTGTTGGTGACGGCAACGCTGTAGAATTCGGCCATGCTGCCGTCGCCGCGCAGGATGCATGAGGGGTACTTCCAGGTGATGGCGCTGCCGGTCTCTACCTGTGTCCACGACAGTTTTGAGTCGGTGCCGCGCAGGTCGCCGCGCTTGGTTACCAGGTTCAGCACACCGCCGCGCCCCTGCTCGTCGCCGGGGTACCAGTTCTGCACGGTGGAATACTTCACCTCGGCACGGTTCATGACAACAATCTCGACGATGGCGGCATGCAGCTGGTTCTCGTCGCGCATGGGGGCGGTACAGCCTTCCAGATAACTCACGTAGGAGTCGTCGTCGGCCACGATGAGCGTGCGCTCAAACTGTCCCGTCCCCTTGGCATTGATGCGGAAGTAGCTGCTCAGCTCCATGGGACAGCGCACCCCTTTGGGAATATAGACGAAGGAACCGTCGCTGAAGACGGCCGAGTTCAGGGCGGCGTAGAAGTTGTCGCGGTATGGGACGACGGTTCCCAGATACTGACGTACCAGGTCGCCGTGCTCCTTGATGGCCTCGCCGATGGAGCAGAAGATGACGCCCTTCTCGCGCAGCTTCTCCTTGAACGTGGTCTTCACGGAGACTGAGTCCATGATGGCATCGACGGCAGTGTTACCGCTCAGGGCCAGACGCTCTTCCAGGGGAATGCCCAGCTTGTCGAAGGTCTTTTCCAGTTCGGGGTCGATGCCTGCCGACGACCCGTTGGAGGCTGGCTTGGCCGTAGGGTCGGCATAGTAGGAGATGGCCTGATAGTCTACGGGGGGCACGTGGACATGCCCCCATGTAGGCTGCGTCTGCGTCTGCCAGTAGCGGAAGGCGCGCAGACGGAAGTCGAGCATCCACTCCGGCTCCCCCTTCTTCTGTGAGATAAGTCGCACGACATCCTCGTTGAGGCCAACGGGGATAATGTCGGTATGTACATCGGTGGTGAAGCCAAACTCATACTTCTGTTCGGCTATATGTCGCACCAATTCATTGTTGTTCTCTTCCATCGTCATTTTTGTTTGGGCTGCAAAATTACAAAAAAAGTTGTAAAGAACAACGGATTTTGGGAGAATTAACGCAATTCGGTATAATTGCTCTTAGGAGCTTATCACCTATGCAGTTCTCCACGCGAGAATGCCGGCTGGTCAGATGGCGTGTCGTTAGGGTCGGTAACATCTGTGCCGCCACCAGTGAATACGGCCTGCCTGACGGTCAGTAGCAGCGTGTCACTGGCAGCAATAAACACAACGTCCATGGCACGCTGACTGGTCTGCAGGTTCTGGGTGCAGGCCACCTTCACCTGTGGCGTGCCTGAGGTGTAGGGTACCTGTGTTACGGTGAGCCAGTCTTTGCCGGCGGCCTGCACCTGTCTGCTGATGGCGGTGCTGAGTCCTGTCAGAGTTACGGTCTTTTCAGAGGCCTCTGCGGGCATACTACAGGTCAGACTATAGAAATTGCCTTTCGTCTCTGGAGTGGGTGTGGGTGTAGGCGTGGGTGTAGGTGTAGGTATTGGCGTGTCAGGTGCATCATCGCCGCCTCCGCCACATGATGTGATGGCAAGTGTTGCCACCAGACCAAACAATAGATATCTGAATGTCTTCATGTTGCTAATTCTGAGTGTTGATTATTTGATAATGACTTTACGACCATTCTGGATGTAGATGCCTGGTTGCGCCGGCTGTTTGACATGGCGCCCCTGCAGGTCGGTGTACGATGTTTCAGCCGGCTCTTCTGCGAAGTCTTCTATACCCGTGGCATCGCCGCTGATGAGGTAGGCACGCGAGGCAGCCTGTCTTGGCAATGCCAGCCAGGCCCTATGGCCATCAATACGGAAGGCAGCACCGTTCTGTGCCCCCCAGAACCAGCCGAACGATGTAGCCAGAGAAGTATTGGAGGGGCCATACGACAGTTTATAGAACAGACTGTTGGCATCGCCACTGGTAGTCGTTGCGCTATTGCTGCCATGCAGGAGGTTGTTACCTATGGCAGAAGCGTCGGCTGTGGTGGTGCTGGTTAGCGTATAGGTAGCCGCCTTCTTCTGCGTGGCTTCAATAAGCACGGCGGTGCCCTTCGGTATGACACTGCCATTGAGTGTCTGGTAGTTCAGGCGACTGCCGTTAACACCGCTGACGATGCTGGCCTTCAGCCCGTCGGGCAGCGTGTAGTTGTCTTCGGAATCGTAGAAGGTAGCGTAGCCGGCTTCGGCTATGGCAAGGCTTATGGTCTTGGCCTGTGGCGACGTACCACTGGTCGTCAGTTCTTTCTCCACAGTCAGCGACTTCGGTTCATTCCAGCCAACGTGGTCGGTGGCCAGTGAGCAGAAGCCATACCGTGTGCCTGGCTGACAGGCGATGGTGGCTGTGGAACCACTGGTGATGGTAGCTGCCAGCTCGGGTTCACCGCCGTCCTTAAAGACATAGAGGTTGTAGCATTCGATGCCGGAGGTGGCGTCGCTGCCCTCCACTGTCACGACGAGCTGTTGGTTGCGCTCTTCAACCTTCGTCACCTTCGAAGTTGGGTAGTCGGTGTCGAAAGTATTGACGTAGGTGTTGGTGACGATCGGAGCGTTGGCGTCAAAGATGATGGTGGCGCGGTTGCTCACCTCGGACCCGCTGGCAGGTGCGGCTTTGTGCTCAATAGAGAAACTGACGAAGCCCTCGCCATCGCGGTTGTCATTGTTAGGCACGAGGAAGCCCAGGTCGGGGTCGTCAATCTCGTCGCCGTTCGTCTTCAGCGAGACGAAGGCCCAGCTGGCAATGCCGGTCTGTGGGTCGAACTGTCCGCTGACGCGAACGCGGATATCCTGCTCCTTGACCCTATACATGATGTCGCGCGTAAACTCCTGCGTCTTGCTGCCGCCGACGACGAGTGTCGTGTCGGCCCAGCCGTAAGACGTGAAGGCAAACGTCGACAGGTCGTATTTCGTGGCATCGAGGGTGTCGGTGACGAATACCTCATGGGCCGGTGCCGTTGCCGTCGACTTGTTTTCAAAAGTTATCGTGTAGGCCATCTGGTGGATGGGCTTAATGAAGTGGTAGTGGTCGTCATACCCCGAAGGTCCAATCATCTCGTTGGGGTCGTAACTGCCGCGACCTTTGTTGCCAATCTCGTTGGGGTCACCCTTCAGACAACCTCTCATATCCCTGATACTCTTGTATTTGCTATAAAGGTCCCAGGCCTTGCTTCCAAAGTTATAAAGACCCTTGACGAGTGAAGAACCGGGTATGACTTCAGAACCACAGTTGAAGAACACATCGGCTGCATTTAAGAACAGTGTCGACCATTTACCTTCGGCACCGGTGGCTGTGCTGTAACCTGCCTTGGCGATGCTGCTGATGCAGCTGGCACCGGGAATAAAGCTGATGGCCGTGTCGAAGACAGCCGAAGCCCACTCTTTGGCGAAACACTCGCCCTGCTCCAGGGTGAAGGGTGCACGCGTCGTAGCACCATTCGCAGAATTGTTTGGCCCCCACGGCTGCTCAATCCAGTAGCCAATCTTTATCTCGGCGGACGGCTCGTTGGTTCCCGGTGCCATTTTAATGCGGAACGAACGCTGGTTGGTGCTGTTCGGAGCGATGTAGGGAATCATGAACGAATAGACACGGATGCTATCCTTCGTTTGTTCGTCATACACTTTGATGTGGTCACCCATTTGCCGTGCCCATTCCTGTGCCTTATCGTCAAGAGCCGGGTCACAGAGGTAGAAGTCGAAGTCGAAAGACACATCAACGGTGCCGTGGCGTTCAGGGATGACAATGACGATCGGTGTGTTATAGGCAGCTGTGTTCGATGTATTGCCGTATTCGATGGTGTAGCGCTGGTACTTGTTCCAGAGGCTGGCACCGCGACCGTTGATCTGCATCCACACGTCAGGTTCCTCGCTTTTCTCGAGGGTGAAGGCCTGACGGAGCGTATCGGTGCCCACGATGATGTCGTACTTGCCCGTTGCTGCTTCCGTGAGGTTAAAGACGGCGGGAGCCAGGTCGTCGGCCGACGTTATCTTCTCTGAGTCGTATCCGTAGACCACATCCCACGTACCCTCAATGTCGCCATTGGCACCATGAAGCGCCACACGTGGCTTGTCATAATAAGTCAGTTTATAGCCGCCCTGAATGCGGAGCTTCACACCATCGGTCTGTCCTGCTATGTCGGGGAATACGCGACTCAGACCGCCGATAGTGATGCTCTTCGTCAGCGAGGCGAAGGCGTTGCTGTTGCCTGTGCCCTTGGCCGCCATCGTAAAGGAATAGGTGCCGGGATAGCGGGCGAAGTCTTTGGAGACATGCTGGTTCTTGCTCGTATCATAGGTACTGGGGTTGCTGGGGTATGGCATGATCCACCAGTATGCCTCGCCATCCTGGGTCATGTCGGTGCCATACACCACCTGTCCCTGCATGTTCTTGGTCAGCGTAAACTCCGGATGTGGCGGACGTATGCCGTCGTGCTCCACAAGGTTGGCTTCCATGATGGGCACGGGGTCATTATGGTATTGGCTCTGGTCTTGCATAGAGCCGTCGAAGGTCAGCAGCAGACGGCAGTCTTTGTCTTTGGCGTCAGGCTTGTCGTAGAGATGCTGCTGTAGCTCCGCCTGCGAGAGGGCACGGCTGTAGATGGCGAAATTGTCGACCAGACACTTCGGTCCGGAATAGTTGCTACTGCGTCCTATGACGATGGGGTTGTTGCCGATGCGCAGCTTGCCGCGCTCGGTTGCCTTACCTATGAGCAGACCGTCGGCATAGAGGCGCAAGTTGTCTTTCTCCACATTGCTGTCGTAAGTCAGTGCCACATGGTGCCACAGTCCCCACTCTTTAATCTGATAGCGCCAGCGGTCCCAGATAGCCTTGCCGGTGCCATCGACAGACAGTTCGGTGCTCACACCGCCCTCGAAAGAGAAGTAGTCGCTATAGTCACTGCCCACTTTGATATACCATCCTCCGCGGTAACGGCTGCCTTCGTAGTCGGGGAGGTCATTCGTTAGGCTGGCAATCTGGAACGAGGTACCCTGATCTACCCTAACCCAGCACTCCACCGTTGTGGCCGCCTGTGTCTCCATGAGACTGGGTGTCATGGGTATGGTGAGGTTGGTCATCGGACGGTCAATCTTCTGTTCCTCCACCTTCGAAATATCCAAGGCCATCTCTTTGTCTGTTGTGGCCGAGGGTCGGTCGTTGCGGCGGTAGACGATATTCCAGAAATAACTCTCGAAGGCTTTGTAGGGCGAGCTGTAGTGCATCAGCCAATGTTCGGTACCCTCGCTGTCCATCAGCACGGTGAGCGACTGGTTGTTCCGGTTCTTGGAGTCCCATGACTCAGTGCCCATGGCGAAGTTACGGTACACAGAGCGGAAACCATCCTTCGACTCCACCAATAAGGCACGCACACCTGTCAGATAGACGTGCTGGCCCGTGGGGTCGTCGGGGGCTATGTACAGTTCATAGAAATTGCTGTAGCCATCATAGCGGCCCGACCAATAACAGCGCTCCTGTATGTTCCATGTCTGTCCGCCGTCATGTGAGTACCATATCTTCGGACCGTTGGGGTTCTGTAGTACGTAGATGTGCTGACCCTTGGCAGCGATAGCTCCAGTTGTGCCCGTTGTGCCAGGCAGATACTTGGCTTCGGTCCATGTCTTTCCGCCATCGGTAGAGCGGCGGAACACGGTGTGGGCGCGGCTGCCGTTATACTCCGGATGCTCTTCTTCCTTGTCGATGCAACCCTTGAAGATGATGTTGACAACATCGCCCTCGAGCGTCATCTGCGGATGGTAGTTGAACGATTCGCCATTGTAGCCTTTCATATAGTTCAGTTCACACCACGACTTGTCGTTCTGAAGAATCGGTGCGATGTTCTGTGTGCTGATGGTCTGACCGCCGTCTGTTGATGTCGAATAATAGACGTTGCCCCACCACATGTTATAATTCCAGTATGAGTCGCTGCCCAGCACTGCCCAGCGGCGGCCTGAAACCTGAACGTCGGCAAGGTTCTGAGTCATGTCTATCTCTTTGTCGGTGAACGTTGCACCGCCGTCGAATGAGGTCAGCACTCGCGTTTTGTAGTCGTTGTTGTTGTAGCGGGCGCGCTGGAAGGCAATGACCAGCGTCTGACCATCAGCCACCACATGGGGCCGACCGTAATTGTAGTGGCCGTCGCCCTCGCTGCCTTTGGACAACACGCGCTGCTGGAAAGTCTGGCCGCCGTCGTGCGAGTAGGTGTAGAGTAATTCGCTGTTCTGGTCGTCGTCAGACCTGACAATGGTAACAAGATGGACGTTCTGTCCTTCTACGGCATACCACTTGCTGTTGCTACCAAAGCTGCCGCCAGCATAGTTGATGTCGACCATCGAAAAGTTCTTTGATTTGATTACGGTACGGGCCTCTTCCCACGTTCGGCCAGCGTCGGCAGAGCGACGGTAGTAGACACACGTTTCACCTTGGGCATTGGGCTTCCAGTCGGGCCAGAACACGTGGAGCGTCTGTCCCGACACCGCCGCCTGCATGGGCAGCAGATTGGAGGTGTAGTACGTGGTGTCGTTGACACTACATGACAGATTCTGCCACCCGCCCCAGTTGGCGGGCAGGTGTTTGTCCATGTCGTTGGCTGCCTGACCCATCAATGAGGGCAGCAACAACAGTAATAATAGCTGTAGTCTTTTCATCATCATGTCAGTATTTTGTATGTAATGTTATTCCGATTCGCGCAATATGACTACAAAGATAAGGGAATCAACTCATAGCGCTTGTTTCTTTTTCAAAGATTTTTTTCCCGAATTCACAATTATTCATTCTCAAGCGACCTTCCGCTTTCCCGATTTTGCAATTACAAAGGCGCAAAAAACATCGGTTTCATCGAAAAAAAGTAAAACAAAAGGGTTTGTCAGTCGTTCGAGGCTTTTCCCGCAGTTTTTTTGCCAACTTTCTTGCTTTTTCAAAGTAATTACATTAATTTTGCAGCCATGATAGCCGTCTTAGTTTCATCTCTGCCCATGATTGTATGTGGCGTTCTCTCAGTGCTGATAGCTCTGAGCCTGTGGAATGATAGGAATATGGCAAAGATACGCTTGCTCTTTTTTATGGCAACGGCAACGGTGCTGTATACGGCTCATTGTATGTACTTCAACCATCAGACATCCATGATTTCCCTGACAGACACCTTCTATTGCTTCTGCAACCCTGCTGTTTTCCCACTGTATTATCTCTACATTGAAGAATTAACAGAATACCGCCCAAATCGCTTCAGACAGGCACTCTGTTTGCTGCCATCGCTGCTATGCTTCCTGTCTGTAGGTATTATCTATTTGCTAATGGACGGCAATGATACGGCTTTGTTCATACAGCAGTATCTCTATAGCAATGAATATGCTGTACTGACAGGCCTTGCCTGGTGGCAGAGTATGGCTCATATTGCCGTAAGAATTGTATTTGCCATCCAGGTACCGTTAGTGCTGTTTGGGGGCTTTCGACGGATTGCGGCCTATAACTCGATAGTGGAGTCCAACTATTCGAACATTGAGGGAAAGCGGATTGTTGGAGTGAAAACGCTCTTGGTACTTTTCGCCGTTACGTCGCTTGTGGCCTTCGTCTTCAACCTGATAGGCCGTCAGCGGTTCGTTGATGGACATGAGCTGCTGTCTTTCCCTGCCGTGATATTCTCTTTGCTGTTGCTTCTGATAGGCCATGTGGGCTTGAGCCAACGGTTCTCGGTAAAAGACATTGAAACAGAGGTATTCCAAGACACTGGGCCAATGGCCGAGAATGAAGGCGGCAGTGAGTTACTGGAACGCATCAGGAAAATGGTAAACGACGAAAAGCTCTACTTGTATCCGAACTTGAAGGTCAGCGATCTGGCAGTGCGACTGCACACTAACCGCAACTACATATATCATGCCATCAATGTAGAGATGGGCACCTCATTCTCTGATTATATCAACGGCCTGCGCATTGACTATGCCACGCAACTGCTTGAGGCGCAGCCCGAATTGTCGATTAATGATGTCATGACGAAGGCGGGATTCACCTCAAGCAGTGCCTTTTACCGAAACTTTAAGAAATTCAAAGGTATAACTCCTACGGAGAAACGGGCAAAATAAAGAGGCAGCAACTGCTGCCTCCCTGAGTGTTGGTGTCTGTCAGAAAGCCGAGGCTTTCAGCCTCAGCCCTGCTGTCTCGTCGATGCCGAACATGATATTCATGTTCTGTACAGCCTGGCCGACAGCACCTTTCAGCAGGTTGTCGATGGCTGAGGTGACCAGCAGCTTGTTGCCGTATTTCTCTACATGTACCAGCGCCTTGTTGGTGTTCACCACCTGCTTCAGGTCAATGGGCTTGTCGGTGTAGTGGGTGAAGGCGGCGTCGGCATAGAAGTCCTTGTAAGCCTCAATAACGTCCTCTACTGGGGCTGGCGTCTTGATGACGGCGGTACAGAAGATGCCACGGGCGAAGTCGCCACGGTAGGGAATGAAGTCGATGTCGGCATCAAGATACCCCTGCACCTGCTTCAGACTCTGGCGTATCTCGGCGATGTGCTGGTGCTGGAAGGGCTTGTAGATGCTGAGGTTATTATTGCGCCACGAGAAGTGGGTGGTGGCACCAGGCTTCTGGCCTGCTCCCGTGGAACCGGTGATGGCATTGACGGCCACATCCTCCTTGAGCAGGTTCAGGTGGGCGGCAGGCAACAGTGCCACCTGGATACAGGTGGCGAAGCAGCCGGGGTTAGCCACATGCTGCGCCTTAGCAATCTCCTCTCTGTTGATTTCAGGAAGACCGTAGACCCAGGAAGCCCCCCTCTGTCCCCCCGAAGGGGGGAGGAACGGATGGCTTGAGTTTTCCCCTCCCCTTTCGGGGGAGTTAGAGGGGGCTACCCTGAAATCCTGTGCCAGATCGATAATCTTGACGTGCTCGGGGATGGTATGTTCCTTCAAGAACTGCTCACTCTTTCCGTGTCCGAAGCAGAAGAATACAACATCAACCTGATCGAAGGGCATCTGGTCGGTGAAGCGCATATCGGTCTCGCCAATGAGACCTTCATGGACGTCGCTGACCAGGTTGCCAGCGTTACTCTCTGAGTTGGCAAAGACAATCTCCGCATAGGGGTGGTTCAGCAGTACACGGATAAGTTCGCCACCAGTGTAGCCGGCGGCGCCTAAAACCCCAACGGAAAGGCCCCCTCTGTCCCCCCGAAGGGGGGAGGAATTGTTATGTTCGTTTGTTTTCATTTATATACGTTTTGATTTTTATTATCGTTCCTTCGATGTCTCCAAGAACTTCTTCGTTAGAGAATCTTATGACTTTAAAGCCTTTGTTTTCTAACCATTTTGTCCTTTCTTCATCGTTCACTTGCTGCGTAGGCAGTTCATGATAGCCACCATCCAATTCTATAATGAGTCGTAAAGGCAGACAGGCAAAGTCGGCAATATAGTCGCCAATGATGTGCTGCCTTCGAAAGTGTGCCCCCAACTGGTCGCTTCGTAAGAACTTCCAGAGAATCATTTCTGCCGGTGTCTCATTTTGTCTGTTCTCTTTGACGAATTGTTTCAAAAGACCATATATGCATGGATTGGCCAACTGAACTCCCAGTCCCTCGTCGTGTTTGGTGAACTGACGTGATGGAGACAATTCCTCCCCCCTTCGGGGGGGATTGAGGGGGGCTACCTTTCATTCGGATGCACTCCGTAGTACACTCTGAGCGGCGTTGAACTCACCTTGATGAAGCCCTTGGCCTCGTCGGCCGTCCAGCCCGTCTGCGTCTCGCCATACTCGCCCAGCTTCGACTTCGTCAGGTCGTTGGCAGAGTCGATGCCCACGGTCTCGAAGCCGTAGGGGCGGAGCTTCAGGATGGCGGTGCCGGTGACGTTGCGCTGGCTGCTGGTCAGCATAGCCTCCATGTCGGGCATCACCGGCTCTAAGTACTGGCTCTCATGCAGGAACATGCCGTACCAGTTGGCCACCTGGTCCTTCCAGTACTGCTGCCACTTCGACAGCGTCGACTTCTCTAACAGGCGGTGAGCCTCGATAATCAGCTTCGGCGCAGCAGCCTCGAAGCCTACACGGCCCTTGATGCCGATAATCGTATCGCCGACGTTGGCATCACGGCCGATGGCATACGAGGCACCTATCTCCTCAATCTTCTGGATGGCCTTGATGTGGTCGTCAAACTTCTCGCCGTTGACACCGACAATCTCGCCCTTCTCAAACTGAATCTTCAGCAGCGTCTCCTGCTCCTTGGCAGTAACGTGCTTCAGGTAAGCCTCCTCAGGCAGTCCCTGCGTGGGGTCGAGCAGCTCGCCGCCGCAGATGCTGGTGCCCCAGATGCCCACGTTGTACGAGTACTTCAGCTTGGTGAAGTCGGCAAAATAGCCGTTGGCGTTCAGGTAGTCCACCTCCTCCTTGCGGGTGAGGTTCCTGTCGCGTGTCAGTGTGATAATCTCCACGCCGGGAGCCATCACGAGGAAGGTCATGTCGAAACGTATCTGGTCATTGCCGGCACCCGTCGAACCGTGTGCAATGGCATCGGCGCCAATCTCCTTGGCATAGCGTGCGATGGCGATGGCCTGGAAGATACGCTCCGACGAGACGCTGATGGGGTAGCAGTTGTTACGCAGCACGTTGCCGAAGATCATGTACTTCAGCGACTTCTCGTAATACTCCTGTGTCACGTCGAGTGTCACATACTTCACGGCGCCCAGCTTGTAGGCGTTCTCCTCGTTCCGCTTCAGCTGCTCGGCTGAGAATCCGCCGGTATTGGCACAGGCGGCATACACTTCATAACCTAACTCCTTGGTCAGATACATCACATTGTAACTGGTATCAAGCCCACCAGAGAAGGCCACAACAACTTTGCGCCCCCCCTTCTTCTCCCCCGAGGGGGAGTGATTTACATTATTTTCCATTATGTTGTTTTTTAATTAATTAATCATTATTACTAAGCCCTCCCCCGGGAGGGTTTGGGAGGGGTTTCTCATTGCTCCTCTAATTCCTGCAGGTGCTTGATGCGCGAAATGACCTCGTCGGGCAGTTTGGCAGGCAGGTGCTCCGTGGGGTCATAGAGCATGGCGGTGCAGATGCAGTACTTACGACCGGTGCGGTGCAGCACATCGACATTGACACAACCCTCGCATCCCTTCCAAAAGGCCTCGTCCTCGGTCAGGTCGGCAAACGTTACCGGCTGGTAGCCCAGGGCGGTGTTCATCGACATGACGGCAGCGCCGCTGGTCAGCGAGAAAATCTTGGCGTGGGGCCAGCGGGTACGGGCCAGGGTAAACGTCATGTCCTTGATGCGCTTGGCTACGTGCAGGCCACGGAAGTCGGGATGCACAATCAGTCCGCTGGTGGTGACATACTGCTGGTTCTCCCAGGTCTCGATGTAACTGAAACCGGCAAAACGCCCGTCCTTGGTCAGCGCGATGACGGCCTTGGCCTCCATCATCTTCTTCGCCACATACTCATGGGTGCGCTTGGCAATACCCGTACCGCGCACCTTGGCGGCCTCTGCAATGGTGTCCAGTATGGTGTCCACGTATTTCTCATGCTCGGGGCCAGCCACCAGGACTTCTATTTCCGTTTGTTGTTCCATTCTTTATCTGATGATTTCGTTTAATGCTCTTTTTACTTCTTCGTGGGTGACACCCTCGCGCAGGACGACGAAGATGGTGTCGTCGCCGGCGATAGAGCCCAGGATTTGCGGCAGGTCACTGGAATCAATGTTCCAGGCAATGGCACTGGCATAACCCGGACGTGTCTTGAGGACGCCCATGTTGCCTGAGAAATGAATACTTAACAGCCCCGAGGCGTGAAGCATATCACGGATGTTACCCGGCGTCGACACGCGTTTGTACATCGTGTCGTTAGGCAGCACATAGACATAACTGCCACGCATGGTAGACGCCTTGGCCACCTTCAGTTGCTTCAGGTCGCGGCTCAACGTGGCCTGAGTCAGTTTGAACCCCTCGTCCTGCAGGGCGTTCAGCAGTTCCTCCTGGCTACCCAGCTGACGGCTTGAAATAATCATTCGCAGGGTCTCTAATCGGCTGTTCTTTGTCTTCATCGGAATATTTATTCAATTTCAGCCTGCAAAATTACGCCTTTTTCCGAATACCACCAAATAATTACGAATAAAAATACACAAAAACACGATAAAAGGCTTTCCTGCAAAACATTTTATTTTCAAATAAATATGAAATATCACGTTTAATTAATAGGAAATGTCATTTATTTGTTGTACCTTTGCCATCGTTATGAACCTGCTGACACGCTTGTTTGTATGGCTGAGCCGCCTCCACCACTGCCGCGGTTTCGGTATCCAGTCGCCTACGGACTACTGGCTGGTGCGCTATGTCATCAACGAGCACTGGCCCTACTACCAATACGCCACGCTGGGACGCTCAGACAACTGGTTGCGGTGCAAACTGGGACGGCTCTACTTCAGACTAGCAAACTGGCGACAGCCGCAGACCATCGTCAGCAATGACTATGCCGCATACTGGAATGCCGGATGCAGACGGGCAATGATAACACAGGAATTGCCCAAACTCATCGAACTGATGCATGTAGAAGTGGGACAGGCCAGGCAACTGATGGAGCGAATCAATGACCAGCTCGACGACCGGTCGGTCATAGTGGTTGAAGGTTTGTGGCGCGACAAGTCGGTTTGGCAACAGCTGATAGCCGACAACCGTGTACGCATCAGCTTCGATCTGTACTACTGCGGCATTATGCTGTTCGACAGCCACCGTACAAAGAAGAATTACATCATTAACTTCTAACCTAAAACAATGAAAATTACAAAGGTATACACCCGCACGGGCGACAAAGGAACTACCAGCCTCGTTGGCGGCGTGAGAATCAAGAAAAGCGACATCAGGCTTGAGGCCTACGGCACGGTAGACGAGCTGAGTGCCCATCTGGGCTTGTTGGCTGCCGTGATACCTGAAAGTGTAGACAGAGCCACGGTTATTCGCATACAGAACAACCTGTTCAACGTCTGCACCCATCTGGCCACGGACCAAAGCAAGACACCCCTCTATCCGTCGGCCCACTTAGCCGATGGCGAAATCGAGTTTCTGGAACAGGAGGTTGACCGCATGATGGGCGTGCTGCCAGAACGCCAGGGATTCGTCCTCCCGGGCGGAACACCCGCTGCAGCACAAGCCCATGTGGCCCGCACCGTCTGCCGCCGTGCTGAGCGCCGCATAGCCGCACTGGCAGAAGTAGCCGCCGTCGGTGAAGAAATACAGCAATACGTCAACCGCCTAAGCGATTACCTATTCGTTTTAGCGAAAATAATAAATTTTAACAGCGGCCAGAATGAAATTATTTGGCAAAATGCTTGTAAGTAAGAAAAAAATGATTACTTTTGCGGCCAAATTCAAAAAAACACCCCGTAATTGTTAAATTGAAAATACTAAAGCTATGTATTGGACACTTGAACTAGCATCAAAACTGGAAGACGCCCCTTGGCCCGCAACCAAAGATGAACTGATAGACTATGCCATCCGCTCTGGTGCACCTTTAGAGGTGCTCGAAAACCTTCAGGAGATTGAGGACGAAGGTGACATCTACGAAAGCATTGAGGATATTTGGCCCGACTACCCTACCAAGGAGGACTTTCTGTTCAACGAGGATGAGTATTAGGACTCTGATTTAGAGTTAACAAATTAAAAATCAGCGAGATAAGCAAATCTTATTTGTTTGTCTCGCTGATTATTTTATCACAATTATCTCATTTTGTTTTGCTTCGTTTTAACTTTCAAAAGTAAAAAATGGGCAAATTATTTGTTTTTCCAAAGTAAATAATGTATCTTTGCACGCAAAAAGCATGCGAAATGGATAGATTGTATAAGACTTATGGCCGCCTGCTTGCGGAAACAAATTTGAGTTTTATCAGGTATCTTTATCAAAAGATAAACTGGGATAATAGGTTAATCGTGATTAAAGGTGCCAAGGGCGTTGGCAAGACGACGATGCTCCTTCAGCATATCCTACGGACTTTTGAGGATAAGCAGAAGGCTCTTTATGCATCACTTGATCATATCTGGTTTGCCAATCATTCAATTCTTGACTTGGCAGAATATCACTATACGCATGGTGGTACTCACTTGTTTCTGGATGAGGTACATAAGTACAAAGGGTGGCAGCAGGAAATCAAGAACATCTACGATTCTTATCCGCAGTTACACGTCGTGGTAACAGGTTCGTCGATGCTGAAGTTGGAGGAGTCGCTGATGGGTGATCTTTCACGCCGTCATCGCCAATACACGTTGGAAGGATTGTCATTCAGGGAATACCTGCAGTTGGAACAGGTAGTTCAGTTACCTGTTCTCTCTTTAGAAACAATACTGACAGACCATTTCATGCGGGCATCAGAGATTACATCGAAGGTTAAGGTACTGCAGCATTTCGAAAAATATCTTGAGACGGGGTATTATCCTTTCTATCGCGAGGAAGGCGATGGCTTTTTCGACCGCCTCCAGCAGGTGATAGAAACTATTGTTACCAGCGAAATTCCGTCGGTCAGCAATATAGAATACGATTCAGTCTATAAGGCTAAGCAACTACTGGCGGTTTTAGCAGAAAGTTCGCCTTATACTTTGAACATATCTGGACTCTGTGTCACATTACAAGCTTCACGCAATAATGTGTTGAAGCTAATCGACTTGATGGACAAGGCGGCATTGGTGCGCCGACTTTACTCTGTTGATAGTGGGAT
This sequence comes from uncultured Prevotellaceae bacterium, assembly GCA_947303855.1. Lineage (GTDB taxonomy): Bacteria > Bacteroidota > Bacteroidia > Bacteroidales > Bacteroidaceae > Prevotella. Next base: position 64,823 of record CAMYZO010000001.1, read on the forward strand.
GAACATGCTGACGAAGCCTGAAAAAGTTCTGTTCTACAACACCAACTTGATGCACTGTCTGACCCCACATGTCGAAGAGGGGACAATGCGTGAGACATATTTTGCATCGCAGGTGGGTGTCGGCCACAAGCTTACAATGCCTAACCAAGGCGATTTGCTTGTAGATGGGAGATGGCTTTTTGAAGTAGGAGGAAAGAATAAAGGTTTCAAACAGATAAAAGGAATTGAAGACAGCTACGTTGTCAGTGATGGCATCGATATAGGTCACGGCAAGAAGATACCTCTTTGGCTTTTTGGCCTACTCTATTAAGGACGATTACAATTGAGGCAACTTTTGTTCCCACTTTACTTCCCACTATTGACGAGAGTGGGAAGAAAAGTACATTGAAAGGTACATTGAAAAATACATTGAAGGGGAGAAGCAACCTGTGCAAAAAATGCACAAGTCCGGCAGTATGGGATGCCTTGTACAAAGCAATCTGTTCGGGGTTTCCGAACAGTTGGAATATAGTTGTATATTATCTATCAATCTCCCTGCTTACCCAAAAATACTCTGTAAGCAGGGAGACTTCTATTATCTGATAATGATATTGGGGAAGCGCTTTCTTATTGCTGCCTTCTCAGAATCGCTCATTTTTCCTTGTACCGTGAAACGGTCGATGGTCAGTTTGTCCATCCATTTTGGCAGAACCACTTTTCCGGTAAACACCAGCTCAAGAGTCTTGATATGCTCTAACTGTGAAAGCATTTCCGGTACTTCCTGAATGCGAAGGTGTATGCCCCAGTCGTTATTGTTCTTTTTGAGTTCTTTCAAGGTGTCATCCTTGCTCTCTGCCACACGGACGAGCCATCCTATCTTAGGTGTCACCATATTGCTGGCAGTATCGTACTTTGCTCCGATAAATCCTGCCCAGAGTTCCATCGGTGTCTCACTGATAAGCTTTCCGTTCGCAGGATTGACAACCCGATACTTGAAATTGACCCGTACATATTCCGATGGCATTTCCTTGGTATGCTTTACCCTGTCAAGCGTCTTCCCGTTCTCGTCAGGAAAGAGTTTTAGCAGCCAACCGTCGAGTTCTGTAGGCATGTCAGGACTACAAGCCCCACCTTTGAGTGCTGAAACGGTCTGTTTCTTGACCATGCTTTTCCAAAACGCCTGATTCGGATGGCCGTCAGCGGCCTGTATGAACTCTTGCAATATTGGTTCCAGCGAGTTTATCCACGTCCCAAGTCCGTATTGCTTCAATTGCCTAGACTTCTCGAGCACCCGCCGCCAATCTGTAGCTGTTCCTTGCAGCGTTACGGTAGGGATACCGCAGGCTATGCGATAAACGATATACTCGAAGTATGATTTCACGCTTTCCATCAGTGTAATCTGCGATGCCACACGTTCGACAGAGCCTGTGGTTGTGAAGTCGGAGGTGATGGTCTTGGCAATGCCGTTTTTGGTGTACTTGTTTATCTGCGAAGAGAAATCGGCAATCAGCGATGGCCAGTCAACATCTTCGGTCAGCAAGTCTTTGTTGGTCATAATTGCCAAGTCCATCTTACCATTGTGGTTTACCAGTTTGGGGCGCAGCTCTTCTGCATGGGCATTCACATATCGGGCAAAGCCTTGACTGATGACGAGCCAAACCATATCGGGTGAGAGCGTAACTGACTGGTGGTTTGCGTATGCTTTGACAATGCATCTATAGAAAGCATCCTTCCCCATATGCATTAAGTTGTTCTCTCCAGAAAAACTCGTAGCAATGATACGTTGTGCATCGTTGGGAATTTGTTCTTCGGATAACATAAACTTAGCAATACTTTCACCTGTATACATGCGCATATATGGGTCATTGACTGGGGTAAGATTCTCGTCCACAACAAAGGTGATACTCTTGTTGGTTCGTTGCGTAATCTTGCTGTTGTCTGCATATCCTGTAATTCCCACGACAGCAAAAAGAACTGCCATAACTATCTTCCTCATTTTTCTTTTAGTTTTGTTTGTCTATAACGTAGGGGAAAGTATATCCTTCGATACCATATGCACGGAATTCTCCATTGATGTACAGCGCCCTCCAGGGCTTATAGGCTTTCATCAACGCAGTCATTTCTTCGGCAAGTCGATTATCAACCTCAGGTTTGAATACTTTTAGCTCGCACTCTACGAGATTGCCCTCTGCATCAACACTTGCCCGCTTGATGCTGAAAACGATTCGTTTCACATCAGCCAATTCTTGATATCGCTCTATGTGCAGAGGAAACATCTTCTTTAGCTTTGCCTGAAAGTCGGGGCCGGCTCGATCAAACGAGAAGCCCTCAACAACAAAGTTGTGAAATACGTTTTGCCCAATGATTTTCCCTTGATTAACTCTAAGAATTTTCTCTTCCTCGTAGTTCCGCTCAAAGCCTAGGTGCTGATAGTAAATCACTTTCCCAGAGGCTACACGAACATCTTGTGTCAGCCAGCTGGCTAAGATACGGTTCTCGTCAACGTACTTTCTGAACACGTGGCGCAAAGTGTCTGTGGGTATGCGTTTACCTACATATACGTTGAGGTGTGAGTCATAGTATATACAGCGAATGCTATCTAAATAAAGTTTATCCTGAGTGATGCTCCAAAATGCCGTGAATCCATCCCAATTAGCAGTAGAAATAGACCTTTCTTTCGGTAATACTGCCTTTAGATTGTAATATAGGGTTGAATCTGCACAAACGGGACGGCCTAAGAGTTCCCACTTGGCACCATCAATAAAAATGATGTCACTCTCTTGACCTGTTGCATTGGCGAATGTCGTCAATATCAAGAACTGAACATATAGAAATAATCTTTTCATAATGACAAATCTATTGCAAAGGTACATTTTTTATTCCGAACCAGAATCATCGAAAGATGAAAAACTGTAGTTATTTAACTTTCAGAAAGGGAAAGACAATGATTGAGTCAGAAAAAATGAGGGAATCAGATGCTTTATCGTTTAACTATTTACCTTTTTGTCCAAAAGAATATGTTTGTCCAACCCGCCAACGAATCGCCTTCAACCGCCTCTGACCACCAAGTTTATTTGGCCAAATTTATCACTTTTGTCTCATTTCGGAAATTCAGAACAGTTTCTTTTGATGTTGCTTAATTACTTATTGTCAGCTTTCACCTCAACCCACTTCCCGTTGCGTTTTACCATTTTCACTTTGCGCACACGTGTGGATGGATTAGCTTTGTAAGTTGCCGGAGTAATTCTTTTGAATTGTCCTAACTGTTCTTGGGCATGTTTGGTTAGTCCTACTATTTGCCCGTCACGGTAGGCGAACTCTGTGTTGGCAGGGTCGATGATGACCTCACGAAGGTTAGGACACCGCTTAGTGATATATTACTCAATTCGCCGCTTTTTAGTTAACTTTGAAGCGTAGTTTTATGATAGTTTATGAAAAAATGTCCTGGTAATTATTTAACTGTCATCTGTCATGCTTTATGTTAAACGGCTCATTTATAGATAGTTAAACCGCTAAAAACCATTAACATACCGTCATCTACCGTCATGTTTACCCGAAAATCCAAGCCTCTCACGAAAAAATCCAAGCCTCTCACGAAAAAATCCAGGCTTCTCACGAAAAAATCCAGGCTTCTCGCTCCCGTCATCGCAATATGACAGTTTATGACAGTATATGACAGTTTGATCGTGGCTTAATCGTCTGCATACCAACCTAATAACTAAGAAAAATGACAGATGACAGTATGTCGAGGATGATTACACGCCGACAGCCCCAGACCTCCTTTTCTAACTATATATATGCAAAAGTAGTAAAAATATATCATCTGCCTAAGAAAAAAGTAATAATATAATTGGTTCCTTCGCAAAATAAATCGTACCTTTGCAGCCAACTTTTCGAAAATACGAAAGCAAACATGAATAATAACAATACTGAAGAATAAGGCACACAGATGTTATTCAACTCCATCGCATTCCTATTGTTTTTCCCAATAGTATGCGCGCTCTATTTCGCCATTCCGGCCGAGAGGATAAGAGCGAGAAACCTGTTACTGCTTGCTGCAAGCTACTATTTCTACATGAACTGGGAGCCTGCATACGCCTTGCTGTTGCTGACAAGCACCGTCGTCACCTACCTGGCGGCACTGGGCATCAGCCATTTCAAGGGGCAGCGGGCTAAGAAAGCATGCCTCGTAGGCAGTCTGGTGCTGAACCTCGCGATACTCTTCCTGTTCAAGTATTTCAATTTCCTGGCATCGAACGTGGAGGCGGCTCTCCAGGCAGGCGGACTGGCCATCGACATACCAGCGTTCAGTCTGCTGCTGCCTGTAGGCATATCGTTCTACACCTTTCAGGCACTGGGCTATTCTGTCGACGTCTATCGCGGCACGACAGCGGTGGAGCGTAACTTTGCCACTTACGCCCTGTTCGTGTCGTTCTTCCCGCAGTTGGTGGCAGGCCCTATTGAGCGGTCAAACAACTTGCTGCCGCAGTTCAAGCAACAGCACCGGTTCAATTACGACGAGGTGATGGACGGCGTCAGACTGATGGTGTGGGGCTATTTCATGAAACTGGTGCTGGCCGACCGCTGCGGCACATACGTTGACGCCATCTTCAACAATGTAGACAAGCACAATGGCGGCAGTTACTGGATTGCCTCCCTGCTGTTCCCTTTCCAGATTTACGGCGATTTTGCCGGCTACTCCCTCATTGCCATCGGCGTGGCGCGGGTGCTGGGTTTCCGCCTGATGGAGAACTTCCACCGCCCCTATTTTGCTGATTCCATCGGGAAATTTTGGCACAGGTGGCACATCTCACTCTCCACCTGGTTCAAGGACTATGTCTACATTCCCTTAGGCGGCAACCGCGTGCGTCGCTCCCGTCAGTACTTAAACCTGCTGGTGACGTTTCTTGTCAGCGGCATCTGGCATGGAGCCAACTGGACGTTCTTCTGCTGGGGCGCGCTGCACGGTCTGCTGCTCTGCATAGAGAAAGCTCTTGGCATAGGCAAACGGCAGTATGCCGGATTCAGCAAACTCTGCCATTGGGCTGTAACGTTCCTGCTGGTATGCCTGGCCTGGATACTGTTCCGTGCCGCCAACCTGCACGACGCAGCCACCATCATAACCGGGATGTTCCTCAGGTTAGGCGTTCCCGACATCAGCTTCGCCATGTTCACCGAACTGTGCCTTGCCGCCTTTGCCCTTTCCATACTGATGGCGAAAGAAATTATCGATGAATTCGGGTGGAATGTGCGCATGGCCGAGTCGCGCTATTGGGTAGTCCGCCACACCTATATCGTTGTCATGATAGCGCTGATACTATTGTTTGGCGTGTTAGGCGGCGACCAGTTTATCTATTTCCAGTTTTAGCATGAGAGGATAGTGACATGAAGAAGTTTATCTGTTCGTTGGCATTCATCATAGTAGGCTTGTTCGTCGCCGACAGACTTGGCGGCATAGCCATGCGCTGGGTTGGCGAGCATACCAACGATGTGCTTGGCCCCAAACTGAGATACCTGCAGCACGACATACACGAAGACATGGTCCTGATAGGGGCCTCACGCTGCCACCACCACTACCTGCCGTCCATTCTTTCCGACTCGTTAGGCATGAGCGTCTACAATGCCGGCGTTGGCGGTTCCGACAACATTTTCTCCCATTTCATCGTACTTTTCCACATCCTCCAGCGCTACACACCGAAGGTTGTTTGCCTTGAAGTGATGCCAACAGACTATTGCCGGCAGGATGATCCATTCAACGTCCTTAGCTTCTACGCGCCACTGTACGGCTACTGCGAGAAGGCCGACTCGATATATCGGTTAGCCGGCAAGCACTGGCGCTACCAGGTATCCCATCTGTACCGGTATAATGCGAAGGCTGCATCAAACATCGTAGGACTGGTGCTTAACCGGCAGAAAGATAACGACAATGGCTATATACCGCTGCCCAAGCCAAATTCGCTGCCGGGAAGCCCTACTACAGAAAAGGCGCGGTACGACACAGACAGCCTGAAGATAGAATACATTGAGCGCTTTATCGGCCTTTGCCGGGCGCATCAGATACGAATCGTCTTCACGGTGTCGCCCAAATACACCCTTGTGGAGCCAGAGCACTACAAGGTACTGAAGGACATAGCCCAAAGGAACCACATCCCATTTATGGACTATCACACCCGAGGACTGTACATAGACCGTCCCGACTATTTCAAGGACGTCACCCACCTGTGGGATGAAGGAGCAAGGCGTTTCTCTTCCGTTTTTGCTACCGACATCAAGAGCGTTTTAGAACAAACAGATCGTAGGAATTAAACACAAAAGACGATGAACGACTTGATAAGCACGATTAACGAGGCCCTTTGGGGCTATGTTCTGATAGGCACACTCGTAGCGTGCGGCCTCTGGTTTACATGGAAGACCAAGGGGGTGCAGTTCCGCATGGTGGGAGAGATGTTCAGACTGCTCACCGACTCAGCCACCTCCGGCACCAAGAACCTCAGCGACGCCGATGAAGGCCACAAGCATATCTCCTCGTTCCAGGCCTTTGCCGTCTCCGTAGCCACGCGTGTGGGCACAGGAAACCTGGCCGGTGTGGCAACGGCCATAGCCATCGGCGGGCCCGGTGCGGTGTTCTGGATGTGGGTCATTGCCCTGATAGGCTCTGCGACGGCTTTCATCGAGTCAACCCTTGGCCAGCTGTTCAAGCAGCGCCACAAGGATTCGTTCATTGGCGGCCCCGCCTATTACATCAAAAACGGCCTGCACAGCAAGTGGCTTTCCATGCTGTTTGCCGTGCTCATCACCATCACCTTCGGCCTGTCGTATAACTCCATCCAGAGCAACACCATCTGCGGGGCCATGCACGAGGCCTTCGGCTGGAGCCCCCTGGTTGTCGGCACCATCCTTGCCGTGACAGCCCTTGCCATCGTCTTTGGAGGCATCCACCGCATAGCCAACGTCAGCGCGCTGCTGGTGCCAGTGATGGCCATTGGCTATTTCATCCTGACAGTGGTCATCATCATCACAAACATTGAACTGATACCCCACGTACTGAAGGTGATTGTCATCAGTGCCCTGGGCTTGGAGCAGGGGGTTGGCGGTGCCATAGGGGCCACTATCATGAACGGCGTGAAACGCGGTCTGTTCAGCAACGAGGCCGGCGAAGGCAGTGCGCCCAATGTGGCAGCCACCGCCACCGTGAGTCATCCCGTCAAGCAGGGTCTTATCCAGGCACTTGGCGTTTTCACCGACACTCTGCTGGTCTGCTCATGCACGGCCTTCGTCATACTTCTCAGCGGCCTGTACAGCGTGCCAGAGCTCAACGGCATAGCGCTGACCCAGGCTGCCCTCAGTTCAGAGATAGGCTCCTTCGGCCCTACGTTCATTGCCATTGCCATCCTTCTGTTTGCTTTCTCCAGCATCATCGGCAATTACTATTACGGCGAGGCAAACATACGCTTTATGACCTCCAGCCAGCCGGTTCTTACCATATACAGGATATTCTCTGGCGGGGTGGTCGTGATGTTCGGCGCCCTTGCCAGTCTTGAAATCGTCTGGAACATAGGCGACCTGTGCATGGCCTTGCTCACGGCCTGCAACCTGGTAGCCATCGTGAGTCTTGGGAAATATGCCTTCCTGCTGCTCGACGACTACAGGCAACAGAAAAGAAACGGGATAAAAGAGCCAACCTTCCACCGCAGCCAGCTGCCCGAGATAGAGAAAGACCTGTCATGCTGGGATTAGGCAGCCTCAGAGGTATTTGACGGCCAGCATCGTCAGGTCGTCGCTCTGCTCAGCCTCGCCGACGAAAGCCTGTACGGCTTCAGACATTCTTCCGACAAGCGTTTCCGGCCGGTTCTCTCCGTCTGCCAACACGGACTTTGCAACCCTGACAATCTGGTCGTCGCCAAATTGTTCATGCACATTGTTCTCAGCTTCATTCAGTCCGTCGGTATAGAGGAAGATGGTGGTCTGCGCTTCCATCGTCACCTGCTGCGAAGAGAACTCCCATTCCGCCATCACACCGAGAGGCAGATTGGCGTCGCACGGCAACAGCCCCACCCCACGGCCTATCAGCAGCGGTGCATTATGGCCTGCATTGGAATAAGTCAGCAAACCGGTTGCCAGGTCAAGCACACCAACGAAGAGAGTAACAAACATGCTGGTCTCGTTGCTGTCGGACAGCGACTTGTTGAGGGCACCCACAATTTGTTGAGGCGCTGACACGTGGGCCGCGATGTTGCGGAACAGTGAGCGGGTGACAGCCATCACCAGCGAGGCTGGCACACCCTTGCCCGACACGTCGCCGATGCAGAAGAACAGCTGCTCGTTGCGGATAAAGAAGTCGAAGAGGTCGCCACCCACATCCTTAGCAGGTGTCACCGTACCGAAGATGTCGATGTCGGCACGCTCGGGATAGGGCGGGAAGGTCTTTGGCAGCATCGACATCTGTATGTCGTGGGCCACCCTCAGTTCGCTCTCCAACGATGCCTTCTGGGCGGTGGTCTCCTGCAGTTCCCTGACATAGGCGGTGAGCGAGAGCTGCATCTTCTCGAACGAGTCGCGCAGGAGCTGAATCTCGTCGCGGCACTTCAGCTTGGGCAACTCGGCATTGAAGTTACCCTTAGCCACCTCGTCGGCCGAGGCCGCCAGCTGTTTCAGCGACTTTGTTGCCTTCTTGATAGACCGTCGGCCGGCGAAGAAAACGACAAGCAGACCAAGAAGGATGAAGAAGACGAAAATGCTGGCAATGACGGTGGTAACCATCTTGATGACAAACGTGGGAGCCACCCAGGCAACAGACCAGCCAGACTCTCCGAGAGGCATGTATAAGACGTCAACATCCACGCCGTCGAGCATCAGGTTGTCACTCCTGAACCCACTTTCGCCCCGAACCATCAGGTGGCCGATGTGGTCGTCAAGCGTATCGGTAGTCTGCTTGGCATAGTCAAAATAATTGCCGTTGATGACGCGCCGGCGGTCAGGATGAACGAGATAGTTGCCGTCGCCGTCAAGGACAAAGGCATAGAGTTCGTCGGCAGCATCCCACGCTCCTGACACGCTGTCAGCATCATTCCTGAAATCAGCTGTAACCTTCCAGCGAACAGAATCGCCATCCTCGCCACGATAAGTCTTTTTGACCACCTGAAGCCTGTCGGCCATGAAGTCGAGTGCCAGGTCAACACCCAGCACGGCCACCGTCTGACCGTCGCGGTCGCGGATGGGCGACAACCATGATATCAGGGGTGTGTGCTTGTCCTGCCCGTCGAAGAACGGCTTCGACCACCCACCCGCCGTGGCAGTCATGGCCTTGGCGAACCACTCGGAACTGAGATAGTCGTGACGCTTGTCACCAATCGTCGTGACTGTGACGATGCTGTCGCTGTCGCTTCTCTGTGCGTAGGGACAGAACCAATGGCCTTTCTGCGCGTAGTAGTCGGCAGCGAAACTGACGCCACAGCTGCGGATGCTCGGATTCCGGCGAACCATGTTCTCCATGATGTCGTACATCTTGTCGGGCTTGTCAAGGTTATCCTCAATACGGGGGACGGTGTTGGCTGAGGCCACCTGGATTTCAGACAGGGAACGCCAAATCATCTCGTTCCGCCCCTCAAGGTATTTCTGCGCCACATAGTGGGCAGCAGCCATGAGCGAAGCCCAGCCGGCAAAGAAGAACCAGAACGATACCAGCCCCATCACGATTATCACGACGAGCATCACACGCCAGGTAAGCCGTTTGGCAAAAGAGTGTGGATAGGGTTGCTTATTTCTTTTGAATGATATCATTTTAAATATTTTACCCTTTCACTTTTCTCTCTTCACTCTTCTCTCTTCACTCTTCACTCTTCACTATTCACTATTCTCTAGCGAAGCGCTACAGTTTCTGTTCAACCTCAATCTCAGTGAACGTCTCGATGATGTCGCCCACCTCGATGTCGCCCCAGTTGACGAGTGAGATACCGCACTCCAGGCCAGTGGCAACCTCCTTGGCGTCGTCCTTATAGCGCTTCAGAGCGTCGATGGCAGCGGTGTGGATGACGATGCCATCGCGGATGACACGCGCCTTGTCCTTGTTATGGACCTTACCGTCGGTGACCAGACCGCCGGCCACGGTGCCCACCTTAGAAATCTTGAACACCTGCTTGACCTCAATCTCGCCGGTGACAATCTCCTTCTTCACCTTGTCGAGCATGCCCTGCATGGTTGACTTCACCTCGTCGATGGCGTCGTAGATGATAGAATAGGTATTAATCTCAACGCCTTCGCGCTCAGCCAGTCTGCGTGCCTCGCCGCTGGGACGCACCTGGAAGCCGACGATGATAGCATCGGAAGCCGAAGCCAGCATGACGTCGTTCTCTGAAATTTGGCCCACGGCCTTCGAGATGACGTTCACCTGCACCTTCTCGGTAGAGAGCTTGATGAACGAGTCTGACAGAGCCTCGATAGAGCCGTCGGTATCGCCCTTGACAATGATGTTCAACTCGTGGAACTCGCCCAGTGCAATACGGTGCGAGATATCGTCCAGACCCAGCGTCTTCGTTGTGCGCAGACTCTGCTCACGTTGCAACTGCGTACGTTTGTTGGCAATTTCGCGTGCTTCCTGCTCGGTCTCCATGATATGGAACGAGTCGCCGGCCGTCGGTGCGCCGTTCAAGCCCAGTATGATAGCGGGCTCGGCGGGTCCGGCCTGCTCGATACGCTGGTTACGCTCGTTGAACATGGCCTTGATGCGGCCATAGCTGGTGCCGGCCACGACAATATCACCCTGATGGAGCGTACCATTGGACACCAGCACCGTTGACACGTAGCCGCGTCCCTTGTCAAGACTCGACTCAATGATAGAGCCGGTGGCCTTACGGTTGGGGTTAGCCTTCAGGTCGAGCATCTCTGCCTCCAGCAGTACCTTCTCCAGCAGTTCGTCGACGCCAATGCCCTTCTTGGCCGATATTTCCTGGCACTGGTACTTACCGCCCCAGTCCTCAACCAGCAGGTTCATATTGGCCAGATCCTCACGAATCTTATCGGGGTTGGCACCGGGTTTATCAATCTTGTTGATAGCGAACACCATCGGCACATTGGCAGCCTGGGCGTGGGCGATGGCCTCCTTGGTGGTGGGCATCACCGAGTCGTCGGCAGCAATGATGATGATGGCGATATCCGTTACCTGGGCACCACGGGCACGCATGGCGGTGAAAGCCTCGTGGCCAGGGGTGTCAAGGAAGGTAATCTGGCGACCGTCCTTCAGCTTAACATTGTAGGCACCGATATGCTGTGTGATGCCGCCGGCCTCACCGGCAATGACGTTGGTGTTGCGGATGAAGTCGAGCAGCGAGGTCTTACCATGGTCTACGTGACCCATGACGGTCACAATCGGGGCACGGCTCAGCAGGTCGTTCTCGTCATCCTCCTCCTCGGTGATGGCGTTCTGCACCTCAGCCGACACGTACTCTGTACTGAATCCGAACTCGTCGGCCACAATATTGATGGTCTCAGCATCCAGTCGCTGGTTGATACTCACCATGATACCGATAGACATACAGGTACCTATGACCTGGTTCACACCGACGTTCATCATCGTGGCAAGCTCCGACACGGTAACAAACTCCGTCAGCTTCAGTACCTTCGACTGTGCTGCCTCAGCTGCCATCTCCTCGCTCAGACGCTCCTGAACGGCATCGCGCTTCTCGCGGCGGTATTTGGCACCCTTCTTGTTCTGGTTCTTGGTGGTCAGACGGGCCAGCGTCTCCTTAACCTGGCGTGCCACGTCCTCCTCGTTCACCTCAAGCGGTTTCTGGGGCTGGCGGTTCTTGTTCTTCTTATTCTTACCACCCTGCTGCTGTTGCTGCTGGCTGGCATTATCATTGAAGTTCTGGTTGCCGCCCTTCGACTTCTTGTTCTTGTTCTTATTCTGGCTGTCGTTCTTGGCCTCAGCCTCAATGTCGACGCGCTCCTTGCCAATACGCACACGCTTCTTCTTCTCGCTGCGCTGCTGAGCCAGTTTCTCCTCGCGCTCCTTCTTCTTCTCCTCCTTCGACTTTTTCTTCGGGCGCGTGCTCTGGTTCAGGGCGTCAAGGTCAATCTTGCCAAGGACGTTCACCTTGGGAGCCATCTTGGCCTCGCTCTTCAACGTGAAGACCTTCGGACCGTTATCGGTAGCGGCAGCAGTAGCTGCGGCCCCTTCCTTAGTGGCGGGCTGCTCCTGCCGGGGAGCTGCCTCAGCAGGTTTTTCTTGCGGCTGAGCAGCTGCGGGGGCCTTTTCAGCCTTCGGGGTTTCAACAGCCTTGGGGGCCTCAACAGGCTTCGGGGCTTCAACAGCCTTCGGAGCCTCAACGTCCTTAGGCGCCTCAACGGTCTTCTGGGTCTCGGCAGGTTTCTGGGTCTCGGCAGACTTCGGTGCCTCAACAGCCTTTGGAGTTTCCTCTGTATTCGGAGTCTCTACGGGTTGGGGAGCCTCTACGGTTTTCTTTTCAGCCACAGGACTGACGGCAGCAGCCGCGGGCTTGGGTGTTGCTACTTGAGAAGCGGCAGGCTGGGGGGCAGCCGGCTTGCGGTTCAGACTGTCAAGGTCAATCTTGCCAAGAGGCTTGAATTGCTGACGCGGTTCAGCCTTCACCACCTCTTCTTCCTTTTTCTTCTCCTTCTCTTTCTTCTTCGGGAAAATCATCTCGGCCTGCTTCTTGATGGCTTTGTCGCTCTTGAACTCACCCACCAGCGCCTGATACTGTTCGTCGCTGATTTTGGTGTTCGGAGTGGCATCATCCTTCACCTCGCCGAGCTGAGTTTTCTTCTTCAGGAAATCAACTGCCGTTTGAAGTCCTATATTCAGTTCTGATAATACTTTATTTAATCTTACTCCCATCTATCTATGTACGATTTACAGATTTTCTATTTACGATTTACGGATGGCCTCAGGCATATATTTACTCGAACTCTGCACGAAGGATGCTCAGCACCTCATCCACAGTCTCCTCTTCGAGGTCGGCCTTCTCAATAAGCATCTCGCGCGGGGCGTTGAGCACGGCCTTGGCTGTATCCAGTCCAATGGCCTTGATGCTGTCGATAATCCACTGGTCAATCTCATCGGAGAACTCATCCAGGTAGATGTCCTCGTCCTCGACACCCTCGTTCACCACGCGGAACACATCGATGGTGTGCTCTGTCAGCATAGAGGCCAGCTTGATGTTCATACCCCCCTTACCAATGGCCAGGCTCACCTCCTCAGGCTGCAGGTAAACCTCTGCCTTGTGGTTCTCCTCATCTAAGGTGATGCTGCTGACCTTGGCCGGCGACAGGGCACGCTGGATGAACAGCTGCGTGTTGCTGGAGTAGTTGATGACATCGATATTCTCGCCGCCCAGCTCACGGACGATACCGTGGACGCGGCTGCCCTTGACGCCGACGCAGGCTCCTACGGGGTCGATGCGCTCGTCATAGCTCTCTACGGCCACCTTAGCACGCTCACCCGGCATGCGGGCCACGCGCTTGATGGTTATGAGGCCATCGTTGATTTCAGGCACCTCGGCCTCTAACAGACGCTCCAGAAAGACGGGGCTTGTGCGCGAGAGGATGATACGCGGGTTGTTGTTCTCGTTCTGCACCTCCTTGACGATGGCGCGAACGGTCTCGCCCTTGTGATAGGAGTCGGCAGGTATCTGTTCGCTCTTCGGCAGGTGCAGCTCATTGCCCTCATCATCCATCAGCAGCACCTCGCGCTTCCACATCTGATAGACCTCGCCTGAGACGACCGTTCCCACCTTGTCCTTATATTTCTGGTAGAGCGAGTCGTGTTCCAGCTCCAGGATTTTCGAAGCCAGCGTCTGGCGCAGGTTCAGGATGGCACGGCGGCCGAACTTATTGAAGTCCACCTCCTCGCTGACCTCTTCGCCCACCTCGTAGTCAGGCTCAATCTTCTGGGCCTCCGACAGGGCTATCTCCTTGTTTTCGTCCTGCACCTCGCCGTCTTCTACGACGATGCGGTTACGGTGAATCTCGAAGTCGCCCTTGTCGGGGTTGACAATCACGTCGAAATTCTCGTCAGAGCCAAACAGCTTGGCAATGACATTGCGGAAGCTCTCTTCAAGAACGCTTACCAGCGTAGTGCGGTCTATGTTCTTTGTCTCTTTGAATTCCTGAAAGGTCTCAATCATCGATGGGCCTTTCGCGTCTTTTTTTGTTGCCATTATATTATTTTCGATTTATTTATTTTCGATTTTCAGTTTATTTGAAGGCTAACAGGTACTTGACGGATTTTACCTCGTCCATGGAGAACTGCTTGTCCACATCGACCATGACGGGACGCTTCTTGCCCTCAACGGTCTGCTTCTCCTGAACGGTGATGGTAAACGTGCGACCTTCCACACTCTTCAGCACGCCCTTCAGTTTGATGCCGTCCTGCTGCAGCACCTCCACCTCGTCGCCGACGTGGTTTCTGTACTGCTGCTCAACCTTGAACGGCTGGCCCAGTCCTGCAGATCCCACTTCCAACTCATAGTCGCCTAATTCGTCGCCCAGTTTCTCCTGTAAGAAACGGCTCAGTTCAGCACAGTCTTCAATCCACACACCGTCGGCGTGGTCGATTTCTATCACGATGCGGTCGTCGGCACCGAAGATAATGTCTACCAGGAAGTAGTCGTTATTCTGCAACCACTCTTCCACCAATGTCTTTACAACTTCTTTGTTAATCATCTAAAAATAGTGTAATTATAATGCAAATGAGAGACCCTCGCTGGGTCTCTCATTCCACTGAACGGGTGCAAAGGTACGAAGTTTTCCTGAAACGGCCAAACTTTTAAGCGTCTTTTTTCGGCGTCAGCAGCTTTTTGTACTCTGCCGGCGACTGTAGCAGACGGACGGCCTCCTTCAGCTGTTTGTCGTACTGCAGACCGGCCTCGATGCTGCCGGCCTGGTAGTAGTAGGCTGCCACGATGTCGAGCTCCAGCATCTGGCGCAGGATGTCGGCATGCTTATCCATGTCGGTGGCCACGTCGTGCCTCAGCTTGTCCCTCAGCAGGTCGAAGGCCTCGCGGGCCTGGTCATAGTACCCTTCGGCCTTGGCAGTCTTCACCAGTTCTTCCAGCTGTCTCTTGCTGACGGGGTCGTAGGTAAACCCACTCTTGATGACATGGTCTTTAAAGTCGGCAAACTCCTGGTCGGTAATCCGGAACTCCCGGGCAGGGGCTATCGTAGGATGGCTGTTGATGTAGTCTACCACCCAGTCGAACATCACCTCAGTAGAATCCTGGCCCGAGGCAGACAGATAGAATGCGATGTTGGGAATGGTGTCGTTCTTCACCTCCACGTCGGGGGTGATACCGCCGCCGTCGCGCACCTCACGGCCGGCAGCCGTATGGAAGACATGCGTCAGCGAGTCGGCCACGCGCTCGCGGTAGCCGCCAGCCCCGTTGCGCTTGTAGTTGATGGCCTGTATACAGCGGCCGCTGGGTATGTAGTATTTCGACGTGGTCAGCTTCAGGTTAGTGTTGTAGGGCATGTCGAGGGGTATCTGCACCAGACCCTTGCCGTAGGTACGCGTTCCCAGCACCACGCCACGGTCCAGGTCTTGCAGCGAACCGCTGGTAATCTCGCTGGCAGAGGCCGTCTCGCCATTAACCAGTACAACCAGGGGCATCTGTTTGTCTACCGGCTCCAGACGTGTCTTATAGGCATGGCTGGCCTGACTGATTTTACCACGGTTCTCGACAATGGTCTGACCCTTTTCCACCCACAGGTTGACAATATCCACGGCCTCCATTTCCGAACCGCCGCCATTGCTGCGCAAGTCAAAGACCAGGGCTTTAGCCCCACGCTTCTTCAGGTCGACGAAGGCGCGGCGTACGTTCTTGGCACAGCCCTCGGTAAACTGGTTCAGGTTGATGTAGCCGATGCTGTCGTCAAGCAGACCGTAGTAGGGCAGCTCCGGCAGCTTGATGGCACGGCGGGTAATCTTAAAGTCCATCTTCTTGCCGGTCGACGGGCGCAGCACCTTCAGCACGAACTTCGTGCCTGCATCGCCGCGCAGACGGCTGCTGACGTAACTCACGTCTTTGCCGGCCATCGTCGAGTCATCAATGCTCAGTACAACGTCACCTTTCCGCAGACCGGCCTCGGCTGCGGGCATACCCTCGTAAGGCTCGTCAATCACCACCTGCTTACGGCGCTGGTGGTAGCGTATCAAGGCCCCAATACCGGCATACTTACCTGTCAGCATCATCTTCAGGTTCTTGGTCTCGCTCTCGGGGTAGTATTCTGTATAGGGGTCCAGTGAGCGGAGCATGGCCTTGATGCCCGTGCCTATCACCTCGCCGGGGTTCAGCGTGTCCACATAGAACAAGTCCAGGTTCTTATAGACCTGGTTAAAGATATCCAGATTCTTGGCCACAGCCAGATTGTGGTTCTTTTTCCCCTGTGCCTGTACCAGCAGGGGGCAGACCAGAGCAAGCAGAATGATGAAATGTCTCTTCATAACGTCGGCGGCATAAAAAAGATGGTTAAAGGCATTGAGGTCAAACCACCTCAATGCCTAACTTTTTGCAGAGCTCGAGGCTCATCTCCTTGAGTTTGAATTTCTGGATCTTACCACTTCCCGTCAGCGGGAACTGGTCGATAAAGAAGACGTACTTGGGAATCTTATAGCGGGCAATCTTGCCGCGGCAGAAGTCCTGCACCTCCTCGGGTTCCATCTTGACACCGGGCTGCAGGATGATGAAGGCACCGACGGCCTCGCCGTATTTCTTCGACGGCACTGCAGCCACCTGCACATCCTTGATGCCGGGCATGTGGTAGAGGAACTCCTCAATCTCACGGGGATAGATATTCTCGCCGCCACGGATAATCATATCCTTGATACGGCCGGTGATGCGGTAGAAGCCGTTCTCGTCCTTCACGCCCAGGTCGCCGGAATGGAGGAAGCCATTCTCGTCGATGACCTCGGCCGTGGCCTTCGGGTTCTTGTAGTAGCCCTTCATGACGTTGAAGCCCTTGCAGCACATCTCGCCCTGAACGCCCACGGGGCACTCCTCATTGGTCTCCGGGTCGAGCACCTTCACCTCCACGAACGGATAGTCGCGGCCTACGGTGGTGCAGCGCTGCTCGAAGGTGTCGTTCAGACAGGTCTGCGTCATGCCAGGCGACGACTCCGTCAGGCCGTAGACGCTGGTGATGGTCATGTACATCTTTTCCGAGACACGCTTCATCAGTTCAACAGGACAGAGCGAGCCGGCCATGATGCCGGTGCGGAGGCAACTGACATCGAACATATCGAACATCGGGTGGTCCAGTTCGGCTATGAACATCGTGGGTACGCCGTAGAGGGCCGTACACCGCTCCTTATGAACGGAAGCCAGCACCACCAGCGGGTCGAACTTCTCAACCATCACCTCGGTGCAGCCATGGGTCAGACAGTTCATGGTGGCCAGCACCACACCGAAGCAGTGGAAGAGCGGCACACAGACGCAGAGCTTGTCATCCTGCGTGAAGCCCATGTTCTCGCCGGTGAAGTAGCCGTCGTTGGCAATATTGAAGTGGGTCAGCATGACGCCTTTGGGGAATCCCGTGGTGCCGGAGGTGTACTGCATGTTGCAGACATCGTGACAGCTGACGTTCTTCTTCATCTCGTCCAGTTCCTCGTCCTCAATGTTCTGTCCCAGCAGCAGCAGCTCGGCGGTATTGTACATGCCACGGTATTTCTCCATGCCGATGTAGACCACATTCTTCAGGTAGGGGAAGCGCTCGCTGTTCAGATGGCCGCGCTCACACTGGCGCAGCTCAGGCAGCATCTCGTAGGTCATGTCTACGTAGTTGCAGTCCCAGGTGCCGTCGGTGATGCAGAGGGTGTGCATGTCGGAGTCCTTGCAGAGGAACTCCAGCTCGTTCTGCTTGTAGTTGGTGTTCACCGTGACGAGCACAGCGCCAATCTTGGCCGTGGCATAGAGGAACGTCAGCCAGTCGGGCACGTTGGTGGCCCAGATACCGACGTTGGAGCCTTTCTTCACGCCGATGGCGATGAGTCCCTTGGCCAGGTTGTCGACGCGCTCGTTGAACTTGCTCCAGGTGAAGCGCAGGTTGCGGTCGCTATAGACGATGTATTCCTTGTCGGGCGTGGTCTCGGCCCAGTGCTCAAGCCACTGGCCCAGGGTACGCTCGGAGAGTGTGTAGCCGGCAGAGCCTGTTTCGGCGGGGTATGTTCTTTTCTCCATTGGTCTTCTTGTTAGAACGGTATATAGACAACAGCCAGAATCTTGGCCGACTTGCCGGGGACACCGTGGATATGGTGCTTCACGATGCTGTCGTAGAAGATGCTGTCGCCCTGACTCAGCGTATAGGTCTCCTTGCCGTAGTTGATTTCCACCTCACCCTCCATGACGTAGATAAACTCCTCGCCTTCATGGGCTGAAAGCTGGAAGTCGTTATCGTCCGTGGGATTGATGTCGATGACGAACGGCTCCATGTGGCGGCCCGCCTTCTGCTTGGCCAGGGGGTGATACTCCATGTGCTTGCGTGCATTAGCCGCACCGTTGGAAAAGCTGATGCTGCTGTCACGCTCACGGTCAGCGGCACGGGTGATGGCCGGTCCCAGCTCGTCGCTGTCGTCAAGGAACGTTCCCAGACGGACGCCCAGGGCACGGGCAATCTTGATCAGTGGCCCTAACGACGGCAGGTTCTGGTCGCTTTCAATGGATGTGATCTGGTCTATGGAAAGACCGCTACTCTCGGAAATCTCCTCAATGGAGAGGTTCTTCGACTCTCTGATTCCCTTAATCTTGGAACCGATGAAGGTGTGGTTATCTGACATAAACTTACAAATTGTTACTTTTTGGCGTGCAAAGGTAGCAAATTTGCACGGAAAACCGAAAATATTTCAGAAGATTAACACAATATAATAGATTATCATGTCGTTATAATAGACGTGCTTAGGCGTTGTTTGCTTCTGTTTGTCATACTGTTGGCGTTGCATCTGGAGTTGCATGCACAGTATGACCCGTCGTTCAGCCACTACTGGGCGATGGAGACCGCCTTTAATCCCGCTGCCGCCGGCAAGGATACCAAACTGAACGCCGTCGGTGCCTATAACATGACGCTGACGGGGTTTGAGAATAATCCCAAGACCATGTACATCAGTACCGACATGCCCGTCAGCCTTCTTGGTGCCTTGCACGGGATAGGCTTACAGATTGTCAACGATGAAATCGGACTGTTCTCCCACAAGAAAGTCAACATCCAGTATGCCTACAAGCACCGTCTGCTGGGCGGCGTCATCAGCATCGGGCTACAGGGCGGACTGCTCAACGAGAGTTTCAAAGGCTCGGGAGTGGATATTGAGATGGACAATGACGACGTGTTCACCAAGACAGACGTGACGGGCAGCGGCTTCGACCTGAGTGCCGGACTCTACTACCAGCGGCGCAACTGGTACGTCGGACTGTCATCGCTACACCTGACGGCCCCCACCGTTGAACTTGGCGAGACCAACGAGCTCAACGTCAGCCGCAGCTATTATTTTACCGGCGGATACAATATTCGACTCAGAAATCCGTTTCTTACCATACAGACCTCAGCGCTTGGCCGTACCGACGGCACAGCCTACAGGGGCGACCTGACAGCACGGCTCAAGTACCACCACGAGAGCCGACTGCTTTATGCCGGTCTCTCCTACAGTCCCACCAACTCGGTGACGGTGCTGCTGGGCGGTCAGTTTCACGGCATCTTAGTAGGCTACAGTTATGAGGCCTACACCAGAGCCATCAGCCTGGGCAACGGTTCGCACGAACTGTTCGTAGGCTACCAGACGGACATCAACCTCACGAAGAAAGGCCGGAACAGGCATCAGAGCGTGAGGATCCTGTAGGAAATTGAAAATTGAAAATTGAAAGTTGAGAATAAAGATTAAAGATATGAACAGTGACTTTGCAAAATCCATAGCAAAACACATCACGCCCCTCCATACAGGGAGGGGATGGGGATGGGTCTTCTGCCTCTCGATTCTTCTGACATCCTGTTTCGGCAGCAAGATTTCGTCGGGCAGCGGTGGTGAACTGACTGGCTCTGGCAGCCGGGCCTTCGCCGAGCCTGCACCTTACGGCATGGTACTCATCAAGCGTGGCCACCTGAAGATGGGCATTGAGAAGCAGGACTCGCTCTGGGGCAAGCAGACTCCCGTGCGCGACATCTCCGTGGACGGATTCTGGATGGACGATACCGAGATTACCAACTCTGAGTACCGCCAGTTTGTGAACTACGTACGCGACAGTATCCTGCGCGAACGGCTGGCCGACCCCAACTATGGCGGCGACGAGAGTTACAAGATAGAGGAGGACAAGAACGGCGACCCTGTGAAGCCCCACCTGAACTGGAAGAAGACCCTGCCGCGCAAGCCCAACGAGGACGAGCTGCGGGCTATCGAGAGCCTCTACGTCACCAATCCCGTGACGGGCGAGAAGATGCTGGATGCAGCCCAGATGAACTACCGCTACGAAGTCTACGACTACACCGCCGCAGCCCTGCGCCGCAACCGTCTGAACCCCGAGGAGCGCAACCTGAACACGGATATCGCTGTGAACCCCAACGAGACGGTGTGGATTTCCAAGGACACCGCCTATATCAATGACGAGGGAAAGATTATCAGCGAGACCATCAACCGCGCACTGTCAGGTCCGTGGGACTTCCTTCACACGTACATTATTAATATATATCCCGACACCACCTGCTGGGTGAACGACTTCCCCAATGCCGACAACGAGGTATATATGCGCAACTACTTCTCAAACCCGGCTTACAACGACTACCCCGTAGTAGGCGTCACCTGGGAGCAGGCCAACGCCTTCTGCGCCTGGCGCACGGAATACCTGCTGAAAGGTCTCGGCCCCGCTGCCCGCTACGTGCAGCGCTACCGCCTGCCTACTGAGGCGGAGTGGGAGTATGCCGCCCGTGGCAAGGACGGCACCGAGTTCCCCTGGGATAATGAGGACGTGGCCAGCGGCAAGGGCTGCTTCTATGCCAACTTCAAGCCCGATGACGGCAACTACACCAAGGACGGCAACCTCATCACCTCGAAAGTGGGCATTTACAGTTCTAACACCAATGGTCTGTACGACATGGCCGGCAACGTAGCCGAATGGACATCGACCATCTACACTGAGGCCGGCGTCGACGCCATGAACGACGTCAACCCGCAACTGAAGTACAACGCTGCCAAGGAAGACCCCTACCGTCTGAAGAAGAAGTCGGTGCGCGGCGGCTCATGGAAAGACCCCGAGAGCTATATCCGCTCGGCCTGGCGCAGCAGCGAATACCAGAACCAGCCCCGCTCGTTTATCGGTTTCCGCTGCGTGCGGTCACTGGCCAACACCACGAGCGACAAAGTGAAACCATCCAAGAAACGCAAATAACAAAGCAATGACCCGATATAGCAAATTCAATGTCATCTATCGTCTGCAGAAGTGGCTCGACAGCGTGCCCGGCCAGACGTTTATGAACTACGCCTACAGCTGGGGCGCCTCGATCGTGATTCTCGGTACGCTGTTCAAACTGACCCACCTGCCGGGAGCCAACTTCATGCTGTTCCTCGGCATGGGCACCGAGGTGGTGGTGTTCTTCATAGCCGCCTTCGACCGTCCGTTCGACAAGACGGCCGACGGCATGGACCTGCCAACACATGTTGGCGAAGAAAGCCTTCAGCCCGCTGTTAGCGGCGGTACTGTGATTATCGGCGGCGGTGTCATCGGCGGCGGTGCTGCAAGCGACTTGCAGGCTGCGCCGAACAACCTGACAGCCGATGATGCTCCGACAGTTGATACCGAGGCCATTGCTGCCGTTGCCTCGTCGGTAACCACCATGGCCGGCGGTGCTGTCGTCTCGCCAGTGCCGCAGGTGAACCCAGAGTTGGAAGAGGCTACTGCCAACTATGTCGATGAGCTGAAGCGATTGACGGAGATGCTGTCGAAGGTGGCAGAGCAGAGCGAGCGCCTGACCCGTGACAGTGAGGAGATGGAGAACCTGAACCGCACGCTCACCGGTATCTGCAAGATTTACGAGATGCAGCTGAAAGGTGCCAGCCAGCAGATAGGCACTATCGACCAGATTAACGAGCAGTCGAAGAAGATGGCCGACCAGATTAGCGAGCTGAACAAGATCTACACGCGCATGATTGAGGCCATGACCGTGAACATGCCAAAGGCCCCCCTATAAAGTCCCATTAGCCCCATTAGCCCCATTAGCCCCATTAGAAAACTATGGCAATAAAGAAAAGACCCGTCTCCCCGCGCCAGAAGATGATCAACCTCATGTACGTCGTCTTGATGGCCATGCTTGCGCTGAACGTCTCTAACGAGGTGCTCAACGGCTTCTCCATCGTGGAGGAAAGTCTCAAGCGCACGACGGCTAACGCCACCAGGGAGAACCTCGCCATCTACGAGGATTTCGGGACACAGATGAAGGCCAACCCCGCCAAGGTGAAGGAGTGGTACGACAAGGCCATGTACGTGCGCCAGATGAGCGACTCGCTCTTCAACCTGGCCGACGAGCTCAAGGTAGCCATCGTCAAGGAAGCCGACGGCAAGGATGGCGACCTGCACAACATACGCAACAAGGAGGACATGGAGGCTGCCAACCAGGTGATGCTGGCCCCCGGCCGCGGCCGTGGCCAGGAGCTGTTCAATACCATCAACAACTACCGGATGAAGATGCTCGACATGGCCGTCAGCTCCCGGCAGAAGAAGACCATCGCCGAAATCCTGACAACCACCATTCCCGAAGACAAGCGCTCGCTGGGCAAGAACTGGCAGGAATACATGTTTGAGTCGATGCCCGCTGCCGCCGCCGTCACCCTGCTGTCGACGCTGCAGAGCAACGTGCGCTATACCGAGGGCGAGATTCTGCACACCCTGGAGCAGAACATCGACGTGAAGGACATCCGCGTGAATGCCTTAGAGGCTTTCGTCATCCCCAACTCGCAGACCATCGTTCGCGGCGACAAGTTCTCGGCTCACATCGTCATGGCTGCCGTGGACACCACCCAGGTGCCCGACATCTACATCGGCGGACAGAAGGTGACGCTGCGCGACAACCTCTATGAGCGCATCTGCGGTGCTACCGGCGACTTCACGCTGGCAGGCCACATCGAGACCGTCAACGGCAACGGCGACCGCATACGCCGAGACTTCTCACAGAAATACACCGTCGTCGACCCCTCGGCCACTGTCTCGGCCGACCTGATGAACATGCTCTATGCCGGCTACAACAACCCCATCAGCGTCTCCGTGCCCGGCGTGCCCCTGAACAAGATACAGGCGTCGATGACCGGCGGCACCCTGCAGCCTGTAGGCCCCGGCAAGTATATTGCCCGTCCTGCCGCCGTAGGACAGAACGCCACCATCACCGTGACATCGACCAACACCGGCCGTGCGCAGCAGATGGGACAGTTCACCTTCCGCGTGCGCAAGCTGCCCGACCCCACCCCGTTCATCATGACCAAGGACGAGCAGGGCAACCCCAGCCGCTTCCGTGGCGGCGGACTGCCCAAGCAGACACTCATGGGCATCGACGGCATTGGTGCTGCCATTGACGACGGCATCCTCGACATCGCTTTCCGCGTCGTGTCGTTCGAGACGGTGTTCTTCGACAACATGGGCAACGCCGTGCCCATGACCAGCAACGGCGCACAGTTCTCCGACCGCCAGAAGGACACCTTCCGCAAGCTGAACCGCAACCGCCGTTTCTACATCTCACGCGTGACGGCCATCGGTCCCGACGGCATCCAGCGTACGCTGCAGAACCCCATGGAAATCATCGTTAAGTGACGGCCTGCGGCCTAATGAACAATGAATAATGAACAAGGAATAATGAATAATGAAAAAACATATAGAAATATGGGTATGATAACAGATAGCATAAAGAGGAACAAGCGATGGATGGTGCTCACGGCATTATTCTTTATTCATTGTTCTTTATTCTTTAGCGAAGCGCAGGCCCAGCCCAAGAAAAGCCGGGTGCAGCAGACGCAACAGGCACAGCAGAAGCAGCAGGGAACGAAGCAGCAGGGCGGCATGACCCGCCGCATGCAGATCAGCTACCCCGTGGCCTTGGACATGCCCGAGGACGTGGTATGGCGCCGCGACATCTACCGCGAACTGGATTTGCGCAACGAGGCCAACTCCGGCCTGTACTATCCCGTGCAGCCACAGGGCAAGCAGCTCAACCTGTTTACCTATATCTTCAAGCTGGCACAGAACGGCTACATACCCATCTATGAGTATTCGGTGGCCAACGACGGCAACGACGACTTCTCCGACGGTGCCAAGGTGCAGCTGAAGACCGTGCTCGACAACTACCACATCTTCTATGAGGAGCAGGACGGCAAGCTGAAGATTGACAACAGCGACATACCGTCGCAGGAGGTGCTGAAGTATTTCCTCAAGGAGAGTGCCTACTACGACCAGGGCAACGCCACCTTCCACATCAAGCCGCTGGCCCTCTGCCCGGTGATGATGCGCGACGACGACTTCGGCGGCGAGACAGCACAGTACCCGCTGTTCTGGGTCAGGTATGCCGACCTGGAGCCGTTCCTGAGCCGCCAGACCGTCATGACGTCGAATGTCAACAATGCCGCCGTCATGTCGATGGACGACTATTTCACCCTGAACAAGTATCAGGGTAAGATCTATAAGACCAACAACATGCTGGGCAAGACGCTGGCACAGATAGCCGGCGGCGACACCGCCAAGCTCTCGAAGGAGCAGCAGCGCATTGAGGCCGAGCTGGCCGCCTTCCGCAACAACATCTTCGGCGACAAGGCTAAGAAGGACTCGCTTGACAGCGTGGCCAACACCAAGGCCGACCTGTCGAAGGCCGCCAAGAAGGAGCGTAAGGCCAGGGCTAAGGCTGAAAAGAGCGAGAAGGCCTCCAGCCGCCGCACCAAGGCCGCCAAGTCGTCAGCGTCATCATCAGGCAGCTCGGCAGCCCGCGTATCGGTACGCCGCCAGCGTCACTAATCACTTTTCAAGGAAACAGCCTTGCTGGTAGATGTCATCCTGCCCCTGCCGCTCGACGGCTTGTTCACCTACTCCGTTCCGCAACAGTTGGAACAGCAGGTGAAACCGGGGTGCCGTGTGCTGGTGCCCTTCGGACGGAGCAAACAGTATGTGGGCATCATAGCACGCCGGCACGACCAGCGTCCTGAGGGCTACGAGGTGAAAGACCTCCTGCTGCTCATCGACACACAGCCGATACTGCTGCCCGCGCAGTATCGGCTGTGGCAGTGGATAGCAGACTACTACATGTCGCCCATCGGCGAGGTTTACAAGGCAGCACTGCCCGCCGGACTGAAGGCCGAGGACGGCTACCGTCCCAAGACCGAGACCTACATCCGCCTGACGGAGACCTACAGGAATGAGGCGTCTCTGCATGTGGCCCTCAATATGCTTCAGCGGGCTCCCAAGCAGCTGAAGGCCTTTATTGACTATCTGGCTCTGTCGGGCTGGGACCAGACGGATGTCTCGAGATGCGAGGAACGGGATGCGAAGAACGAGATTACCCGTGACGAGCTGCTCAACGAGGGACATACCCTACAGACCATCGGTCTGCTTACTAAGCGCGGGATGCTGGAGACATACGAACTGGAGGTGGGACGTCTGAATCACGGCGGCGAGCCTCATCCTGAACTCATCAAGCGGCTGAGTGCCGCGCAGGAGCAAGCCTATAACGAGGTGCTCATGTCGATGCTGAAGAAGCAGGTGACGCTGTTGCACGGCGTCACCTCCAGCGGCAAGACCGAGATATACATCCACCTTATCCAGCGCGAGATAGAACAGCACCGGCAGGTGCTCTACCTGTTGCCCGAGATAGCGCTGACGGTGCAGATGATGGACCGTCTGCGCCGCGTCTTCGGCGACCGTCTGGGCATCTACCATTCCAAATACAGCGATGCCGAGCGTGTGGAAATCTGGCAGAAGCAGCTGTCGGGCCACCCCTACGATGTCATCCTCGGTGCCCGCTCGGCCGTCTTCCTGCCTTTTCAGCATCTTGGTCTCGTCATCGTCGATGAGGAGCATGAGACCAGCTTCAAGCAGCAGGACCCCATGCCCCGCTACCATGCCCGCTCGGCTGCCATTATGATGGCTGAGTTATCGAGATGCGAGGTGCAAGATACGAGGTACGAGGTACGAGGTACGAGGTACGAGAATAGTTCTAACGGTGAGGTAATCTCGCACCTCGCACCTCGTACCTCGTACCTCGAAAAAGAATCGCACCTCGCACCTCGAATACTTCTCGGCTCCGCCACCCCATCCATGGAGTCCTACCACAACGCCATGACGGGCAAATACGGCTACGTACAGCTGACGGAACGCCATGCGGGCATCCAGCTGCCAGAGGTTCAGGTGGTTGACATCAAGGACCTGCAGCACAGAAAGATGATGAAAGGGCCGTTCTCGCCCCTGCTGCTGACCTGTGTCCGCGAGGCGCTGGAGCGCGGCGAACAGGCCATCCTCTTCCAGAACCGCCGCGGCTATGCTCCTATGATTGAGTGCAAGGCTTGCGGATGGGTGCCCCGCTGCCAGAACTGCGACGTGTCGCTGACGCTGCACCGGCAGCTCAACCAGCTGTCGTGCCACTACTGCGGTGCGGTCTATCAGGTGCCGGTGACCTGTCCCGCCTGCGGCGGAACGGAACTGCAGACACGCGGCTATGGCACGGAGAAGATTGAGGCCGACGTGCGCGACATCTTCCCCGAAGCCCGCATCAGCCGCATGGATCTTGACACTACCCGCACACGCGGCGCCTACGAACGGCTTATCAGTGACTTCGGTTCCGGGCATACCAACCTGCTCATCGGCACACAGATGATCAGCAAGGGACTCGACTTCGACCGCGTCAGCGTGGTGGGCATCTTGGATGCCGACAGAATGCTCAGCATCCCCGACTTCCGGGCTTACGAGCATGCCTACATGATGATGGCACAGGTCAGCGGACGCGCCGGCCGCAAGAACCGTCGCGGACTGGTCATCCTGCAGACGCGCCAGCCTGACCAGCCCGTCATACAGCATGTCATCAGCAACAACTACGAAGGGGTCTACCGCCTGCTCTGTGCAGAGCGGCAGGCATTCCACTACCCACCCTACTACCGTCTCATCTACGTCTACCTGAAGCACCGCAGCGACCAGCTGGTAGAGACGGCAGCCCAGGAGATGGGCTTCCGCCTGCGTCAGTGGTTCGGTGGCCGCGTGCTGGGTCCCGACAAGCCAGGCGTTGCCCGCGTCAAGCAGCTCAGCATCCGCAAGCTGATGCTGAAAATAGAAAACGGCCTCGACATGAAAAAGGTACGCCAATACCTGACGCTCGCCCAGCAGCAGATGGCTCAGGACAAGCGCTACACATCGCTTCAAGTTTACTACGATGTTGACCCTCTATAAGTAGTTTTATCTTCATTATCCGCTTCGAGGTACTGTTACTGGACAAGAGCCTCATTTTGCGTAAAATCGGTTAATTCGGTTGATTCTTTACCTCTTTTTAAACACCAAAATAGAACTAACAAAAAAACATAGAAGTAAGAAACAGACAGTACTGACCATCAATGGGGAGCTACAGCCACGCTCAGCGGGGCACTCCCAAGGGAACGTTTTCGTGAGCCGCCGGCACCGCCGAACTTGTTCGTAGCATGCCGAGGCTAAGAAAAGGTTGGGCGACAGCCCAGATGAGACAATCATTTATTACGAACCGCGAAGCGGAAATGTGCGTCACCTATCCCGTTCTTTGCTAAGCGCAAAGCGACCGTAGGGTCGAGCGCGACAGTCTTTTTAGATACTTAACTTCAAGAGTGGCACTAATGACCACCAGTCAATCTACTTCCATAACGGTTCGTCCTGCCAGTTATTCACAAAGCCCATGGCAGCAGGGTCAACTATAGGATATTTCAATAGAAGTTCTTTGATGTCAGCTGTAAAAGTATTCTGTGGGTCAACAGCATTGTACCAATATGCCATGCAGCACAACTGTGCATAGAGTTTGTTGAATGGAGTGTTGGTATCCTTTATCCAGGCATTTCGCAACCGCTTTGGCAGGTCAGGCGTTACAGGATAGTTGCGGTTCCAAATGCGGGCATGGTGAGCGCAACAGTTCCGTAGAGCAGCAATGCTGTTCATCCAACTCTCAAAGGCGAGGTGATTAGGCAGACCAAACTCCCGTGCTATCTTTTTTTTGACCTTATTGTCTGAAGCATTGAAAAAGAGTTTTGCCAATGTACCGAGAGATAGCAGTTCCATTGCCTTCCATGCAGGTGGGAATGCAGAATCTTTGTATTTGCTGAAATGCTCCTTAATATAATCTTCCTTGCTCCTTCTTACTTCTCGGTCAACAGCATTCAGGTTTTCGAGGAAAAGATGTTCATCATTGCAAATCGACATGTTTGCAAACCAGAATGCACCGTATTTTAGCGAGAAGTGGTGGATCATCTTTGAGCGCAAGGCAATCTCAATATTGCTGATGGCGCGAAACACTATTTCACGTAATGTTGCATCGAACCGATACAGTGCTACAGCATTCTCAAAAGAGCTGTTCGGCTTGTATTGATGTGTTTCCTTGTCTGCTTCCATTGGGCGCAGATAGTTCGCCAAACGGAAATAGCTGACAAGGCCTAATATACGTCCTGCTTCTTGCTCATCATCAATAGCAAGGCCTCTTGCTTTAAGCATTGCCAATAAGGCGGGTATGTCGAGTGGTTGCTTGTTGTACTTCATACATATATAAAAAAAGTTCCACCCTGGTACGCTACATTCTCCGAAGAGAAGAGAAGCGCTGGTGGACTCTGTCGGGCGCAAAGATAGGCATTTTATTGATAACTTCCAAACTTTTTCGCTCTTTTCTGCTTCTTTTTACATAAAAATCGGTTAATTCGGTTGATTCTACACCTCTTTTTAAACACCATAATAGAACAAAAGTAATCTGTATGCGCAGTTCTATATAGTTCTCTATTTTTGAGACCTTTTTTATTTTTTGTCTGCCTAAACTGTGGTTATTAAAAATAATTTGATTACCTTTGCTGCCAACAATGAAATTAGCTTAGTTTAAGTAGGGTAGCGGAACGCTCATTAACTATAACAGACAAGCGATAGTAACTAACAAAAAAACATAGAAGTAAGAAACAGACAGTACTGACCATCAATGGGGAGCCACAGCCACGCATAGCGGGGCAAAAATCATGGGAATTTCTGTTTCAAAGACCGATTCGGCTGCATCACCAGTCTCTAATCTCTATCGCGGATGGCTTTTTCGTCACCGGCTTCGCTGATTTCTTCTTTTCCTGGCAATGCATGACCGAGGCCGCTACTGACGTTAATCCCCATAGATTCATGCCCGACAACCTTACAACAAGGTCTTCATATGGCCTTGAGGCCATACGAAGACCTCTTTTAGTTATTTCTTGCGGCAATTAATTAACTCCTCGTCTGTAGGAACCCAATTTTCTATGGAGTTGTCAGCATTAGGTAGCTTTTCTTTCACATAGTCTTCATATTTTTTTCGGTATTTCTTCATTATTAACTGATCATCCTTTATCATCTTTCTTTTTTCACTTGGACTAAAATCCTTATTACCTAAAGTCCGATAAATTCTCTCTTTTGCATCTTCATACCATCTCTTGTATTGCATTTGATATTTATAGAGATTTTTGGAATCCTCCTCTGCCTTTCCCATCTCTTTTCCATATTCTTTTTCTCTTTTTTCCCGTTCAATCTCACGCGTACTTTCACTTACTCTCTTTCCGTGTTCTTCTTTTACAATTTCACGTATCTGACTGTCAATTTCTTTGATCTCTTTATGAAGCTTTGCGTTTTTCTTTCGTAATTTTTCATAAGTGTCGCCATAAAGTTTTTGTCAGTTCATTCTTTCAATTAGTGACTGATTGTATTTCCAGTCGCTATAAAGTCTGGTTCTCTTTTCGTGAAGTTTTTGCATTTCCTTATAGGCCTCCGGGCTAATTCCATTGACATTTCTCCCGTAAGAAGACATATCAGACTCATTAACAGTCTGTCCACCAGTACCAGACCTATCAAGCATATCACTTTCCGAAAACATCTGTGAAGCGGTACCTATTGCATTTAGCCCGGTGGTAATGTTCTGCCAACCATTTTTTCCAAACCTGATACTGAGGTTTAGCATTGCCACAGTTGCCCCCTTGCTGTCGAATCCTTTAATGACTGGGGCTGAATACTGTAGTCCCACACTAAACTTTTTGTATCTCAGCGATACGGCAGGTTCTAATCCCACCTGTATTCCACCTCCTTCGTCCATCATGTAAGAAAGATAAGGGCCAGCCCCCATTCGTAGTGCCAAGTTCCTGCCTAGCGGCATCTCGTAGGCAAGACGGAAAGGAGCCTCAAGATAGTTGGCATTGGCCATCACGATGCCAGGACCGATCTCCACACATCCCTGTCGATTCAGGTAACGCAGTCCGGTTTCAAGGGTAAAGTCAGTGTTGCACAGCCTTAGCGGAATATCGCCTCCTAGCATCAGCGAGAAGTCGAGTACACTGTTCTCATACTCCCCTCGCCCGCTATGCGGCATTGCTGAGAGATCAAAACGCCACAACGCATTGCTTTGGCGCCTGTTCTTCTGGCTGTTGCTCCTACTTCTATATGTTTTTGAAGGACTGCCACTGGCATAGTTATTCCTTGTTGTTGTATTTCGGCTTTCTGATTTATTTCTTTGCTTGGTTTCCACTTTCTCCAAATAAGGGCGCACCCGGATTTTTCCGTGGCACACCTCTCCGCCCATCCATAGCCACACATAGAACAGGGAAGATTTCCTCAATTGGATAAA
>CAMYZO010000002.1 GCA_947303855.1 uncultured Prevotellaceae bacterium
TGATTATCGAGAACCGCTACCTGACCTCTGACGGTAACCAGATGTCGATGAACCAGCAGAAGCATGCCCTCGACTACTGGAAGAAGCCGGGCGACACCGGCGTGAACCCCAAGCCCATTGCCGGCAATGCCACCAACTCGAACAGCTACTCGTCGAACCGCTTCATTGAGAAGGGCGACTACTTCCGTATCAAGGATATCACCCTGTCGTATCAGTTGCCTAAGACGCTGCTGAACAAACTGGGTCTGAGCGCTACCCGCGTCTATGCCAGCGGCCTGAACGTCTACACCTTCCACGATGTCAACTTCTGGGATCCCGAGCGTGGCGTCGACGGTATGGGTTATGGTATCTACCCCGTTTCCAAGTCGTTCATCGTCGGTCTTGACGTGACCTTCGGTGGTGGTGCTTCAGCCGTCAAGCACGATGCACCCCGTGTGGAGTATGTGCAGAACACTGCCGAGATTGACCGCCTGAACGGTGAGGTCAACCGCCTGCGTAACGAACTGGAGCAGGCTCGCAACAAGCAGCCTGAGAAGCAGGTGGTCAAGGAGACAGAGATTGTCACCTTCCCCTATCTGGTTAACTTTACCATCAACGAGTCTGCCGTGCAGAACCGTGAGAAGGTCAATCTGGAGTCGGTTGCCCGCATGATCAAGTCTACACCTGACAAGAAGTACAGTGTCATCGGCTATGCCGACCAGCAGACAGGTACCACGGAGAAGAATGCTGAGCTGGCTGCCGGTCGTGCTCAGAGCGTGTATGACATCCTTATCAACCAGTTCGGCGTATCGCCTTCACAGCTGGTTAAGGATTCAAAGGGTGGCGTTGACTATATGTACTACAACGACGAGCAGCTCTCGCGCTCGGTCATCATCTCTGAGGTTAAGTGAGCAGTAATTGATAAAAATCAAAAATGAAAACTGAAGATTATATGAAAAAGACTATTATAGGACTGGCATTGATTGCCACCGCCAGCACGTTCACTGCCTGCAACGGCTTCCTGGAGGAAGAGCCGCTCATGAAGCAGAGTAACGAGCTCACCTATTCAACATTCGACGGTCTCGACATGGCAGGAGCTGCCCTCTATACCCGTATGCAGAGCGACAGCTGGTATGACGGAAACTTCGTCCTGATGTCTGAGCTGCGCGCCGGCAATGCCAAGAACCCCCTGTCAATTGCCGGTTCGGGCCGTTATCGCAACGACACACAGTGGAACTACAACGAGAGTTCTACCATGGCTGGACTCTGGGCCTACGCTTACTATACCATCTCGTATGCCAACAACATCCTGAACAATATTGAAACAGCCGACAAGGGCAATGCCACTGATGCCGACGTGAACAATCTGAAGGCTGAGGCACTGTTCGTCCGCGCTCTCTGCCACTTCGACCTGGTCATTACCTTTGGTCAGCCTTACACCGTGGCTCCTGATAGCCCGGGCGTGCCCGTCATCCTGGTGACTGAGAACGGTCAGCCTGCACGTAACAGTGTGAAGGAGGTCTACGACCAGATTGTCAAGGACCTGACAGAGGCTGAGAGCCTGATGAGCGACAACTATAAGCGTGCCGGTGTTACCGACCCTGCTGCTGCCGCTACGAAGCCCGCTATCCAGGCCCTGCTCTCGCGCGTCTACCTTTATATGGGTCAGTGGCAGAATGCTGCCGACTATGCCACGAAGGTTATCAACAGCGGCAAGTATTCGCTGGCCTCGGGTGCTGACTACATCGGTATGTACTCGGCTGCCGTGGCTCCTGCCGGCGGTGAGATTATCTTCGAGATCTACGGCTCTAAGCAGAACGACTACTGGGACAACTCAGGATGGACTCACCTGTCGTACATCACCAACTGGGGCAACGGCAACGACGGCTCTGCCGACGTTTGCGCCACCACCGACCTGGTGAATATGTATGAGGATGGCGACATCCGCCTGCAGTTCTTCGCAAAGAACGAGAACGACTACCTTGTTACGAAGTACGTAGGTAAGGCCGGCTCAGTGCCCCGCGAGACCAACATCCCCGTGCTGCGTCTCTCAGAGATGTACCTGAACCGTGCTGAGGCTATTGCCAACGGTGCATCGGTATCTGGTGCCAGTGCCAGCAGCGACTTGCAGGCCATTGCCGAGAAGCGTAATGCCACCTTGCCTGCCCAGTACAGCGTGTTCGACGAGCGCCGTAAGGAGCTGATGTTCGAAGGTCATATCGTCTACGACTATGCCCGTACTGCCAAGGCCCTGAACCGTACCGACTTTGACGGCACTGTGAACCAGAATATTCCTGCTGCTCCTGACTACCGCTGGGCCATGCCTATTCCCAAGGCTGAGTTGGATGCCAACCCCAATATGGTGCAGAATCCGGGATACTAAACAATTGTAAGTTGAGAATTGTAAATTGATAATTGGATTATGAAGATATTTAAATTAACATACGGACTTATGGCTGCATCGGTGCTCGCTTTGGCATCCTGCAACCTCAATGAGTACCCCGAGTTCGACGATGCCGATGCGTTTGTGGCTATCCAGCAGACATCGGCTTCAGTATCCGAGAACGGAGATGTGGTGGAGATTCCTGTACTGCTGACTTCGCTCAGCGGACTGAGCGGTTCGGTCGACTTCACCATCACCCCCGCTGAGACTGCCGGCGCACAGGAGGGTGTGCACTACACCATCCTCAACGACGCGAAGACGCTGACCTTCACCAAGGATGCACCTTCGCAGTCGATTCGTATCAAGCCCATTGACAACGACACCTTCGGCGGTGATACCAAGTTCACCATCACGCTGTCAAATCCTCAGGGCGTCAAGCTTGGTGCCACCAAGAGCTGCCTTGTCACCGTTGAGGACGATGAGCACCCGCTGGCCTTCATCCTGGGAACCATGAATGCTGTGGGTATTGACTACTTCTCGAACACTTCTGACCCGTTGAACGGAACTCCAGAGGAGTGGACTGCTACCTTCGAGAAGGATGCCGACGACCTGAGCAAGGTATGGATCTACGGTATCTGCTCTGGCGGTTGCAGCGATTCTTCTCCTGTCTATGGCATCGTGAACGAAGACAAGACCGAGATTCGCATTCCTGTCGGCCAGACCACTTCTAAGGGCTCTTATGACGTCATCCTTGAGGGCTGGTATGGTCCCGATGGCGAGGAAGATATTCCTGCAGGTGGCTATATCACCGGTAAGATCAGTGCTGACGGTACCATCACCATTACCGACTGGTTCGGTGCTCATGCTTATCAGTCAGGTACAACCACCAGTGCCGGTTGGTATGCTATCGAGGTTGGCGCTACTTTCAAGAAACAATAAACTTTTAATAACGGAAGAATTATGAAGAAACTCATATATAGTTTAGCATTGGTTCTCATGGGTCTGACAAGCTGCACAAGCTTTGACGACCCCGTCACCGAGAACTACGGTGCAGGTCCTGCCGTTGATGTCAATGTAACGGCTGCCACCCCAACAGACTCGGCTTTTGTCGTTACCATCACCCCCGCTTCAGGTACTCTCTACTATGCTTACATGATTGAGGTTGCCGACGAGGCCCAGACGCTTGACGGCTACACCCTGCTGAAGGGCGGCTATAGCGACGCCGTTGTTGTCAAGGCTTCTGACCAGGCTGTGACGACCATCACCATCGACGAGGCTGATCCTAATACCACCTATCAGGTGTATGCTGTCGCCGCCAACGACAAGGGCATTGTGGGTGACGTCGTCGTTAAGAATATCAAGACCACCGACGCGCTGAATCCCGATGCTGTGGGCGTTTCGCGCGACGGTACCAACAAGGCCGTGGCGCTGACGTTCCATGAGGCTGTCACCCGTGGCGAGGGTGCCGTGAAGGCTGCGTACTACAAGGAGTGGGATATCTTGAATCCCGTTGAACTTGCCGCAGATGAGTTTGTTGTAGAGACCAACGGTAGCACGGTGTCGTTCAGTGCTCCTGAGGCTCCTGCCGGTTCTTATGTCTGCTTCTCTTACGAGGCAGGTGCATTCAAGGACGCTGCCGGCAACAGCTGCGCAGCTCTGAACAGTGGCCTGAACATGGAGACAGGACGTTTTACGGGTGCCTATGTACACGTTGACAATGTGCCCTTCGAGGTTGACGACTCTTGTGTGACTGCTCCCGAGGACGGTGCTCTGATTGCTGCCGCTGAGGATTTTGTGGGCAAGATTACCTTCCCCTTCGACGTCTATCGCAATGACGAGACCGTGGAGGCTGGCGATGTCTGCATCAATCTGAAGAATGACAGCCGCACGGCTTCTTACAAGCTGACTCCCGACCAGTGGAGCGTGGAGGGCAATGTGCTGACGTTTGTCCTGCCCGTTTCGCCTATGGGTGGCGACAATATCACCGTATCGCTTGTTGAAGGTGCTGTGACCGATGTCTATGGCAATCCTAATGCCGCTTTCACCAGCGAGACGTCTTGGTTGTTCTTTGCCCCGACTCTGGATATGATTCTGGGTATGTTCGACTTCGGTTACTACTCGTCTTACGATGAAGAGCCCCAGCTCTACAACGGTGGTCCTGTCACCATCAGCGAGAATCCTGAGAAAGAGGGCGGTCTGATTATAAAGGGTCTCTTCAGTGATTTGGTGGAAGGTGCAGAACTGGAAGGCTCGTTTGACTTGGCTTCGGGTAAGTTGTTCATCGACGCTTATCAGATTTTGGGCACTTATACTAACTCGAAGGGCACCACATACGGCCTAGTTCTCTATAGTCTGACTTATGAAGATCTGATTGAGTTTACAATCA
Source organism: uncultured Prevotellaceae bacterium (assembly GCA_947303855.1). GTDB lineage: Bacteria > Bacteroidota > Bacteroidia > Bacteroidales > Bacteroidaceae > Prevotella. The sequence goes on from CAMYZO010000002.1 coordinate 4,749, forward strand.
ATGCTGACGGTACCATCACTTCTACCGACTTGGGCATTGTGGCTTATGACGAGACTTATGAAAACGCAGTTGGCTGGTTCGAAAAGGCAAGCATTGCCGCATTGTCGCCGAAAACTGATGCTGCTGCACGCTTGAAGAACACGTGGAAGCAGACCGGTTCGAAAGCCAAGAAGCTGGCTGCTCCTGCCCGTAACCTGAAGAAACACGTTCGTAAGTAATTACCGAGTAAGATAAAATCCTCTTTCTTCTCTGCCCAGTGCAGGGAGAAAGGGGATTTTTGGCTTAATATCTAAAAGACAGAATGAGACTCAAGAAGATTGTTTTATTTGCTGCTATGTTGCTACCCGCAGGCTTGCAGGCTGCCGAAGTCAGCCAGGAGCGTGCCGCCGCTACAGCCCAGCAGTTGCTGGCTGAACGCATCAGTGATTTCAACACCGGGGTGCAGTCTGTGCAAACGGTCTACTATCACGGGCTGAAGGCTTACCATGTGGTGCAGTTCACCCGTGGCGGATGGGCGCTTATTGCCGCCGACGACCAGTCGCAGCCGCTGCTGGGCTATAACGGTGAGGGAACTTTCCCCATAGACGAGCCACTGCCAGAGAATGTCGGCGGCATGATGGACTGGTATGCCACCCAGGTTGTTGACAACGCCCGCCAGCGTGGTAGCCGCCATGCCGGGTGGGATGAGGCTGCGCGTCCGGCCCAGAGCCGCCGCTTTGCTGCCACCAACAAGATTGAGCCGCTGATAAAAATCTGCTGGAACCAGTCGGGGGCTTACCAGCGTTATTGCCCGTCAAACAGCGAGGGGCAGGCTGTCGTGGGGTGTGTGGCTGTGGGCATGGCTCAGGCTATGAGCGTTGCCAAATGGCCCGACCGCCCCGTGGGAAACTTCGGCTATGTCAGCGCCAACTTCGGCTCACTCTATATTGACTACGACAGCGAGCCGGCTTATAACTGGACGAATATCCTCACTGGGGCCAACTCACTCGACGACGTGGCCCGGCTGCTCTATCACTGTGGCGTCAGCGTCAGCATGGACTACGGTATTGACGGCTCCGGCTCGCAGACCGGTCGTGTGGCTACGGCGCTGGTGCGCAATTTCAAGTATCCGTCAACGTCGGTTAAGTATTATAACCGTGATGGCTATAGTGGCGACTGGAACCAGCTTATCCTGACCGAACTGAAGGAAGGACGGGCCGTGGTCTACAGTGGTGCTGACATGACGAAGAACTATGGTCACTGTTTCAACCTCGACGGCTACGACGGGTCGTTCTACCATGTTAACTGGGGCTGGGGCAGTCCCACCCGGTATAATGGCTATTATCCGTTGGACGGCCTGAAGGACACCCGTATGGATATGAACTACACGTCGCAGCAGGGGGCTGTCGTTGGTGTGCGTGCGCCGTCTGACAAGCCCAGCGATATTCTGCTTTCGCACAATGCCGTACAGGCTATGAAGCCTGCCGGGGCTGTCGTCGGTCAGGTTGACGTCGTCAGCGAGGCTGAGAACCCCGTCTACAAGTTTAAGGTCGTAGGCCCCTACAGCGTGGTCTTTCACACCAATCTGCCTGTTCCCTTCGAGGTGGTCGACGGCCAGTTAGTGACCACGCAGGAACTGTCGCTCGACGATGGTGACCGCGAGATAGAAATTACGGCTACCAACACGAAGAACAATGCCTCGGTGACGCGTGCCTTCACCATCCTTGTGACGGCCACTGATGGTATTCAGCTGGTAGAATCAGCTGTTAAGACCACTGAAGAAATCTACAACTTAAAAGGTGTGCGCCAGACAGAGGCCAAGGGCATCAGCGTGATGCGCCAGCGCCTGAGCGACGGTAGTGTCAAGACTGTCAAGCGTATCAATCAATAACAGAGAGTGTGACTATGAAGAGATTCCTTTCAACTGTGGCTGCCCTACTGCTGATGCTGGCAGTCAGTGCACAGAACTTTGAGCCTAACACCAAGTGGCCTTATCTGTATGAGAATTTTACGCCGGGTACCATCTATTTTGAGGGTAACGAGAAGTCGTCGTCAAACCTGAATATCCATCTGTGGGGCAATGTTCTGCACTATGTGAAGGCCGACGGGAGAATCTATCAGAGCAGCGACCAGAAGGTGATGCGCGTAGAGATAGGTAACGATGCCTATATCTTCAGCGACCATAAGCTGGTGCGCATTATAGCCCATGAGGGTACTAACCTGTTGGTAGAACTGGTAAGCGGCGACTTCGACGCCATGCGCTCCAGTGGCGGCGGTGCCTACGGCTCCAGTCTGAACTCGTCGGCCTCGCGCGACCTCTCGTCGCTGGGCTTTGACCTGGGCGGCATGGATCATCCCGAACTGGGACTGATGCTGCAAGAGAAGCAGGACGGGCGCACCATTCCCCTGATTACACGCTATTACTTCATCATCGGCGGTCAGCAGATTGAGGCCACTAAGAAGGGCGTCGAGAAGTTTGTGGGCGACGACCGCGCCGATGCCCTGAAACAGTTCCTGAAGGACAATAAGGTGAAGTGGAAGAAAGAGGAGTCGCTTATTCAGGTGCTCCGGTTTTTGGGGCAATAGGGCTTATAAGGCTAATGGGGCCTATGGGCCCTATAGGCCCTATGGGTTAGCGCCTTTGGCGAAAAAAATCCTGCATCAGCTGGCGGCATTCCTCTTCGAGGATGCCGCCAGTGACGTTTGTCTTGGGGTGTAGTGCCCGAGGAGCGTACTCTTGGTAGCCGCGCTTCTCGTCGCTGCAGCCGTAGACGATGCGGGGAATCTGTGACCAGCCTAAGGCACCGGCGCACATGGGGCAGGGCTCTACGGTGACGTACAGCGTACAGTCGGTGAGGTACTTGCCGCCCAGGGTGTTGGCAGCGGCGGTGATGGCCTGCATCTCGGCGTGTGCCGTGACATCGCAGAGTGTCTCTGTCAGGTTATGGGCACGGGCAATGATGCGGTCCTTGCAGACCACGACACAGCCAATGGGTATTTCGCCTTCGTTGTACGCGGCCTGTGCTTCCTGCAGGGCGCATCGCATGAATTGTTCGTCTTTATTCATTTTTTCATTTTTTCGAGTTTTCGATGCTTCGGTGCTTCGATGCTTCGAGTTTCCGATGCTTCGATGCTTCGAAGTTATTATTTGATATTCAGCGTCCCTTTGCAATCGGGAAACGTGCTACAACTCCAAAACTCCTTACCTGAATTGATACCTTTCTTGGCCATGCGCCTTATCATAGGCTTTCCGCATAAAGGACATTTGGGGGCATCGGATTGAATGCTTTGCTGCTGTCTGTATGCCAGGCGTTCCGTAGTAAGAGCCTCGGTGAAGCCTCCTTCGGCTTTGAAGCTTTCCAGCAGATGTTCTATTTGCCTGTGGAGCATCATGACGAGTCGGTTGCACAGGATGATCAAACAGTTGGCGGCTATCTGTGAGTCACCGCTGTTGAACCATTTGTCGAATTTGTGTTTCTGGGTCAGGATATGCGTGCTGCTTAGGTGCAGAACGTCATCTTTATAAGTGGGCTTGTCTAACTGGATACTATTAACACTTTGATATTCTGCATCATTCTTTGACCAAGGCGTTTCCTCATGCCTTAACAGCCAATTGAGGTAATCGTTGGAAAGTTCTGAAAGACTGGCACGCGCCACATCAACCAGTCTCATCTCCGTCTCCCGTGAAGTGGAATGGCGGGAACTGCCCTCTGCGATGTTGGCTGGTACCGACCGTGCCGCCATGGTCATCTGGTCGAAGAGTCGTCCGCATGGATCGTTGGTGTGGTTCAAGTAGCGGATGCAGAAGTCCTGTGTGGCCAGTTGTATGACGTTTGCGAGCACCCACGTGTCAAGCCAGTAGTATTTGAAGATGGCGATTTCCATTTTTTTTTGTTATTTAATTGGTTTTGTTGTTTTGTTGCTTCGATGCTTCGATGCTTCGAGTTTTCGATGCTTCGAATTATCGATGTTTCGATGCTGTTGTTCCAAATCATTGACAAAGGTAAGAAAAAATAATCAGAATATGGCAGGTGAAACAAAAAAAACTTCGTTTGGCAGTGATTAAGTATGGAAACATTTGGATGTTTGAGAAATAATGAGTACTTTTGCGGAAATGAACAAGCAGCACGCTCATGACGGACTGGAAAATCATACATATTGACGAGACGGACTCGACAAACCGGTGGCTGCGCGAGGACAAACAGCTAACTGCCAATAGCCAACAGCCAATAGCTGTTTGGGCTGACTACCAGACGGAGGGTCGTGGCTGTGGCACGAATACGTGGGAGTCGGAGCGTGACATGAACCTGCTGTTTTCACTGCTCATTCATCCGGAGGGCATTCCCGTCGTAAGGCAGTTCCACATCTCAATGGCCATGTCGCTGGCTATCTGTGAGGCTTTGGGACAGTACATTGGCGATCTGAGCATCAAGTGGCCAAACGATATCTATTGGCACAACCGCAAGATTTGCGGTATGCTGATAGAGAACACGCTGTATGGCAGCAGTATCAAGGACAGTATCATTGGGGTGGGGGTGAACGTCAACCAGCGCGTGTTCCGTAGTGATGCACCGAACCCCGTGTCAGTATGGCAGATCTGCGGTCAGGAGACCGACCGTCAGAAGCTGTTGCTTGCCATTCTACACTGCTTGGATCACTATTTGTATCAGGATGTCAAGGCGCAGTATTGCGCCATGCTTTACCGGCGGAAGGGATTCTATCCTTATGCCGACAAGGATGGCACCTTCATGGCTGAGATTGCAGGCGTGGAAGATGACGGCCACTTGGTGCTATGTGTCGAGGACGGCAGGACGCGGCGCTACGCGTTCAAGGAAGTCCGGTTTGTTTAAGGCGGCGAGACCTCGAAGCCTCGAAACATCGAGATCTCGAAGCATCGAAGCATCGAAATAAATAATAACGAAAAAAGAAAGAATATGGCAAGATTTAAGAGAATTCTATTGAAGCTGTCAGGCGAGAGCCTGATGGGCAAGCAGGGCTACGGCATCGACCCTGAGCGGCTGAGCGACTATGCACGGCAGATTAAGGAGATTAGCGAGATGGGTGTCCAGATAGGCATCGTCATTGGTGGCGGTAACATCTTCCGTGGCCTGAGCGGTTCGCAAAAGGGCTTCGACCGTGTCAAGGGCGACCAGATGGGCATGTGTGCCACGGTCATCAACTCGCTGGCCCTCAGTTCGGCCTTGGGTGCCATCGGCGTCAAGAACAAGGTGCTGACGGCTATCCGCATGGAGCCTATCGGCGAGTTCTACACCAAGTGGAAGGCCATTGAGGCCATGGAGCAGGGCTATGTCTGCATCTTCTCGGCAGGCACGGGCTCGCCCTATTTCACTACCGACACGGGCAGTTCGCTGCGTGGCATTGAGATTGAGGCCGACGTCATGCTGAAGGGTACCCGTGTAGATGGTGTCTACACCGCCGACCCGGAGAAAGACCCGTCGGCCACGAAGTTTAATGAGATTACCTATAAGGAGGTGCTCAGCCGCGGCCTGAAAGTGATGGACCTGACGGCTATCTGCATGTGTCAGGACAACAATCTGCCCATCTATGTCTTCAACATGGATGTTGTGGGTAATCTGAAGAAGGTGATGGAGGGTGAGGAGATTGGTACCTTGGTACACAACTAAACCTCTTCGAACTCGACGTACTCGCCTTCGTTGTCGTTGAATATCTTGCGACCCCCATTCTTGATGTTCCGGTCGTCAATAATCGTTACACCGCTGTCTGTGTTAACCTCGTGTTGGCGGGCAGTGGTGTTTTGCTGCTGCTGTTGGGCCTGCTGGCGCCGGGCCGTCTCATGCTCAGTGCCCTTGAAATAGCCCTCCTTGAAGTTGGGCGTACCATTCTCGCGATAGTACTTGTTCGATGTACGCTTGAAGTACTCGTCTTCCTGAGCCATGCGGCGTGCCTCACGTGCATCAGCAGCCTGTTTGATGATTTTCCTGAAGTTGCTGATAGACTTGTGGAACAGAATAGCCAGCACGATGCCGAAAAACAGCAACAGGCAGAGCAGGAAAAATAGGATTTCTTTCATAGGCGGTATGGTTTGGCTTTATGCCTTTGACTGGGTGACAACTGAGAGTAGAATATACCAGGCGATGATGGCAGCGATGCCGCTGATGCCAAGTAGCAGGAGCAGGGGTATGCAACTCAGCAGGAACAGGTACTTCACTTGATTACCCTGCCAGCCCCACGTCTTGAACTTCAGGGCGAACATCGGTATTTCGCTCACCAGCAGCCAGCTGCTTACCAGCATGGTGGCCAGTACCAGCCACGGAGCGTAGGGTAGGGTGGCAATCTTGTCACCCAGTCCCACGATGAGGGCGCCCCAGAACAGGGCGTTGGCCGGTGTGGGTAGTCCGATGAATCCTAAGGCCTGACGCTCATCGAGGTTGAACTTTGCCAGGCGCAAAGCCGAGAAGGCAGCTATGATGAAGGCAAGATAGGGTAGTGTAGAGTGTAGAGTGTAGAGTGTAGAGTTTGCTACCGCTGTGGTGGACTGTAGGAAACTGAAGATGATGGCTGAGGGTGCGAAGCCGAAGGTGATATCGTCGGCCAGCGAGTCCAGTTCCTTGCCGATAGGTGAAGAGACATGCAGCAAACGGGCCGTCATGCCGTCGAAGAAGTCGAACACGGCTCCGATGACAATAAACAACAGCGCTATCTGATAGTCGCCTTGGAATGCCCAATAGGTGGCTATGCAGCCTGAAACCAGGTTGCAGCAAGTTATCGTGTTTGGAATATGTTTCTTCATGGGCTAATGCAATTTTGCAATCACCGTCTGGTCGCCCGTCGTAGGCTGGTCCATGGTGACGCAGACCTTTGAGTTGAGCGGCAGGAACACGTCGACGCGCGAGCCCAGCTTGATGAAGCCCAGGTGCTGGTCGATGTAGCAGTCCTCGTCGGCCTTGGCGTAGGTGACGATGCGGCGTGCCATGGCTCCGGCAATCTGGCGTACCAGAATGTCCTCGCCCTCGGGTGTCTCAATCATGATGTCGGCATGCTCGTTCTCTTCGCTGGCCTTGGGCAGCCAGGCCTTGTGGTAATTGCCGTCAAAATGCTTCACAAACTTCACACGTCCGTCAACGGGGAACCAGTTGGCGTGAACGTTCAGCGGACTCATGAAAATGGAAACCATCTGTCGGCGGTCATGGAAGTAGTCGTTCTCGTCTACCTCCTCAATCACCACAATCTTGCCGTCAGCGGGTGCCACCACCGTGCGCTCGGTGTCGCCGTTGAAATAGCGGATAGGACAGCGGTAGAAGTTCAGCATCATCAGCCAGACAGATGCGAAAATGCCGCATACAAAAGGCATGACGATATGGCCGGCAAGCGGACTGAAGGCTTGAAACAAATACCAGAGTCCGCAGGAGATGATGATGATAATGATGGCACTATACAGCAGTTCGCTGGTTCCCTCACGGTGAATTCTTATCTTTTTCAGTTTCTTAATTCTTTCTCCCATGGTAGTTATAAGCAATTGCGATGCAAAGGTACATAATAATTATGAATTATGAATTAATAATTATGAATTTTTTTGGTTTTCTCAACTTTTCAGCGTAACTTTGACGCTCAATTTCAAACTGACGATGGAAGATTTTATCCACTTACACGTACATACGTACTACTCTATACTTGACGGACAGTCGAAGATTTCCAAGCTTGTCGACAAGGCCGTAGCCAACGGTATGCGTGGCATGGCCGTCACTGACCACGGCGATATGTTCGGTATCAAGGAGTTCCACGACTACTGCATCGGTGTGAACAAGAAGCGGCAGAAAGAAGGGCTCGAACCGTTCAAGCCCATCTTCGGTTGCGAGATGTATGTCTCGCGCCATGGCTCGAAGTCACTGCGGCGTGGCAAGGAAGACCAGAGCGGCTACCACCTTATTGTGTTGGCGAAGAATTACCAGGGTTACAAGAACCTTATCAAGCTGGTCTCCAACTCCTGGGTGGACGGCTACTATATGCGTCCCCGTACCGACCGTGACGATTTGGAACGCTACCATGAGGGACTTATCGTCTGCTCTGCCTGCATAGCCGGTGAGGTGCCCAAGAAAATCCTTAACGGCGACATGGACGGTGCCCGCGAGGCCGTGGAGTGGTATCACCGCGTCTTCGGCGACGACTACTATCTGGAACTGCAGCGCCACGAGGTGAAGAACCCGGCACAGCGGGCCAACCGCGAGACCTTCCCCCTGCAGCAGCAGGCCAACAAGGTGCTCATTGAACTGGCCCGTGAGTATGGCATCAAACTGGTCTGTACCAACGATGTCCACTTCGTTGACGAGGAGAATGCCGAGGCCCATGACCATCTGCTATGCCTCTCGACGGGCAAGGACCTCGACGACCCCACGCGTATGCTCTATTCCAAGCAGGAGTGGTTCAAGACCCGCGAGGAGATGAACGCTATCTTCAGCGATGTGCCCGAGGCCTTGTCGAACACCCTGGAGATATTAGATAAGGTGGAGATCTATTCCCTCGACCACGACCCCATCATGCCGTTCTTCCCCATCCCCGAGTCGTTTGGCACGGAAGAACAGTGGCGGCAGAAATTCACCGAGGAAGACCTTTTCAAGGAGTTTACGTCCGACGAGAACGGCCAGAACCCGCTGCCCCGTGAGGAAGGCGAGAAGAAAATCAAGAAACTGGGCGGCTACGACAAGATCTACCGCATCAAGTTCGAGGCCGACTATCTGGCCATGCTTGCCTATAAAGGCGCCGAGCGCCTTTATGGCAAGAGTGTAGAGTGTAGAGTGGAGAATGTAGAGTTTGCTACCGCTTCACAGGACTCCGCACCAGAAACCACAGCAGCGGCAGCAAACTCTACATCAGAAGGTGTGGCGGCAGCAAACTCTACACTCTACACTCTACACTCTACACTCCCGAAAGAGGTCGAAGAACGAGTGAGGTTCGAACTCCACATCATGAAGACCATGGGTTTCCCCGGCTACTTCCTCATTGTGCAGGACTTCATCAATTCCGCCCGCGATGAGCTGGACGTCTGGGTAGGCCCCGGGCGCGGCTCCGCTGCCGGAAGCGTGGTGGCCTACTGCTTAGGCATCACCAAGATAGACCCGCTGAAGTACGACCTGCTGTTCGAGCGTTTCCTGAACCCCGACCGTATCTCACTGCCTGATATTGATACCGACTTCGACGACGACGGTCGCGGCAAGGTGCTGAAGTGGGTCATGGACAAGTACGGCCATGAGAACTGTGCCCACATCATCACCTACGCCTCCATGGCTACGAAAAACTCCATCAAGGATGTGGCGCGCGTTGAAAAACTGCCGCTGTCAGAGTCGAACCGCCTGTGTAAGGCCATCCCCGACCGCCTGCCTGACGGTATGAAGATGAACCTGCCTAATGCCATCAAGTGTACGCCGGAATTGCGCGATGCTGAAGCCTCTGCCGACCCCGTGCTGGCCAACACCATCAAATATGCCAAGATGCTCGAGGGCACCGTCCGTGGCACGGGCATCCATGCCTGCGGCTTTATTATCTGCCGCGACCCCATCTCTGACTGGGTACCCGTCTCCACCGCCGATGACCCAGACTTCAAGGACACGAAGACCAACTGCACGCAGTACGACGGACACGTCATTGAGTCGACGGGGCTTATCAAGATGGACTTCCTCGGACTGAAGACCCTCTCGGAGTTGAAGGAGGCCTGTGCCAACATCAGGCTGACACGTGGTATCGACGTCGACCTCGACACCATCCCCATCGACGACCCGAAGACCTACGAGCTGTACCAGCAGGGACGCACCATCGGCACCTTCCAGTTTGAGTCGGCGGGCATGCAGAAATACCTGCGCGAGCTCCACCCCACGGTCTTCGAGGACCTCATAGCCATGAACGCCCTCTACCGTCCCGGGCCTATGGACTACATCCCCTCGTTCATTGCCCGTAAGAACGGCCGCGAGGAAATCAAGTACGACATCCCCTGTATGGAGAAGTACCTGAAGGACACCTACGGCATCACCGTCTATCAGGAGCAGGTGATGCTGCTCTCGCGACAGCTGGCCGACTTCACCCGTGGCGAGAGCGATGCCCTGCGTAAGGCCATGGGTAAGAAGAAGAAGGATATCGTCGACGCCATGAAACCCAAGTTCATTGACGGCGGCAAGAAGAACGGCCACGACCCGAAGGTGCTCGAGAAGATTTGGGCCGACTGGGAGAAGTTCGCCTCCTACGCCTTCAACAAGTCGCACGCTGCCTGCTACTCATGGGTGGCCTACCAGACGGCCTACCTGAAAGCCAATTTCCCTGCCGAGTTCATGGCTGCCATCATGAGCCGCCGCCGTGACCAGATTACTGAAATTACGAAGCTCATGGACGAGTGCAAGCAGATGGGCATAGCCACGCTGGGGCCCGATGTCAACGAGTCGTACCAGAAGTTCGGTGTGAACCACAAAGGCGAAATCCGCTTCGGACTCGCCGCCATCAAGGGCCTTGGCGACTCCGCTGCACAGGCTATCATCGACGAGCGTGAGAAGAACGGCCCCTACCGCAGCATCTTCGACTTTGCACAGCGCGTCTCCTTTGCCAATGTCAACCGCAAGGCTTACGAGTCGCTGGCACTGAGTGGCGGCTTCGACTCCTTCGGCGTCCGTCGTGAGGAATTCTTTGCCGAGAATGCCAAGGGCGAAATGTTCCTCGACACCCTGGTGCGCTATGGTCAGCTCTACCAGCAGGAGAAACAACAGGCCCAGAACTCGCTCTTCGGCGCCTTTGACGACGGTGTGGAGATAGCTACGCCGCCCATCCCGAAGACCGATGTGCGCTGGAGCGACATCGAGAAGCTGAACAAGGAGCGCGACCTGGTGGGCATCTACCTCTCAGCCCATCCGCTGGACGAATATAAGATAGTGCTCGACAACCTGTGCAACACCAAGTGCGCCGAACTGGCCGACGTGGATAAACTGGCCGACCGCGAGGATGTTATCCTTGGCGGCATCGTTACCAATGTGCGTACCGGACTTACTAAGACCGGCAAGTCCTACGGTATCGTTACCTTAGAGGATTTCGAGAGTTCCGGCGAACTGGCCATGTTCGGCGAGGACTGGGGCATGCGGGCCGGTATGTTTTCCATCGGTGCCTCCGTTTACGTCACGGGTAAGATCAAGCCACGCTTCCAGTATAACGAAGACGGTCCCAAGGACCTGAAGGTGACAGGCGTGGAGTTTCTACAGACGGTGAAGGAGAAGGCTATCGACCGTATCACTATCCAGATGACCACCGACCTGCTGAATGACCAGATTGTGACAGAACTGGGTGAGCTCGTCAACGAGCATCCCGGCAAGACGAAACTCTTCTTCCAGTTGCGCGACTCTATGGGTAAGCACCACGTGCTGCTGCGCTCTAAGAACAGTATGGTCGACGTGCGCCATGCGCTGATAGACTATATTGAGCGTACTGAGGCACTCGACTATAAGATTAATTGAGATATTGGCACGATTTTTGCAATTTGATTTTTGAACAAATAAAAAAGGAAAAGAATTATGGAAGTACAAATCACAAGTGAGAACTTTGAGAGTCTGAAGAACGGCCAGCAGCCGTTAGTCGTTGATTTCTGGGCCACCTGGTGCGGACCGTGCCGCATGGTAGCTCCTGTCATTGAGGAACTGGCCAAGGAGTACGACGGCAAGATTACCGTCGGCAAATGCGACGTTGAGGAGAATGAGGACCTGGCTGCCGAGTTCGGTATCCGCAACATCCCCACCATCCTGTTCTTCAAGGGTGGCGAGGTCGTTGACAAACTGGTGGGTGCCCAGGGCAAGGCCAAATTAGATGAGAAATTCAAAAGTCTGCTCTGAGCCATGCCCAGTTTTGAAGACGAACTTCGCATGGACGAAGAGGAGAACCGCCGGGAGATTGCATTTATCCGCGAGCGGTTGCCGCAGGAGTTGAAGACCACCTTCTCCGAGGACGACCTCTACTATTTCCTGGATACCATTGTCGACTATTACTATGATAGTGGCATCCTGGATTCAACGGAGGATGAGGTGGAAATTGACCTGCAGAAGGTGGCTGATGCCGTGACCGAACAGGCTCGCCGCGACAAGGTAGGGAAATTCGACCCTGAAGATGTCTACTATGTTGTAGAGGCAGACATGGACTTTCAGGAACAAAACCTTGACTAAGACACATTGACAGACTTTGCCGCTATGAACCTCTTGAAGCGAGGCGCATAGCGGCAAAGTCTGTTTTGATACCTTATCACTTATTTCACAATCCATTCAAAGAGACCGGCGGCATTGTCCTTTGGCAGGACAACCTCCAGGCGGAGTGCCTTGGTCTTGACAGGATTGAAGTTGACGGTGCAGGCAGCCCCTTTGTCGGTGGGGTAGTGGTCGGCGCCGCCGACAGGTTGCCACTGGCCTTGTGCGTCCTGATAGAGGATGCGCCACGACTGTGGGACGCGGCATCCGCCCCAGGGACCATCGTCGTACCAGTACACCGTGGCTGACTGTACGGTAGCCTCTTGCGGAAATTCATAGCTGAGCCATTCTGTGCAGTCCTTCTTGGGCCACCAGTGGGTGTAAGGCACTGAGCGGTCGTTCTCGTCCTTCGGCACCAGGCGGTCGTTGATGCTTGAGAGTGCCGGTACTCTCGACGAACTGACCACCTTGCTCTCAGAGGCCAGGGTGGCAGGCTGGGTGGGGTTTGTGGCATTCAGATCCTGCGGCAGCCATACGCGCATCTTGCTGCTGCCGCGATGACACCATGCATAATAGGGAATGAGTGTCAGCGTCTGGTCGCTGGCAACAAGTTTGCCTTGCTTGTTGAAGTCGAGCGTCTGCACGGCGGTGGTCAGCGTCTGGACGGGTGTTCCCGCAATCTCGCTCTTGCCTAACGCAAAGGTGGGGTTCTGGTTCATCAGGGCACCCATGATGTCAAACGGGTTGTCAGGATGCTCAGCGCAATAGACCAGCGGTCCGCGCTCCACGGCAATCATGCCGCGGTCGGCAGCCACCTTGTTGTTGGCGCGGACGGTACGGGGTTCCATGTCGAAATGCAGTTGCACGCGGTCGCCCTTCTTCCATTTGCGTGTGATGGTGAAGTAGCCGTCATCAGTCAGTTTGCCATTTGCCGACTGGCCGTTGACTGTTATCTGATAGCTGAGGCGCTTGCCGTCGGTGTATTGGTAGAGGTTGGAGGGAACCACTTGGTTTTTGACCCAGCCCGGGATGCGAATCTTCATGGCGAACAGGCCGGCAGCATTCTTGTCGACGGTGATGGTGATGTCGCCATTCCAGGGGTACTCCGTTGTCTGGCTCAGGCTGACCTTCTTGCCTTTGACGTTGAGCGTACTCTTGTTCGACAGGAAGAGGTTGACATAGACGTTATCAGCCTTGACAGCGTAGACATAGCCGGGCAGTGAGGGAATGAAGCGGCAGATGTTGCTGGGGCAGCAGGCACATCCGAACCAGGGCTGACGCTGGTGCTGGCCCATCGACTCCAGCGGGTTGGGGTAGAAGAAACCGCCGCCGTCGAGCGATACACCTGAGATGAGTCCGTTGTAGAGGGTGCGCTCCAGCACATCGTAGTACTTCGAGTCGCCATGGAGCAGGAAAAGGCGGTAGTTGACATAGACATTGCCGATGGCGGCGCAGGTCTCGCAGTAGGCCGACATGTTGGGCAGCTCATAGTTCTTGCCGAAGGCCTCGCCGTTGCTGGTGGCACCGATACCGCCGGTGATATACAGTTTCTTGTTGACGATGTTGTCCCAGATAGCATCGACAGCCTTGATGTAGTCCTTGTCGCCGGTGAGAGCAGCCACGTCGGCCATGCCGGCATACATATAGGCGGCACGAACGGCATGGCCTACGGCCTCATCCTGCTCAATGACGGGCTTGTGGGCCTGAGAATACTCATGCACGATGGTGGTCTTGCCACGATAGTCGAGGAAGAACTTTGCCTCGTCCAGGTATTTCTTGTTGCCTGTGACCAGATAGAGCTTGGCCAGTGCCATCTCGGCAATCTGGTGGCCGGGCACCACGCAGGCCTGACCTGGGTTAGGTCCCACCTCCTTGCACACCACGTCGGCATAGCGGATGGCGATGTCGAGGAACTTACGGCTGCCCGTAGCCTGGTAATGGGCGATGGCACCCTCTACCATGTGGCCGAGGTTATAGAGCTCATGGCTCAGGTCCTCCTCCTTCGACCAGCGTTTGTCGCCGGCCCACTCATGCGGCTCCTTGGGGTTCTGTGTGCGCGACGTGTAGAGATAGCCGTCGGGCTCCTGGGACGAGGCAATCACATCGAGCACAGAGTCGATATAGGCTACCAGTTTCTTGTCGGGATAGGTCTGCAGGATGTAACTGGCACCCTCGATGGTCTTGTAGGGATCGGTGTCGTCGAAGGCCAGTCCGCCCACCTTAAACACCTTTGAGGGGTCTTTCAGGTGCTGGGCAGCATTCGAGAAATTGGTGTAGCGGCCCGTCTCCTCGCACTTTGAGAAAGCGAGGGGAATGGTCACCTTACGGCTGGCTTCGAGTCGCTGGCCCCAGAACGTTCCTGGAGTCACTTTCACACTGGTAAACGGCACGGGGCTGATGGGATAGCCCTTCTGCGCCCCTGCGGGGCTAATAAAAAATGAAAAAAGGGATAATGATAGAACGAACTTTTTCATATTGTTATTGTTTAGTTGTTTTTTTACCTTTTTACTTTTTTACCTTTCATTGATAAATGACGAGGTCGCGTAGCTTCACCCACGACGTGTTGTCGCTGTAGGTGGTCTGGTAGGCTCCAATGCCAAGTTTGGCATCGTCAACCTTGATGGGCGAGCCAGGCATGTTGGTCCACGTCTGACCATCCTTGCTGGTGCGTGCAAAGAGCAGGTTGCCGCGACGCTCGAACTGCACGATGGGGTCGAAGTCATAACCCTTATAGTTAGGGAACTGCGGACGCCCTGCACGACTTAGAATGGTCAGCATGTTGCCACAGTTATAGAGCGGGAACGCGCCAAGCTGATAGTATGTGCCCTGACCGTTGCTGACAAGCAGACCGCCCTCGTTATAGGGTTTGATGTCTCTCGTCTGCAGTCCCTCCATATCGGTAATACGCGCCATCACGACGAAGTCGCCCTCCACCTCCTTGTAGATGGTGGCACCATGCTTCAGGGGGTCGTCGTTGAATGCGGCCTTGCCGCCAGACAGCGTCCTCTCGTCTTTTTGTTCGAAGACGGGCTTCATGGCTGGCGACAAAGTGAACTTGCTGTCAGGGTCTGTCTCCTCGAAGTCGTCATCGCCCAATGAGGCGACGGGCGCAGTCTTGCTGACGGTATCATAACAGGCCTTCACCTCCTGGACCGTCATGGCCTGTGGCAGGATGGTCAGCTGACTGATGTAGCCCATGAAGTTGTTGGCACCAGAGCCGTCGGCCCCAATGGTGATGTGACCTTCGGGACGAACCATGAGGAAGTTGTTCTGTTCATGGACAAGCCTGCCGTTCTGGTAGACGCGCTCCATCCAGCCGTCGAAGGTGACCGTCCACAGTGTCCACTGGCCTCCTGCCGTCTTAACGGCCTCAGGTGCTCCACAACTCTCGAACGAGCCGTTATGATTGAGGATGCCCGTCCTGGGGTCAGTGCCCAGGCGGAATTCGGTGGTGGCAAGGTCTGCATGCGATGCTGACAGCGATACGACCGTTGAGACGGGACCCACCTTCGTCTGGTACACAAGGGCGGAGATGGTGTATGGTGCATTGTAGCGGTAGTCCTCGGCCAGTGGCTGCTTGCTGACCAGACGCTGCGTGCCGTTGAGGAACATGGCCCAGCGACCCTCCTTCACACGAACGCGAACAGGTTTGTTGGCCTTGAACCCGCCTGCTTCTGTTATGTCAAAAGGCTGCGTGGCACCCTTTGTCGCTGCCATTGCTGCCACGTTGAAGTCGACAGTGGCTGAAGAAGCGTGGCGGACGGCGGGAGGCACATCAAGACCCTCCCCCGTCCCCTCCCTGTAGGGAGGGGCGTAGATACTGGTCTCTTGCGGCAGTTCAGGTGCCTGCTTCCACACCTTGACATTCCAGATGGCGGGCATGTGACCGTTCTTCTGGGTGTCGGTGATGCTGATGCGGATATAGCGTGCCTTGACTTTACCCTTGTCAATCATGGGCGAGCCCTGCATCGTGTTGCTGCTACGGTCGGCATAGAGCGTCCATTGCCGGCCGTCGGCGGAAGTCTCTATCTTGTACTGGTAGAAGAAGGTGGCATATTCGAACTGTGTCCACACCTCGTTGAACTTCTGTGCTTTGCCAAGGTCAATCATGAGCCACTCGTCGTGACGCTCCTTGCCGTCCCAGTTACATTTGGCGGCTTTCCACAGCGTGGCGTTGTTGTCGTCGGTGGCATTGTCGGGCTTGAACCAGTCGTCGTAATAACTGGAGGCTGTCACCTTGGCACGGAATGCCAGATTATCAGAGGTAAGAGGTGAGAGGTGAGAGGTGAGAAAACTGACGCCTTGGGCATCGTGGGTGGGAACAACAGGCAGGATATTGCCCTTGGCATCAAACTTCATCTCGTCGATGCACACCTGGCGGTTGAAACCATGTACGCTGCGGGGCAGGTTATGGCGGTGATAGACGATGTAGTACTTGCCGTCCTGCTCCAGGATGGAGTGATGGCCAGGCCCGTGAACCGTCTGGTCTGCATTCGTCGCAAGGATACATCCCTTGTATTCAAACGGTCCCATGGGACTCGTCGTCGACGTGGCATACTGCACGCGGTAGGTATGGTCGTGGCAGGAACCCGACGAATAAGTGAAATAATAGATGCCGTTACGCTTGAAGACATAGGGTGCCTCGAAGATGTCCTTCAGTTCGGTGTTAGGAATGAGCCGCTTCTCAGAGAAGAACTCGTCGGCAGCAATGGGGAAGGGGTTGTCCTCGCGCCAGAAACGTGCGTCTTTTAATTGAGAATTGAGAATTGAGAATTGAGAATTCAGTTTTGCAACGCCGCAGCCGAAACCCTTATAGATGCCCCATGTGGTGAAATACAGATACTCCGATCCGTCATCATCGCGGAACAACTGTGGGTCGAGGGTGATGGCATTGTGTACATAGCGGTCTGGCACCATCACGGCATCTTCTTTTCCTAAGATATTCTTCCACGGGCCGATGGGCAATGTACTCTCACCGATGCTGATGACACACGGCTCGCAGTAATAGTATCTGAAAGTGCCGTCAGGCTGCTGTACCACGTCGGGAGCCCAAACCACTTCTGTCGTTGGCCAGTTCATGACGATGTTCTTCCAGTTGACGAAGTCTTTGCTCACCCACACCTGTGCCGGTCCGTAGCCGTTACCCGTACCATCGGTGGTGGCATAGAGATAATAGGTGTCGCCAAACTTTCGGATGGTAGGGTCGGCGAAGTATCCCGGGATAAACGGATTAGCCGCAGCGGGGGCGTTGTAGGGCGTTTGCGCAGATAAAGGCAAAAAGGTAAAAAGGCAAAAAAGCAAACCACCCATTACCCTACCAATATCCTTAATAATCATTCTTATTTTCATATCTTTTCCCTATTGTCCTTTCTTCTTTTTTACCTTTTTACTTTTTTACCTTTTTACTTTTTCAAAATGGCAACAAATCCGCCTCCGCTGGCCATTTTCAGTTGGAGATGATCGCTGGCGGCCAGCGTCTTATGCTCAATACGATAGTCCTCGGCATGATGATTGGCATTGATGCCATCGGTCACGATGGTAGCCTTATACTGGCCTGCAGCAAGGAAATCAAGTGGAAGGGTGATGTCACGACCGTCCCAGTTGGTCTGCCCCCCTACATACCAGTCAGCACCTTTCCTGCGCGCTGTGATGATATACTTACCCATCTCACCCTGTAGAATCAGAGTCTCATCGAAGGTGTCAGGAACAGAGGTGATGATGTCTACCGACTCCTGCTCACGCTCATAATTCGTCGGGGTATCGCAGAGCATGGTGAAGGGTGAATCCTGAACCACATAACATGCCAGCTGGTGGCAGCGGGTACCCATTGACACGGGGTTCTGGTAGCACTCCACCCAGTTGTGCCTGGTGCCGTTGCGCATGGCTCCGGGGGTGAAGTCCACGGGACCGGCCATCATACGCATAAAGGGGAAGGTCACGTCGTAGCGGGGCATGTCGGTCTCTTTCTTCGCCCAGCGGGCCTCTTCCATGCCAAACACCCCTTCATAGTTCAGTATGTTGGGATAGGTGCGGTTCATGCCCGTTGGCGTGAAATAGCCGTGATAGTCTACGAAGAGGTGGTGTTGGGCGCAGGTCTTGGCCAGACGCTCTGCCATCTCCACAGCCGTCTGGTCGTTACGGTCCATAAAGTCAATCTTGAAGCCCTTCACACCCATCGCCTTATATTTCTCGCAGGCCTCCTGCAGGTGCTTGTCGAGCACGTTGAACACCGTCCAAAGCACGATGCCAACCTTCTTCTTGGCAGCATAGTCGATGAGTCCCTGCAGGTCAAGGGCTTCAATGGGGTTCATGATGTCGCCCTTCGACGAGTCGTACCACCCTTCGTCGAGCACCACGTAGGGGATATGGTTCTTAGCGGCGAAGTCAATATAATACTGATAGGTACGCGTGTTGATGCCTGCCTCGAAGTCCACACCCTTCAGGTTCCAGTCGTTCCACCAGTCCCAGGCCACCTTGCCGGGCTTTATCCATGAGGTGTCGCCAATCTGGTTGGGCGTGGCCAGTGCATAAACGAGGTTGTTGACGGGCATCTGGGTGTCCTGTTCGCTGACGGCCATGATTCGCCAGGGATAGGTGCGTGCGCCGCTGCTCTTGGCGATGAAGTCTTCCGTCTGGCTGACGTACGACATGCCGCGCCATTTGTAGTAGTCCATTTTCTTCGGATAAGGGGCGAACAGGGCTGTGAGCCTGTCGCCGTCAGCCTTGAGAAACATGCCGGGATAGGCCCGCAGGTCGCTTTCCAGGATAGTCACCTTGGCAGCTCCGCCGTCCACCGTTGCTGGCAGGAAGGCGGGTAGGGGGCGGGCATCGCGCAATGCCGTCTCATGATACGTGTTCTGGAAAGCCATGGCAAAGGGTTTTTCCGTGTTGGTGGTGTATGAGAGCCATGCTTTGGCCTCTTCAGGGAGGCAGAAGGCGGCCGTCTCGTTCTGAATGATGGTCTCGCCCTTGCGGGTGGTGTAGAAGCGGTAGGCCACTCCCTCGTCGGTCACGCGGACGTGCATGCCATAGCCCTTTGCCAGCTTCAGGTCCATCTGGGTGCCGCTGGTCTGAAAACGCGACTGTCGGTAGAAGGGTGCCGCTATCGTTTCAGCATACCGTGACACCTTGGCCGAGCGTATGCTGCCGGTCTTGTTGTCGAGTCCCAGTCCGGTAGCCTCTACAAGTAGTTTTCCGTTCAGTTCCACTTTCAGGTTCACGTCATGGCTACCGCTGGCTGTCACCCTGATTTTGCCGTTGGGCGATGTGGCGGTGTAGTCCTTGGCCTGTGTGGCGGCTGTTATGGTCAGCATCAGGCCTATCAGCAGATATTTTGCAGTTTTCATGTTGGTTGTATGGTTATTGGTTTTTCAGTTCGTTCCATTTGGGCGGCTCTGCCCCCTGCAGATGACGCACGAAGAAGTCGTAGCGCTTATGGTCGCCGAAGGTCTCGCCCATGGTGTGATGGGCACCGGGTATGACCACCAGGTCAAAGTCCTTGCCGGCCTTCTCCAGCGCGTTCACCACCTGCATCGTCGATGCCGGGTCCACGTTGTCGTCCAGTTCGCCCACGACGAGCATCAGCGGGCGCTCCAGCCGGTGGGCATTCTCCACGTTCGAGCAGGCCACGTAACTGCTGTCCACAGGGTAGCCCATCCACTGCTCGTTCCACCATATTTTGTCCATGCGGTTGTCATGACAGCCACAGGCAGCGTAGGCCGCCTTGTAGAAGTCGCCATGCTGAAGCACCGCCGTCAGGGCATTCTGTCCACCAGCCGAACAGCCGTAGATGCCCACCCGCTCTATGTCCATATACGGGTATTTCCCGGCGGCAGCGCGTATCCATGCCTTGCGGTCGGGCAGTCCTGCGTCGGCCAGGTTCTTGTAGCATACCTCTTCGAAGGCACGGCTACGGAACGATGTTGTCATGGCGTCGAGCTGTACCACGATAAACCCTAGTTCGGCCAGTTCCGCCATGCCCCACATCCAGGGCCGGAACGATTTGGGCACGTACTGGTCGCCGGGGCCTGAGTAGATATACTCTATCACCGGGTACTTCTTCGCGGGGTCGAAGTTGGTGGGGCGCACAATGATACCCCACATGTCGGTCACGCCGTCGCGCCCCTTGGCCACAAACACCTCCGGGGCTTTCCATCCCTCGGCTTCCAGGGCGCTGATGTCGGCTGTCTCCAGGGTTTTCAGCACTTTTCCATCTTTTCCCGAGCGCAGCACGCTGACGGGGGCAGTGGTAACGGTGGAGTAAGTGTCAACGAGGTAGGCCATGTCGCTGGTGTAGGTCACGTGGTGGTTACCCTCTTCGGGTGTCAGGCAGACCATGCCCTTGCCGTTGAGGCCAATCTTATAATAATGTATCAGGTAGGGGTCTTCCACGCTCTTCTTGCGGTCGCTCTGTCGCAGTCCCGTAGGACCGTTGGCCGAGAAGTAGACCACGCCGCGCTTCTCGTCTATGTGCTGTATCTCGCGCACATAGTATTGTCCGTGCGTCACCTGGCGTACCAGCTGTCCAGTCTGTCTGTTGTACAGGTAGATGTGGTTATAGCCGTCGCGTTCGCTGGTCCACAGTATGTAGCGGCCGTTCTTGAAGTCGTAGCGGTATTGGCGGTTGTAGTTCACGTATTTGGCGTTTGTCTCTTCTATCAGCGTGCGTACCTGTCCCGTCTCCGCCGACAGTTCCAGCACGCGGAACGTCTTGTGGCCGCGTTCGTTGAACTCAAAGGTTATGCGCCGGCTGTCAGCCTCCCACTGTGGTGCCGACACGTAGTACTGGTGTCGGAACAGTTCTGTGGAGGGCTCTATGACGCGGCCCGTGGCCAACTCCACGATGACGGGCACGCGGTAGTTCAGCGAGTCGCCGGGCTTGGCATATTCCTGTTTGTGGAGTACCGGTTCCAACCGCCCCTTGGGCGATGACTCTACGTAGTAGACATAGTGCTTCGGGGCGGGCTTGATACGTACCGTGGCAAAGAAGCGGCCGTCGGGCGAGAAGGTGCCCCATGCCGAATAGTAGTTGGCGGAGTCGCCGTTGGTGGTCAGCGGCCTGCTCTGTCCGTTCTCTGTTATCCACAGGTTGTCGGCCTTGTGGTACACCTGCTGTTTGCCGTCGGGCGATGTCTGCACACCGTCTTTCTCGTCGGGCACCTCCATCCAGTGGCGTGCCGGTCCGTGCTCTTCATGCTTCCGGGGCGGTTCGGGGTTGCCGGGCAGCAGTGTCACCGTCTGGCGGTCGGCGTCAATCTCCTTGAACAGTTGCTGGTTGTTGTCGGTCACCGAGTACCAGAATTTATGGGAGCCCGGTATGGCGTGTGCCCTGACGTCGCCCAGGCGCATCTTGTGGCTGTAGCGTCCGCTGGTGCCGAATGCGCGCCGGTAGTCGTCGGCTGTCGCCTTCGGACTGTTCTGCTGTGCTGCGGCCACCGTCTGTACGGCCAGCATCATCATCAGTAAGGTCTGCTTCATACGTTAGAAAAGATAATATGGTAGTTTTCTTCGACTGCAAAGTTAGCAATAATTTCGTAGAACGGCTACAAAAAGCGTCCAAGATAGATATGAAAATCGGCCAAAATGCCTGTTTAATCGTGTGTTTTGGATGTTTTTCTGCCCTTTTTGGACTATTCTTGCATGCTATATCGGCATAAAGCCTTACCTTTGTGCTGAAAATTGAATCAACCTGAAATTATTAATTAACGTCACAACCTAAGAATGATAAAGAAAACAGCACTTTCTGCCAGCCTGTCGCTCCTGGTGATATGTGGAGCCACGGCAGCCAAAGACGTAAAGGGTTCATATATTAAAGAGGTGCCTTTCACGCAGGTACAGATGCACGACGGTTTCTGGTTGCCGCGCATTGAGACCAACCGCAAGGTCAGCATTCCCTCTGCCTTCCGTGAGTGTGAGAAGAGCGGACGCTTCGACAACTTTGCGCTGGCCGCCAAGAACAACGGCCGTCTGGATACCGATGTGAAGGAGCATCAGGGCGACTTCTCGTTCGACGATACCGATCCCTATAAGGTGATTGAGGGAGCCAGTTACTCGCTGGCCGTGCAGTACGACCGCCGGCTCGACCAGTATCTCGACTCTGTCATCAGCCTCATTGCCAAAGCCCAGGAGGACGACGGCTACCTGACCACCTGCGTCACCAATAAGTGTACGCGTCTGTCGGGCTGGTGGGGAAGCCGCCGCTGGGAGAAGATCAACTCGCACGAGCTCTACAACTCAGGTCATCTCATTGAGAGTGCCGTGGCCCATTTCCGTGCTACGGGCAAGCGCAATTTCCTGAATGTAGCCATCAAGAACGCCGACCTGGTGTGTAAGACCTTTGGCCCTGGCGAGGGACAGATTCACCGTCCCGGCGGTCATCCTATCATTGAGATGGCTCTCTGCAAGCTATACAAGGTGACGGGCAATCAGAAATATCTTGACGGTGCCAAGTACTTCGTCGAAGAGACCGGACGATGCACCGACGGCCACCGCCCCAGCGAGTACTCCCAGGACCACATGCCCATCTTGCAGCAGCAGGAGATTGTGGGCCATGCCGTCCGTGCCGGCTACCTCTATTCCGGTGTGGCCGATGTGGCAGCACTCACTGGCGACAAGGCCTACCAGGAGGCGCTGGAGCGTATCTGGGACAACATGTCGTCCAAGAAACTCTTCATCACCGGCGGCATCGGCAGCCGGCCCCAGGGCGAGGGCTTCGGTCCTGACTACGAGCTGAACAACCACACAGCCTATTGTGAGACCTGTGCTGCCATTGCCAACGTCTACTGGAACTACCGCATGTTCCTGGCCACGGGCGAGTCGAAGTATATAGATATCTGCGAGCGTGCCTTATATAATAATGTGCTGAGCGGCGTCTCTCTCAGCGGCGACAAGTTCTTCTACGACAACCCACTTGAGAGCGATGGCGAGCACGAGCGCCAGAAGTGGTTCGGCTGTGCCTGCTGTCCGGGCAACGTCACCCGTTTCGTGGCTTCCGTTCCCGGCTATATGTATGCCTGTCAGGGCAAGGACATCTTCGTCAACCTTTATGCTCAGGGTACTGCCAAGATTGGCAAGGTAGAACTGGAGCAGACCACCGACTATCCCTGGGACGGTAAGATCAGCATCAAGGTCAAGAAGGGCAGCGGCCGCTTTGTCATCAAACTCCGTATCCCCAGTTGGCTGAAGACCTCGCCCACCGGCAATAACCTCTACACCTATCTGGATAAGGCCAAGACCTATAGCGTCAGCGTCAACGGCAAGGCCCTCTATCCTGAGAATACCGGCTACGTCACCATTGACCGCCAGTGGAAACAGGGCGACAAGATTGAACTGAACCTGCCGATGGAGGTGCGCCGCATCGTGGCAAACGACAATGCCGAGGACGACCGCGGCAAGGTAGCCCTGGAACGCGGTCCTGTGGTGTTCTGCATCGAAGGCAGCGACCAGCCCGATGGCACCGTCTTCAATAAGTACATCCTTGACGCCACAGCCATCGATGCCCGTTTTGAGAAAGACCTTCTCGGCGGTGTCATGGTGCTCGAAGGCCAGGCCCGACAGGTAGAGCCCAACGGCGACGTCACCGACACCCGCTTCCGTGCCATTCCTTATTCCGTCTGGAACAACCGCAAGCCCCAGCAGATGGAGGTGTGGATAGCCAATAGCCCCGCGAAGGCCGTGGCTACGCCGCGTCCCACCATCGCCAGTCGTGCCCGGACGTTCAGCAACCGCGGACCCATCCAGAACGATGCGCCCGAGACAGCACCTACCGACTCCTGGGCCGGTGGCGTCAACGACCAGTGGGAGCCGCGCCGTTCCAGCGACACCAGCAAGCCCTATCACTACTGGTGGCTGAAGCGTGGCACCAAGGAGAGCATCGCCTATGAGTTCGAGAAACCCTATGAGGTGTCTAACGTGCAGGTCTACTGGCTCGACTTCGACCACTACGACGGCAACTTCCGTACGCCGGAGTCCTGGGTGCTCTACTACAAGACTGCCGACGGCGAGTGGAAAGAGGTTGAGAACCACAGCCCGTTCACCGTTCGCAAAGACTGTTACAACAGCGTCGACTTCACGCCCGTTACCACCAAGGGGCTGAAGATTGTGGCCCAACTCCAGAAGGGAGAGTCTGGCGGCGTGCTGGAGTGGAAGGTCAACTACGGATATCCCGTCAGCGTTTCTGGTCAGCGTCAGGTGGCCTATTCAGAGGGATATGAAATACGGTAAAGTTATTAGTAATAGTTTAGTAGCACTGGCTCTCGTCACCGCTTTTCTGGTGACGGGCCAGTGTGTTTTTGCGCAGCGGCAGGTCAGCGTCTACCTGAACAGCCAGAACCACCAGTGGCGCTTCCCCATCCTGGTTGACAGCATCAGCGAGATCCGCTTCAGCAGCGACGAGCAGTCCATGCTCGTCAGCGTCGCCGGGAACCAGACGGTGCCCTTTGCCGTAGAGCAGATTGACAGCGTCACCTTCTATGAGACAGCCTCCACGGTAGAGACCAAGAATCCCTACCAGGTGTTTCAGCTCTATCTCACCACCGCCGATGGCAGCGACATCACGTCACGCGACAGTTATACCGACTGCCACCTGTCGCTCAATGCCCAGGGGTCGTTCTCCAGTTTCTCTGCCAACGCCCAGATACGTGGCCGCGGCAACAGTTCCTTCCTGTGGTACGACAAGAAACCCTACCGCATCAAGTTCAACCAGAAGCGTAAGGTGCTGGGCCTGAGTAAGGCCAAGAGTTGGGTGCTGCTGGCTAACTACCGCGATGTCACCGACCTGATGAACACCTTCGTCTTTGAGATGGGCCACTGGCTCGGCCTGCCCTTCACCAACCACACACGCTACGTCGAACTGTTCGTCAACGGCGACTATCGGGGAGTCTACCAGCTCACCGAGCAGGTGCAGCAGAACAAGAACCGTGTGGACGTCAGCGATGAGCATGGTATCCTCATCAGCCTCGATGTCGATGACGGTCCCGCTGAGAGCCCCCATGCCGCCGACAATTTCTGGTCAGAGGTCTATCAGATGCCTGTCTGCGTGAAATACCCTGACGACGAGTACTTCACCACCCATACCGTCGACTCCGTCAGGTCCGTGCTGGCCGAACTGGAACAGGCCATCAAGACACGCGACTACCCCCGCGTGGAGCAACTGCTCGATGTGCCCTCGTTCATCAAGTACCTGCAGATACAGGAGTTTATCTACAACGTTGAGTTGTCGGCACCGCGTTCCATCTATATGCACAAGGACGGCGACGGCCCCTGGGTCATGGGACCGCTGTGGGACTTCGACGCCGGCTACGATTTCGACTGGAGCAGCATGTTTACCGGCCACACCTTCTTTACCGACTATCAGGAGACTGTCATGGGCACCAACCCGCTGAAGCGCAACGGCAACTACAACTACGTGCCTCAGTTCTTCACCGACCTCTTCGGCTGTCCTGAGTTTGTCAAGGCTTACAAGGCCCAGTGGGCTGCCGTCAAGGACAGCATCGTGAGCCATGCCTGGGGCGAATGCATGAAGTATGTCGGGCAGCTGCGGGCTTCGGGCGCCATCGACCGCGAATTCCAGCGCTGGCCGCTGGCCGGTAAGACGTTCGACACGGAACTGGAGAAGATGCACCGCTGGCTCAACAACCGCCGCCAGCACATGACCTATCTCATTGCCGCCATCCCCGAACCCGACGAGACACCCGTCACCGGCAGTAAGCTCTGCGGCACCGTCACCGCCAGTGTAACCATGGACTGGAACAAAGGCTTTGTCCAGTCTGCCAAGGTCAAGGTCAACCGGCAGCGGGTATGCCAGCTCATGGGTATCGCCCAGGGCGACCTGCAGGAGGCCAACATCAGCATCGTGCCGCTGAACAGCGACGGCACCGAGGGTGAGAACCATACCAACGGTGCCTATGGCGGCTGGTTCGACGAGGATGGCGACCCTGGCTATTTCGACTGGGGCCACGTCTACATCGAGGTGTTCCAGGACCCCTGGAACTGGAACTGCGGCCTCTATACCTACAATTGCTACGACAAGCAGCACACCGTCACCATGCAGATACAGTATCCCCACCAGGGCACGCTGCTCAAGGTGAACGTCAGCGTCAACTTCAGCATCAGCAATGCTCCCGACTGGGGCTATGGCTGGTAACTAAGAACGAAAACGATAACGAAAACAATACAGCAATATGAAACGACTTTTTACTTTTGCAACCCTGCTCTTCGCCTTTGCCATGAATGTGCTGGCAGAGAAAACCGTTTACATCCCCCTGTCCTGGTCATACAACGCCTCCACACAAGAGTACACCGAGGATGGCGATGTTAACAAGCAGTGGTCGTACAACCGCAGCAAGCAGTCGGAAAACTGCATCGTCTTCTGGCAGAAAGGCTTTGGCAGCGACCCCGCCAAGGCACCGTCGCTGCAGGGTGTCGACATGACGGTCGACATTGATGCCGTGCTCAGGGTGGCCGAGAACTGCTACGACCTGAACATCAACAAGCTGGGGTTTGCCAATAGCAACATGCTCAACAAGTACAAGATTATCATCATCATGAACTACACCACAGAGTGGACCTGCTACGGTGGCGGCTACGACTTCCGCTGCAGCGCCCTCTGGCTCAACCCCGCCACCGTCAAGCCTGCCGGCCACTCGCTGGCACACGAGGTGGGTCACTCGTTCCACTACATGGCCTACGCCGAGTCGTCGGGCTACAATCCCGTGTCGTCGAGTACCGACAATACCGGATTCCATCTGCGTTGCGGCAACGGACAGGCCATCTGGGAGCAAACGGCCCAGTGGCAGGCCAACCAGGCCTATCCCGAACTGATGTTCGACCAGAGCATGGGTGTCTTCCGTAACTCCCATAACTATGCCTTCTCTCATGAGTGGCATCGCTACCAGTCGTACTGGTTCCACTACTACCTCTGTCAGTACTATAGCGACATTACTACCGTGGCACAGGTGTGGCGCACACCGATGAAGAATCAGAAAGACGGCAACGCCACCGACTTCAACAGTGCGCTGATGCAGCTCAAGGGCCTCTCGGCCCGCGACCTCTATAAACTCTATTTCGACTACGCCTGCCGTCTGGCTACATGGGATCTTGACGTCTGCAAGCCCTATCGCGAGGCCTATATCGGCGACTTCACCTACCGCTGCGTGCTCACCGATGACGACCAGTACCAGGTGGCCCTCTTCTCCTGTCCCCAGGGCACGGGCTTCAACATCATTCCCCTGCAGGTGCCCGCCGCCGGAACCGAGGTTAAGACCACCCTCACCGGACTGAACGTGGGGGCACAACTGCTGGAGGCCGACCCCGGCACCTACCTGAACGGTGAGACCGGCGAGGAGACCATTGCCGCCGATGCCAACGGCTACCGCCACTATGTGCCCGGCGGTCCGCGGGCCAGCCGTGGTTTCCGCATGGGCTACGTGGCGCTGATGCAGGACGGCACGCGCCGCTATTTCTCTGAAGACAGTGTCTACTGCCAGGGTAGTGGCACCAAGACTGCCGACTACGGTTTCACCGTGCCCCAGGGGGTCAGCCGCCTGTGGCTCGTCGTGTCGCCGGCGCTGAAGAACTATTTCGTCCACTCCTGGGACGAGAGCATCAACAAGGACGATATGTGGCCCTATAAGTTCCGTCTTGAAGGCACCGACCTGGCCAACCGTGCCACCGTCTATGCCCAGGCCAATCTCGACGGTCGCGAGATTTCTGACATCACCTTCACGTATGATGTCAGTTTTCCGCTGTCGTCAAGTACCTACTTCGGTACGACAGCCAACGTCAACGGCCGCGCCCAGGTGGCACTGGGCACCGCCTTCCAGCTACAGCCCTCAGCCATCGCCTCGAAGATGCAGTCATGGGACGACCGCGGCCCCTCCAGCGGCCATATCCTGCTCTATGCCTGCACCCCTGATGGCGAGCTGTCGCAGAGCGGCTTCACGGCCCAGGGCTACGGCCACTGGTTCGATGCTAACGGACAGGTGAGCAGTTACGCCGATGGTGCCATCTACTCTGAGTTCGATGCCAGCAACTTGTCGTTCTCGCTGGGACAGTACCCCGGCAAGTGTAAGGAGGGTCAGACCTACACCATCCGTCAGACGTTGCGTTACCGCAAGAATGCCAAAGGCACCTCGGCCTCGGCCAACTTCGTGTTCAACATCACCGTTGGCGGCACCTCTGCCTCGGCTATCCTGCGCAGCATCAGCACCACCGACCCTACAGCCGTCAGCACCATCCCCGTCAGCCGTCCCGCGGCTGCTGATGCCGTCTACGACCTGCGGGGGCGTCGTCTGAGCAAGCCTCAGCCGGGTATTAATATCATCAATGGGAAAAAGTTATTATATTAAGTTTTCCACCCTTATGACCCCCTCTAACTCCCCCTGTTACGACTCCCTCTAACTCCCCCTGTAGGGGGAGGACAAATTGTAAGCATCCCCCTCCTACAGGAGGGGTTTGGGGAGGTCACAATGTCTTGCATGTGTCTAAAAAAAGACCGTCTGCACAGTTTCCTTGCTGTGCAGACGGTCTCGCGATTTTGTTCGTGTTATGTTTACTTCCAGGGGTTCTCGAAGCCTACGGAGCCGTTCTTCAGCACCTGGCACACAATCTCTATCTCCTCGAAGTGCTCCTGTCCGTCCTCCCACTTCTCCTTGTAGTTCACGCAGTAGCAGCCTGTGCCTTCAAGGGTCTTCATGGTCGAGCCGTCGATGGTCTGCAGGAAGACGACCTTCATGTCGCGGGGGTCGTTGGCGCCCAGCATCCACTGCAGCAGTTCGGTGTTGCCGTCGTTGAGGGCCTTCACGCGGATGGTGACGCGTCCGCCACGGGGAATGCCTGCTATCTGTCCTTCACGGTCGGTTGCCTGATCAAACTTGTAGTCAACCAACAATACTTCGCGGTCTTGGAACCCTGATACCTGGAGGGTTACCGGTGTGATGTTCTCTGCCATAATTTTATTTTCTATTTACGATTTTCGATTTTCAATTCACAATTCACAATTGTCAATTCACAATTCTCAATTTTCAAGTTTCAATTTTCAATTTAATTGAACTTAGGCCCACTCGTTCTCGAACTTCACGGAGCCGATCTCGATGTTCTGACAGGTGATGGTAATCTCCTCGAAGTGTCCCATCTTGTCTTCCCACTTCTCCTCGAAGTTGACGCAGTAGCCCTTGGTGAACTTGATGGTCTTCATGGCCTTGCCGGTCTTGGTCTCGAGGAACTCGATGGTGCCGTCCTTGGCCAGGTTGCGCTCCACCATCCAGGCCATCAGGTCGGGGGTGCCGCTGTTGTGAGCCTTCACGCGGACCTGAATCTTGCCGCCACGGGGAATACCGCTCATCTGTCCTTCAACGTCGGTAGCCTGACTGAACTCGTAGGTTACCATCATCACTTCACGATCGGTATAACCGTCAATCTTCATTGTCACTGGTGTCTTTGCCATAACTTTTTTCCTTTCTTTATTTTATTGTTAATACTGTTGTTTTGTCCTTTTGACGATGCAAAGGTAAGACGAAAATCGGCACGTTCCAAATATTCTTCTGAAAAAGCCGTCAGCGAGTTGCGACAACTGCCCCTTTTTGCGACAAACAGCGAAAATGGCTGCAAAAACTGTCGCAAATAGGGTAGAGTATGTTGATTAGAATGCCCAAATGTATAAGAGTGAACTTACGCAATTCTTCTAAAAACGGTTAAGATTCAGTCTTTTTTAGCCAAAAAGCATCCGAAAGTCAAACAAAAAGTGTAAATTTGCAGCTATAAATTTGAACCGAGAGCAATCAATATGAAGACAGATAAACAAATTGCTGCGGCTGCTGCGGAATTTGCAGCGCGCTGGAAGGGCAGAGGTTATGAGAGAGGCGAATCACAACCTTTCTGGATTGACCTGCTGAGCAATGTCTTTGGCATTGAGACCCCCACGGATGGGTTCATTCGTTTTGAGGAACATCATAAGGTGGATGAGTCTAACTATGTTGATGGACATATCCTTTCTACCCGTGTGCTTATTGAGCAGAAATCATTAGGCATCGACCTGCGTGCGCCTAAGCGTCAAAGTGACGGTTCTGTGCTTACTCCCTTCCAGCAGGGACGGCGCTATGTGGTCAGCCTGCCCGTTTCGCAACATCCTCGTTGGATAGTGACGTGCAACTTCTCTGAATTTCTGATTTACGACATGGAACAGCCTAATGGTGAACCAGCGCAAATATTGTTGGAGAACCTGGGTAAGGAATACTATCGCCTGAAGTTCTTGGTGGATTCTAAGAGTGAGCACCTGTCGAAGGAAATGGTCGTTTCGATGCAGGCAGGTGAGATTGTTGGCAAGATATATGAAGCCCTGCTCACGCAATATGATGACAATTCGCCTGAAGCCCTCCGCTGGCTGAATATTCTTTGTGTACGTATTGTGTTCTGTCTCTATGCCGAGGATGCCGGAATCTTTACTCATGATCAGTTCCACGATTTCCTTGTGACCTACGAGGCCAAAGACCTGCGCCGTGCCTTGCGTGACCTGTTTGAGGTGCTGAATACGCCACAGGAGCAGCGCAGCAAATATCTGCAAGAGGAGCTGAAGGCATTCCCCTATACCAATGGTGGCTTGTTTGCAGAAGAAATAGAGATACCACAGTTCACAGAGGAACTGAAACAGACGCTACTCCGAAACGCCAGTCTCGATTTCGACTGGAGCGAGATTTCGCCAACCATCTTCGGAGCCGTGTTTGAATCGACGCTAAACCCTGAGACACGTCGCAGCGGTGGAATGCATTACACATCGATAGAGAACATCCACAAGGTTATCGACCCGCTGTTCTTGAATGACCTGCGCCGTGAACTCGATGACATTCTCGAAGAGAAAGTTGAACGACAACGCAAGCGCAAACTCAGCGACTACCAGACGAAACTCTCGTCGCTGACATTCCTTGACCCTGCTTGCGGAAGCGGCAACTTCCTGACCGAGACCTATCTGAGCCTGCGTCGTTTGGAAAATGAGGCTATCCGAGAGATGTACCATGGTCAGATGATGTTGGGCGAGTTCGTTAATCCCATCAAAGTCAATATCCAGCAGTTTTACGGTATTGAGATCAACGACTTCGCCGTTACCGTTGCCACAACTGCCCTGTGGATTTCCGAAGCACAAATGCTGGCAGAGACGGAGAAGATAGTCCATCAGGACATCGACTTCCTGCCGCTGAAGTCTTATTTCAATATTCGTGAGGGAAATGCGTTGCGAATGGATTGGGATGTGATAGAGGTGAAATCGGACGTTCCAACCATTCATGCGAAAAACGTCCACCTGATGATTGAACAAGAGCCAATGGTAGCGGGTGAGCCAGTTGTGGAGTATGATGAAGTGAATATTGTAACAAAGCATTTTGATGGTGACATTAAAACTGATACGAAGCGTTATCATGTTCAATACGATTACATCATTGGCAATCCACCCTTTGTGGGAGCAAGGATGATGAGTGAGGCTCAGAAGCAGGATATGTTAGACGTTTTTGGGAGAAATTGGCAGAATGTGGGTAACCTCGACTATGTCTGTTGTTGGCACAAGAAATCTGCCGATCTAATGAAAGTCAACCCCTCGTGCCATTCCGCTTTTGTATCGACCAATAGTATTTGTCAAGGTGAGCAGGTAGCAAACCTTTGGAAAACGCTTTATGAGAGGGGAGTCCGCATCAACTTTGCTCACCGCACTTTCCGCTGGGACAGTGAAGCCACGCTGAAGGCTCATGTTCATTGTATCATCGTGGGCTTTAGCTATCATGATACTGGGAAAAAGTACATTTTTGAAGGCAGCCGAGTCTCACTAGTTCAGAACATAAATGCCTATTTGCTTGATGCGCCTGATGTCTTTGTGGGCAGTCGGCAACATCCACTTTCCGATGTGCCGGAAATTGGTATTGGCAACAAGCCCATTGATGGAGGTTATTATCTCTTCGATTGTGAAGAGATGGAGGCTTTCGTTAAGGCTGAGCCTCTGTCGGCTCCGTATTTCCACAAATGGTATGGTTCTTTTGAATTCATCAATCAGAAACCGCGCTATTGTCTGTGGTTAGGTGATTGTACGCCTGCGGAACTGCGACGGATGCCTCATTGTCTACAACGTGTGGAGGCCGTGCGCAACTATCGGTTAGCAAGCAAAAGTCCTGGTACAAGAAAGCTTGCAGACCGTCCTACACGATTCCATGTGGAGAATATGCCAAAAGGAAGTTATATCGTCATTCCACAAGTATCATCTCAGAATCGCAAATACATACCTATGGGATATATGGATGCGTCAGTCATCTGTAGCGATAAAGTGAGACTAATGCCTGAAGGAACTCTTTATCACTTCGGCATATTGGAGTCTAATGTACACATGGCCTGGATGCGTACAATCTGCACAAGGCTGAAAAGCGATTACAGTTATACAGTGAACAACGTCTACAACAACTTTCCTTGGCCTAAGCCCACTGATAAGCAGAAATCAATAATAATGCAGACGGCGAAAGCCATCCTTGATGCACGCGCTCTTTTTCCTGACTCGACCCTGGCTGACCTCTACGATGAGGTTGCCATGCCATCCGAATTACGCAAGGCACACCAGCAAAACGACCGTGCTGTAATGGAAGCTTACGGCTTTGACGTCAAGACAATGATAGATAATGACAATTTGATTGTTGTCGAACTGTTTAAGCTTTATCAAGAATCAAATAATTGATACCAATAATTCACATGATGACAATTCGCGAAAAAAACCGGCAGACTGGCAAAAAGACCATTTACGACAAGCATATTTATATAGGACGGTCAAGTAGTGGTGAGATTGAGATTCTCCTGACGGGTAAACAAATCAAAAGCATCTGTACTATAGGTGAAAACGACATTGCCGTAACAGAGGTGAGTAACTCTCTAAAAATACAAGAATTGATGAAGAGATACACAGATGAACAATTACTGTCAGCTCTTAAAGAAATGGGACGCTGGAACGATAACGAATTGAGGGACCGCCAAGAAAACATCAACCGTCTTGTGTGGATGCTTGCATGGGACATTTTCGACAGTGATAATCCCAATGAGTGCCTATAATATGGAATACGGAATAGTTTATCTTTTAATCAATCCTGTAATGCCAGGCCTCGTAAAGATTGGCTCTACAACGACAAGCTGCTGAGCGATATTTGCGACGAAACATATCCTTTTGAGGAATAAGTAGAATTATTTGGAAAATCTTTTGTAACTTTGCACTTGAAATAAAGCTTATTGCGATATGAAGATCAAGGAAGACGGCCTGTTCTTCCAAAGCCATCTGACTAAAGTCACATTTAAGGATGATTTGGTCATGGAGTATCTGGAATTTGAGAACATGCTTTCCAAGGACAAAGACGGTGAAGACATACTTAAGAACGTCACTTCGTGGACACCGATGCTGAATGGTAACAGAATTCCTGATTCTGAGTACCGCAAATTGCTAAAGTTGGATTTTGTTTCTACTTTCGACGTCAAGGGTGATGGCAAGAGCAGTCAAGACAGTTATCTTGACATAAGGCTTGAGAAACTGCAAAGTGATTATGGCTACTACCTTTCGGACTTAGTGAAGGAACTGACAGAACATATCAATTCAAACAGCAGTATTACCAAGCAGGAACTTGATAAGATTAATGAGCGAAAGAACCTGTTCATTCGCCTGGTCAATGAGTGTTTTGCCGAAACAGGGAAGGTGCTTTCTAATGATTCAACTAAACTTGTATTCTTAAAAGATAACGCTATTGGCATCTATCCCAAAGAACTATCGTCAGGCGAGAAGCAACTCCTAATTATTCTGCTCACCGTTCTGCTGGAGCGCGGCGAGGAATATGTTCTGATGCTTGACGAGCCGGAGATTTCCATGCACATCAGTTGGCAGTACAAACTGATAGACATGATTCTGCAACTGAACCCCAACGTACAGATTCTCCTTACAACTCATTCGCCAATGATCTTCTCTGACGGATGGGGCGACAAAGCCATTCACATGGAAGACATAACCACTAACACACAGAGGTAATCAAGAAAGTTACATCTGATATTGCCGAAATGGTGTGAAAGCCTGAGATAATCCTATACATGTGGAAAACATAACCCTCACCTCTCACACCCGACACTTATCTTGTTGATAGTCATGGTTTTACTGGCTTGGGTGGGTAGCACCTAAGTAACACCCAAGTAGCACCCAGATGGCGTGTTACGTACGCGTTTGATGTTATGAGCAGGCCGCTCATGAAAAAATCCCGGCCTCTCATGAAAATTTCCACACTGGATTTTTTCATGAGAGGCCGGGACGTTTTGGGTGTTAGTTTGGGTGCTACTTAGGTGCTACCTAACCGCCGTCAAATCATGCTGATAGTCAGAAAGTTAGGTGTCGGGTGTCAGAGGTGCTAGTTAGTTTTCTTATAGTATAGGCTACTTCTTGCCAATTAGTGCGAGCATGGCTTTGGCATCCTCCTCACCGTCGGCAGCCTCTTTCTTCAGGTCGGCCAGAATCTCGTCGCCGCCCTTCTCGTTCTTGACGGCACGCAATAGCCATTTCTTGGCCTGGGCCTTGTCGGCTGCCACACCCTTGCCTTTGAAGTAGGCCTTACCCACGGCATACTCGCCGTCGGCATTCTCCTGTTTGGCGGCCTGCATAAAGAGTTCGAAGGCTTTCTTCTTGTCTTTAGTCACGCCCTCGCCGTCCTTGTAGCACTTGCCTAACTGGTACTGCGCCTTGGCGTAGCCCTGACTGGCCGACTTCTGATACCACTCTGCCGCCAGCTTGTCGTTCTCTGCCGTGCCGTGTCCTTTGTCGTAGCAGCGGCCCAGACGGTATTGCGCCTTTTTGTGTCCTTTCTCGGCTGCAGCTTTCAGTTTGGGCAGTGCTGCCTTGTAGTTCTTGGCGTCGTACAGTTCCTTGCCCTCGTCGTACAGTTTCTCGGCACTCTGTGCCTGCATCGACAGGCTGACCATCATGGCCAGAATCATCACTATCAGTTGTTTCATAAGTCTTGTTTTTATTAAAAGCGGGCGCGCCGGTTACCAGGCACGCCCGCTTCGATGATGTTTTTTCGGGTGCTTATTACTTCACAATGAACTTGCGACCGTTCTGGATGTAGAGACCGCGCTGAGCCTTCACCACCTTGCGGCCCTGCAGGTCGTAGATGACACCAGCGTTGCCGGCGGCCTTCACGCTCTCAATGCCGTTGGCAATCCATGCCGGCGAAGCCAGGGTAGCGTAGAACACATACTGCTTGTTGTCCTTTTCGAAGCAGAACTGAGCCTTGGCGTTGAAGTCGTCGGCCACGGGGTCGTTGCTGCCGCTGTTCAGTGTCACCTTGTCGCCATCAGCAGCGATGTAGAACCACAGGTTGCCTGTGCCGTCGTATTCGCCGTTGGAGGCGAAGCTCAGGCCGTTCTCGCAGTTCTTTCCCTCGCCGTAGGCACCGGCAGCCATGCCGCGCAGGTAGTAGTTGTTGCTGTCAAGCAGGTCGGCAACGGTAGTGCCCAGGGCCTCTGCAGCCTTTGTGAGGTCGATGGCAGTGGCCTGCTCAGTCTCAGCGACGGGGATGACGATGTTCTCAGAACCCACTTCCTCCTTCTGTTCGAGCGTCTCGACGAAGTTGATGGTGATATTAAGAGTTACCATTTTGTCGTTCTCCTCATTCACGAGGAAAAGCTGGGTCTTGAACACGTCACCAATCTTCATGGCGTTGGGCTTCTGGTTGTAAGTGAGCACACCGTCACTGTGTAAGCATACTGCAACGTTTGAGTTGCCATCGCCCCAGACAGATACGCGACCGTCGCTGTTGAGCCAGAAACCGGGCTTCGGATCGCATGACCAATCTTTGCTGTAGGTTCCCTTGACGGCAGCCACAGAGTCGATAGCAAGGCCATAGAGGGTGGGGCTGGCTGTTCCAATGATACTCTCAATGGCCGCCATGTCAACCTTTGCAAATTCTACTTCCTCATACGCGGTAGCAGGCAGAGCCTGTACGGCGAAGTTGCGGGTCTCGACGCTCTCGAAGTTGTACACCACCAGCTCTGGTTCCTTCACCTTCAGCGTGACTGTGACAGGATAGTAGTTGGTGCCGTTGACGAAGTTCAGGTCGACGCTTACCTCGTCGCCAATGGTCAGGGCTTCGGGGTACTGTCCTACGTTGATAACGCTCCAGTCGTTGGCAGTTGGCGGCTCAATGAAGAAGGCGGCTCCCGTACCCCAGCTGGTAACGCGGCCCAGCTTTGACAGCCACCAGCCACCGTTGTTGGCAGTGCTGCCTCCAAAGTTGTCCTTGTCGTCGAGTACGATAGCACCCAGTGCGCTTACTTCGCAGCCTAAGGCAGCGGCAATAGCCTCAACGTCAATCTTAACCTGTGTGGTAGAATAGTCGGTGGTAGGCTCCTGAGAGGTCTCATAGCTGGCTTCGCCCACCTTGGTGTAGTCTGCCAGACCATTACCCTGAGCTTTCTCCAGCACCTTCAGCGTATATTTAATAAGGTAGGCGTTCGAGCCGTAAATAAGGTAGACATTGGCAAACCAAGTCTCGTTGTCCTTGCACGAGCCGGGATACTGTCCCAGATAGCACTGCAGCGTGTCGTCCTCAGCGGTGTAGGTGAAGCTGTTCAGGTAGAACTTGTCAACATCGCCCCAGCCGGCAGCCGACACCTCGCCGTCTTCCTGACCTTCAGCGTTCTGCACGGCACGGAACCAGAATCCGTGGCCTTCACCAGTAGGTGCGTTGGTCAGCGAGTCTTTCTTCATGCCGCCGCCTTCAGCCACGTCGCCACTGTTATACCAGGTAGTGTAGATGACCTTGCCAACGTTCTCGGCAAAGCCGGCCTTGTTGGTGATGCCCAGCAGTGAGAGGGCATTGGCGATGTCAATCCTGACAACATCGCTGCTGTAGTCGCCACGGGGGAATTGCTCAATGACCTTCTCCTCCTGGCCCACGATGGTTAGCTTGCTGGCCAGAATGGTGGGCTCGGGCACGTTGAACTCGGGCTTGGCAATGACGTTCAGCGTCAGTGCGAAGGTAACCTCCTTCTCGTTGAACTTCAGTTTGATGGTGGTTTCGCCCTTGTCGCCTTCCTTCATCTTCTCAGGCATCTGGCCAACGTTGAAGGTCAGCGTGGTGAAGGCCTCGTCGACCTCAGGGCTGCAGTACCACATAGAGGTTTCGCCATAACCCACGGGGGTGCCGTCTAAGGCCATCCAGAAACCGTGGTTGGCAGCCTCGAGTTCAGCCGTCCACTCTGTGCCGTTGGCAGAGAAGAGCAGGGTAGCGGGAGTTTCAGCGTTGGTATACTCGCTGATGGCGGCACCCAGGGTAGCAGCATCGGAACCCAGGGCGGTGGCCACCTCGGCGAGACTGAACTCTATGGGCTTTGCTGAGTAGTCAGTAGTGGGATACTGTTCAGCGCTTCCCGTAAACTGGGCATGAGCCTGTACGCCTGCAAAGATGCAGACGACTGCAAGTAGCAGATTTCTTAGTTGAGTAGTAATCATACCATTTGTAAAAGTTAAGTTAATAATTATAGTTGTTTACGAATTGTTTTCCGGTTTGTATTAAACGTCACTGCAAAGATACGAATATTTTTTTATTCCACAAGCAAAAACCCCATTAAATAAAGGTGTTTGGACGATATTTTTATCCATTTGGACGCTATTGTCAGTCGCAAAAAAATAATCAGCCCGCAACGTGAAATTTTATGAAAAAAGACTTGTGGGGTCAAAAAAAATCTGTAACTTTGTTGCGAAAACTAACAAAAACGAAACAATTATCACCAACTGGAACCTAAATGAAGAACTGGAAGAAACAGATGCTTGTCATGGCAGTTGTGCTGCTGGGGTGCTTATCGCCGGCAGCCATCAGCGCGCAGACACCCTACAACCTGTCGCTGAGCACTGCAGGCACCACGGCCTCTGTGAATGCCGACAACCTGAAACCTATCAACGACAACCGTTATGCCTCGAACTCCAAGTACTGGAGCACCTACCAGGACGAAGCCTCGCTGGGACAGTATGCCTATGTAGAGCTGATGTGGAACAGCCAGTATGTTATTAAAGAGGTTCGCGCGTATTGGAGCACTGACCAAGACAATATCCTGCTGCCCACCGATGCCTACGTGGAATGGTGGGACGGCAGTCAGTGGCAGCGCGGCGCCACCCTGGGTGAGGCTGACAGCCGCCTGCTGTCGACAGCCGAGACCGACATGGCCACTATCGCTGTAAGGCTCTACGTGAAGAGCGACAAGGCCTGCGGCGTGCGCGAACTGCAGATGATGGGCTATCCCGACCCCTCGGTGTCGTACCAGTGGCCGGAGTACAAGCCCACTTTGTTTTATGACTACCGCAGCGAGTATCCGGCACTGAACCCGCCCACCCGCATGCTGCCAGAGCAGAACAACCAGAAGGGCTACATGGCCGACGGCTGGTGGGCCGTGGCATGGGGTCCCAACACCAACGGCCACGTCACCGAGACGGCCAAGAAGAACCTGCTGGCCAAGATGAACGAGGACTTTGCCTATTTCCGCGACGTCATGGGCTGGCCCCCCGACAAGCGCGCCCGCAACGGCTACTACTCTACGGTCTATGTCTACGGCAGCGGCCTGTATAGCGACAATGCCTCGAAATATGACCGTGGCGGCTGGCAGGGAACGACGTGGTACAACGGCTCCAGCTGGCCCATGGTGAACATCAGCTATTACCCCATAGCCTGTTTCGACCCCGCTTTCACCGACGATGGCGACAACCCCAACTTCCCCGGATGGAAGGTCAGCGACCAGACATTCCAGCAGAATGCCTGCGTGCATGAAGGCATACACGCCATCTTTGCCGACCTGGAGGGCTGTAAGAACTCTGCTTGGTATCAGGAGGCCGGCAACACCTGGCTGCAGGGCGAGGCTGAGGTGGTGAAGAGCGGCAAGACACCTGAGAGCATGGGCTACCTGAGTGCCGGCAACATGATTGCCCCGTTCATGCCCATTGAGTGCTACTCAGGCTGGCTGCTCGACGACTCGTTTGGCGGTCCTTCGGCGGAGGGTGTGAACATGTACGGCAGCAGCGGACAAATCTGTACGTGGCGTAACATGCTTGGCGGCGTGCAGTATGGCGAGCTGTTCCCACACTTCGTCAGCGAGATTCTGGGTCGCGGCAGCATACCCTGGATATGGCGCTACTGCAAGAGCCGCGTGCTGGAGGGTATGGCCGACTCATTAGGCGACAGCCAGATGCGGCGCCTGATACTGGAATACCGTGCCCGCCAGGCCCTGATTGACGTGGGCCAGTGGAGCAACGCCTGCCGCCGCCTGCTGGACGACAACTGGCTGCTCACCGTGCAGCAGGAGTGGAGCCCCTACTGGAAGAAGGTGGAGCCCTGGCAGGCCACGCCCTACGCCAACATGTACCGTTGTAACGAGGTGGACAGTGCCGGCTGGTGGCGCCCGGAATGGCGCACCACACCGGGATGGAGCGGTGCCAACCAGATACCCCTGCACGTCAACGGCACGGTGGGCGAGACGCTGAGTCTGCACTTCAAACCCTTAGGAAAGAACATGGCGTGCATGCTGTGCTACCGCACCAAGCGCGGCAAGAAGTTCTACTCGCAGCCGCTCTACGGCGAGGGCGACCTCTATGTGAAGCTGACCGACCAGCCTGCCAACAACGTGGTCTTTGCCGTGGTGGTGAACACCGATTATATCTACGAGAACGACAACACGCGCAAGCAGCACTTCGACTACCGCCTGAAGATGGGCAGCAACATCTACCAGCCTGCCAAGGACCAGCTGAAGTGGTACAGCTACAACAAGACCATCCGCGACACGGAATTCGTGAGCGGCATTGAGCAGACCGTGACCCCTGAGCAGCGTGCCACCTTCTGCATCAGACCGGCACGCACCGTGGTGAAGCGCGGCGAGAGCGTAGCCCTGAACATTGCCGCTGCCACACAGCTGCAGGTGCAGGTGTGCCTGTACAACGCCGCCGGACAGATGGTCTATGCACAGAGTTTCATGCGCGACGGCGACTACCAGATACCCGCCGACATTGCCCCGGGCCTGTATGTCATGCAGGGGCGTAACGGCAGCGAGACGTCGAGTGTGAAGATGGTGGTTAAGTAACAGCGATTATTGAATAAAAACAAAATAGTAGATATGACGAGAACAACATTGAAAGGACTTCTTGCTAAGAGCATGACGGCAGTGGCCATGGGAACCCTGCTGATGGCATGCGGCGAGAAAGACGAACTCTACGAGGAACCCAGCTGGCTGGGCAACTCCATCTATGAGCGCCTGCAGCAAGACGGTAACTACAGTTACACCCTGAGGCTGATTGACGACCTGGGGCAGAAGGCTGTGCTCAGCAAGACCGGCAGTAAGACGCTGTTCGTAGCCAGCGACAGCGTCTACGAAGCGTTCTTCAACAGCAACGACTGGGGCGTGAGGAGTTACGCCGACCTGTCAGATGCCAAGAAAAAACTGCTGCTGAACAGTGCCATGGTGAACAATGCCTACCTGGTGGAGATGCTGAGCAGCGTCAGTGCCACCACACCGTTAGTGGGACAGTGCATGCGCCGTGCCACGGCCGCCTCGGTGCTCGACTCCGTGTCGCGCATCCTGCCTGCCGACATGCCCAACACCCCCTATTGGGCCAAGTACAAGAACAGGCGCGGCGGTATTGTCTTGCTGCGCGACAACACGTCGAAACCCATGATTCACTTCCTGCCGGTGTTCATGAGCCACAACAAGATTACCAGCCAGGACCTGAGCATACTGACCAACGGCGTGTCGGCCAGCACGGCCGATGCCTGGGTGAACGGCAAGAAACTGCTGGACCGCGACATCACCTGCAAGAACGGCTACATACAGAAGATGAACGGCCTGGCCACGGCTGCCGACAACATGGCGGAGATTATTCACAGCCACGACAACATGTCACGCTTTGCCGTCATCATGGACCGCTTCTGTGCACCCTATTACGACGATGCTGCCACGAAGGAGTATAACCGACTGTACAACAACGAGGACTCGGTGTTTACGCTGAAATACTTCTCAAGCAACAGCAACCTGGCCGAATATGGCGACTCCAAGGGGGGCGAACTGCTCACCGACCCCGACGGACAGCTGGTGGACGCCTACCTGCCCTTCGACCCGGGATGGAGCCAGTATATGTACACCAACACGGCGGGCCGCGACCTGCACTATGATGCCGGTGCCATCCTGGTGCCTACCAACAAGGCCCTGGACGAGTGGTGGAACAACGGTGGCGGCAAGGTGCTGCAGGACCAGTATGGCTCCTGGGACAACGTGCCCATGACCGTGCTGAGCAAGATGCTTGACATCAGCCTGGTGCGCTCTTTCGTTGAGACGGTGCCGTCGAAATTCAAGAATATCGTCGACAACACCAACAAGGTGCCCATTGGCATCTCGGCCGAAGAGCATGTAGACAGTTGCTTCATGGGCTGCAACGGCGTGGTCTATCTCACCAACAAGGTGTTTACGCCGGCCGCCTATTCATCGGTGTCGTTCCCCGCGCTGATTAACGAGGAGACGATGAACATCATCTACTGGGGCATCAGAAACCTGGACTTCGAACCCTATCTGAACTCCATGGACTCGTACTACAGCTTCTTTATTCCCACCAACACGGCCATGCTGACCTATGTAGACCCGTGCTCCTACGGACAGACCACCACCGTGCTCTATGAGTTCTACTATAACAACGACTTCAAGAAGGTGGGCGCACGCCGCTATAACTACGATATGGCCACGCAGCAGAAACTGGAGGGCGACCTTGACGAAGCCAGCGACGACCAGGTGAAGAACCGCCTGCGCGACCTGCTGGACAACCTGATTGTCATTGGCAACGTGGAAGACGGGAACACCTACTACACCACCAAGGGTGGCAGCGTGCTGAGGATTGAGAACGCCGGGCGTGAGGGCGTGATGACGGTCGCCGGCGGTCTGCAGATAGAAAACGGACAGGGCGTCACCGTGAAGACCATCTACGACCAGACGAAACAGGGTAACGGTAAGTCGTATGTCATTGAGCAGGGGCTGCCGCTGACCAGCAAGTATTCGCTGTACAGCATCCTGAACGGACGCAGCGGCTGCGAACGCTTCTTCGAACTCTACACACAGGGCGGCTCGGCCAACACCCTGCCGAAGACCACCATGGGCGGCAACACCTGTGTGGACTACAACTGTTCGCTCTTCGACGCCTATAACTACACCGTCTACGTGCCCACCAACGAGACCATCGAACAGATGCACAACGACGGACGGCTGCCCTACTGGTCGGACTATACCGACCTGAGCAACGCTGAGGTGTATGGCGACCTGGTGAACAACCGCAACTGGCTGCAGCAGGTGCAGAAGGCCGTGGCCAACCGCATCCTGAACTTCATGAAGTACCACATACAGGATAACGCCATCTACTTAGAGGGCAGCACCGTGGAAAAAGCCAAGTTTGAGACCTCTACGCTGAACCCGCAGAACAAGCGATTCTACAGCCTCGAGGTAACTGCCGACAAAGACGGCATCAGCGTGACCGACCAGCTGGGCAACACCCGCCTCGTGCAGCAGGGCGCCAACAGCAACATCGCCGGACGCGAATACTGGATTACCAATGCCTCGAACCTGAGAAACAACTCGCTCTACAACGCCAGCGACGTCGTGGTACACCAGATTGACGGCGTGCTGCTCTACGAAGCCTCGCAGACCACCACCACGTGGAAAGCCGAGGTGGATGCCATCACCGCTACGTTTCAGAACAATGAATGATGAACCATGAAACAAGACAGGAAAGATATGACTATTATACAGAAGAACAGATGGATAGGAATCATCGGATTATTCATGATTCATCTTACGTTATTCATCAGCCCCGCTAAAGCACAGATCACCTCCATCCACGGACACGTGAGCGACGACATGGGCGAACTGATGGGGGCATCGGTGTGCGAGATCGATGCCAACGGACGTATTATTGAGGCAACGACCACCGACTTCAACGGCAACTTCTCCATGCGCATTCGCAATGCCAAGGACAAGGTGCGCTTCAGCTATGTAGGTCTGAAGACCATGACCCTGCCCATCGACCGGCAGGAATACCGTGTGAAGATGACGTCGCAGACCACCATTAAGGAGGTGACCGTCACCTCGAAGAAACGACTCAACGGTGGCGGACTGGCCATCCCCGAGCGCGAAATATCGTACGCCACACAGACCATCTCGATGAAGGAGTTTGAAGGTCTGGGACTGACCACCGTCGACGAAGCCCTGCAGGGACGTATCGCCGGTCTGGACATCGTGGCCGTGTCGGGTAACCTGGGCTCGGGAACGACCATGCGCCTGCGTGGTGCCTCGTCGCTGAGCACGCTGACCAACTCAAACCCCCTCATCGTGGTCAACGGCAACACCTGGAACGTTGACATGAACAACTTCGACCTGACGAATGCCAACGACGAGCAGTTTGCACAGCTGCTGAACGTGAACCCCGAGGATATTGCCAGCATCACCGTGCTGAAGGATGCTGCCGCCACGGCCATCTACGGTTCACAGGGTGCCAACGGTGTGATTGAGATTACTACCAAGCGCGGTACCAGGGGCACACCGAAGCTGACCTACTCGCTGCGACTGACAGGCACCTACCAGCCTAAGGGCTACGAGATGCTCAGCGGCGATGACTACACCATGCTGCTCAAGGAGAGCTACTTCAACCCCGAACAGAACGACAACGCATCGAACCTCAGGGAACTGAACTACGACCCCACCTTCTCTGAGTACGAGCAGTATAACAACAACACCGACTGGGTGGATGCCGTGACGCAGTGGGGACTCCGACAGAACCACTACCTCTCGGTGACCGGCGGCGGCGAAAAGGCCACCTTCCGCATCTCCGGAGGCTACGACCATGAGACGGGCTCGGTCATCAAGCAGCGTCTGGACCGCTTCTCCACACGTGTGGCCTTAGACTACTACGTCTCTGAGCGCATCAAGATCTCTACCAACTTCGCGCTGACCTATACCGACAACAAGAAGAACTACGACAACCTGCTGTCTATAGCCTACCACAAGATGCCCAACATGAGCATCTACGAGCAGTACCCCGTGGGACACCCCCTGCAGGGACAGGACACCGACCGCTACTACAACATGCTGCAGTCGGCTCCAGACGTGTTCAACGGCAACCAGAAGGACTATATCAACCCCGTTGCCAGCGCTAATCTGGCAAAGTTCGACGACCGCACCTACGACATCACCCCGGAGTTGGAACTGAACTACCACCTGCTGGGACTTGACGAAGACCACCACCAGCTGAACTGGCAGGGCCGCGTCTACATGAACATCTTCAATGAGTATGTTGACAAGTTCTATCCCAGGGAACTGGTCACCACCTCGTGGAACAACGGCGTGAACAACGCCACGGCGGGCAGCAGCAAGAGCGTGGCCTTCAATACCAAGCAGACGCTGACCTTCATCCCGCACTTCAGCAACAAAGACCACTCGCTGATGGCCATGGGACGCTTTGAGCTGACCAGTGGCAGCAGCAACGGACAGAACACCGACGCCAACAAACTGCCGTCGGGAGGCATCACCAACCCCGTGGCCGGCGGACGTGTCACGGGCATGAGTT
The DNA here is from genome assembly GCA_947303855.1 of uncultured Prevotellaceae bacterium. Taxonomy (GTDB): domain Bacteria; phylum Bacteroidota; class Bacteroidia; order Bacteroidales; family Bacteroidaceae; genus Prevotella. Next base: position 49,536 of record CAMYZO010000002.1, read on the forward strand.
CGAACTTCAGCCAGTGGCGCTCCATGTTCTATACCTTCTCGACACACTATGCCTACAAGGGACGCTACATGGCCGACTTCTCCCTGCGTGCCGACGGTACCACGAAGTTTGGTCCCGACCGCCGATGGGGCTTCTTCCCCGCCGTCTCGCTGCGATGGAACGTCATCGACGAGCCGTGGATGGAGGGCACCCGGAAATGGCTCTCCATGCTGGCTATTCGTCCCAGTTGGGGTAGGGTAGGTAACCAGCCCGGACAGGACTACCTCTATGAGAGTATCTACAGTTCGGGAACGCGCTACATCGACATGAGTGCCATCAGGCCGCAGAACATCCGTCTGACAGACCTGCGCTGGGAGACCACCACCACATGGGACGTGGGCTTCGACCTCGGCCTCTTCGACGACCGTATCACCCTGCAGGGCGAGTGGTACTATTCCACACGCCGCGACATGCTGATGCCCAACGTGAGCATCCCCTCGTCGACAGGTTATTACACGCTGGCCTATAGCAATGTGGGTTCGATGCGAAATATTGGCTGGGAGCTGAACCTGAACACCAACCGCCTGATTAAGATTGGGGAGTTCAGCGCCGATGTGAACCTGACCTTCGGCAATAACTCCAATGAGATACTGGATATGAACGAGACCGTGCTGTCGTCGCTCAACTCCGACTTCCACTTCGAGAACCGCGAGGTGCTGCAGCGCGTACAGCTTAACAACCCCTTCGGTGCCATCTACGGCTTCCGCTTCAAGGGCGTGTATGAATACCAGTATGAGACGTTTGCTGACATGACCCCCGACGAGCAGAGAGCCTTCGTGGCTGCCGGACATACCGCCCCCTATGTGCTCAGCGAGAATGGCGAGATAGTCATGGACAAGGACAACAACCCCGTACACATGATCTACAACTACTCGTACGACGGCACCGGCAAGAACTACCTCTTCAAGGGTGGCGATGCCATCTACGAGGATATCAACCACGACGGACAGATCAACGCCCTCGACATTGTGTACCTGGGCTCGTCGCTGCCCAAGCTGACAGGCGGATTCGGATTTACCCTGAACTACGGACGGTGGAAGCTGAACACGCAGTTCAACTACCGCGTTGGCAACAAGATTCTGAACCTGGCACGTCTGGACACCGAGGCCATGACCACCAACGACAACCAGAGCAAGGCCGTCAACTGGCGCTGGCGCAAGGAGGGTAACCAGACCGTCATCCCGCGAGCCATGTACGGCAGCACCACCAACTACAACACGCTGGTCAGCGACCGCTTCGTGGAAGACGGCTCGTTCCTGCGACTGAACTACCTGCAGGTGTCATACGCCTTCGACCCGAAGGTCATCAAGAAGGCCATAGGCATCAACCGCCTGAGTCTCTATGCCAGTGCCAACAACCTGTTTATACTGACCAAATACAAGGGTGTCGACCCCGAGGTGTCGTATGGCAGTTATGGGGCAGCCGTCGATGGCGGTCAGACACCAAGAGCCAAGTCGTACACCCTTGGCATAACGGTAGACTTTTAGCGGCCTGCGGCCTAAATGATAAATGAAAAATGATAAAAAGATGAAAAAAATAGTATTCTTTATTCTTTGTCCTTTATTATTCAGTCTTAGCGCATGCTCCGAATTCCTGGAGATAGAGCCGCTGGAGACCATCGTGCTCGACAAGTTCTGGAACGAGGAGGCCGACGTGGAGAACGTTGTGGCAGAGTGCTACTCGTCCATGCAGAGCCAGGCTGTCATAGAGCGTATGATGGCTTGGGGCGAGTTCCGCTCCGACAATGTCGTCGGCGGTACCAATGCCGAGAACAACAAGGACCTGTCGAACATCTTCAAGGAGAATATCAACGCCAGTAACTCGTTTGCAAAATGGGGCGACTTCTACAGCGTCATCAACAACTGCAACACGATTATCTACTACGCACCGCAGGTGAGACAGAAAGACCCGAACTACACGGAGCGCGACCTCAACGTCACCATTGCTGAGGCATCGGCCATCCGTGACCTGATGTACTTCTACCTCATCCGCTCCTTCGAGAAGGTGCCCTACACCACCACGCCCTTCCTCGACGACAACCAGAAGATGGACCTTGCACCGCTGCCCTTCGATGCCGTGCTCGACAGTCTGATCACAGACCTGGAGAAGGTGCAGGACAAGGCCGTGAAGACCTACTCGTCTACCAAACCGTACTATCAGCACGGCCGCATCACCCAGGATGCCATTCACGCCATGCTGGCCGATATGTATCTGTGGAAGCAGGACTACCGGAACGCCGTGCGCTACGCCGATATGGTCATCAAATCCAAGACCGACGACTACCAGAGCGTGCTCGACAAGATGGCGGGCATGGTGAGCACCACCGACCAGATGATTGACGGCTTCCCCCTCATCAGCGACGGCAACGTCACCGGAAGGAGTTACGGAACGGCTGCCACCGACATCTTCGGACAGGGCAACAGCCGCGAGAGTATCTTTGAACTCATCTATATGAACAACGACCAGATGCTGGCCAACGGTGCCGTCAGCACTTACTACGGTAATGCCACTACCTACCCGGGACTGGTGAAGCCCGCAGAGTTCCTCGTGACCGATGTCAACGACGAGCAGTACAGCGTGTTCCTCAACAAATACGATGCACGCTTCTACGAGAACATGCAGCCCGTCAACGGCTCACGTTCCAATGCCGGCATTGCCAAGTACTGCTGCCAGTCGGCACAGATAGGATTTAATAAGGTGGGCGACAATGTCACCGTCAACCCCGTCTATGGCAGCCCCTATGCTGAGAGCACGTGCCATGCCAACTGGATTCTGTACCGTCTGACCGATGTTATGCTCATGAAGGCTGAGGCACTCGTGGAGATGGTGACGGAATCTGCCGACGGCACCTTGAGCGAGCAGAACGACACGCTGCTGGGCGAGGCCTTCAAGATTGTCAACGCCATTCAGAAGCGCTGCAGTGCTGCCGACGAGAAGGACTTGAAGCGCGCCGACTATAACAGCAAGGCACTCATGCAGCAGCTGGTGCTCGACGAGCGTCAGCGCGAACTGATGTTCGAGGGCAAGCGCTGGTACGACCTGGTGCGCCGTGCCCGTCGTGACGGCAGCACAGCCACGCTCATCGGCGCTGTCTCCAAGAAAGGCAGCAGCGGCGGTACGGCCATCAGCAGCAAGCTGTCGCGTATGGAAGCCCTCTACTGGCCCTACCATAACGACGAAATGAAGGTGAACGGCAACCTCGTGCAGAATCCTGCCTTCGGCAGCGGCGAGGAGAGCAGCTATGAGAAAACAAACTAAACCATGTGGACTGATAAATAATAAAAGAGGATTATGAATAACCATTTCTGTCATATATCGCGCATCGCCATCAAAACCGTCGCCGCCTGTCTGCTTTGCTACCACGTTGTGGCAGCCCTCACTTCCTGCAGCGACGAGCCCGATGCCTCCAACTACTATACGTTCAAGAGCCAGATGATGAGCGAATATCTCCTGACGCACAAGGAGTACAGTCAGTTTACGGCCCTTGTGGAACGTACGGGACTCATGAAACTGCTGGCCACCTACGGCGCCTATACCTGCTTCGTACCTACCAACGAGGCCATGGACAACTATCTGGCCAAGCGCGGACTGCAGAGCTTCGACGACTTGCCGTTAGCCGACTGCGACACGCTGGTGCGTACGCACCTCGTCGATAACATGTACACCACTGCCGACATGGAGGACGGTGTGCTGTCGAAGGCCAACATGAACAAGCGCTATATCGAGGTGAGCCATGGACTCGACGACAGCGGCAACGCCGTGGTGTTCCTCAACGGTACGGCACACATCATCTATGCCCTGCAGGACGACTCCGTGGAGAACGGCTTTGTGCAGCCCATCAACGAGGTGCTTGAGAGCAGTAACCGCATGATTCTGGATATCATGGAGACCAACCCCCGCATCTCCATCTATTCGAAGGCTTTCCGCCAGTGCGGCTTCTCAGAGCTGTTCTATCAGTATAAGGACGAGACGTGGGACGCCTCGGCCTATCCGCGCATCCGCTATGTGTCGCACGTCAACAAGGAGACGGCCACCGTGCCCGACGAGAAACTCATCGGCTTCACGGTCTTCGTGCCTACCGACTCGGTACTCAAGGCGCGCTATGGCATAGAGACGGTGGAGCAACTCTGGCAGAAGGCCTGTGATATTTACGACATTATCTACCCCGAGGACAAGGATGCCGAATACCACGATTTTGCGCACATCACCAACCCTAAGAACCCCCTCTACCGCTTCCTGGCCTATCATGTCCTTAACAGGAAGGTGCGCGGCTGGGACTACCTGACACCCTACCGCCACATCGGCATCGAGACCACCGTCATGAACCCCGTGGACTGGTACGAGACCCTGCTGCCCAAGACCATGATGAAGTTTGAATATCTCTCCGTGCGCAAATGGGCCGGCGGCAGCACGCTGGGCGAGCGCTACATCAACCGCCGCTACGATGACAACTTCCAGGAGCGGGGCACGATGATCCAGCAGAAGGTGGAGACCGACTACAAGCGCGACGCCCTCAACGGCATCTATTTCTATGTCGACGACATCCTGGCCTTCAACAAGACCACACGCGACGTGGTGCTGCACGATCTCATCCGTATGGACTTCTCTACCATCTTCCCGGAACTGATGACCAACAACATCCGCCTGAACGGTGACGTCAAGCAGCAGGACCCGGAATATGACGAGTCGGCCAAGTACGGACGCAACTACTACTTCCCCAACGGCTATCTCGACGGTGTTACCATCAACGAGGGCAGCCAGTTCGTCTACCGCCGTCCCCACGACTGGTATGACAGTTACGAGGGCGACGAGCTGAACCTCTTCAAGGACTTCGACTTCACCTTCCGCCTGCCGCCGGTGCCCTTCGAGGGTGAATGGCAGATACGCATAGGCTTTGCCGTGGAGCCCACACGCGGCGTGGCACAGATTTACTACGACGACAAGCCGCAGGGCATCCCCCTCGACATGACGAAGCAGCTGAACGACCCCTCTATCCTGGGCAGCGACTGGAAGGCCAACTACAACACCATGTCGCAGATTGACCTGTCGACAGACCAGAAGGTGCTGAAGAACAAGGGCTTCTACCGTGGCGCCGCCGGCGGCTACCACTGGGACATGGGCCATACCACGAGGGTGCTGTTTGCCACCCAGCCCCACACCATCCGCCGTGTGATATGTACGACGCATATCAATCCTGCCGAAGACCACTACCTGCGCATCCGCAGCGTGTCCACCAAGCAGGGCAACGATAATGAGTTTATGCTTGACTACCTGGAACTGGTACCCAAGAGCGTCTATGGCGTCACTGACGAGGGCGAGATGGAGAGCATGCTCTAATGCCGGTGACTAAAGAAAAGTGAAATGAGAACAAATTGAGAACTAAGCATGATGATGACTAACAATATGAAAGCAAAACACAGCCTCGCGGTATTCGGCCTTCTCTGCACCCTCAATATGGCCTGCACCGACACATGGAACGAGCATTACGACACGGCGGTGGCAGACAGTGGCACGCTGTGGCAGAAAATTTCCGACCCGCAGGGCAATACGCAGCAGTTCGCACGGGTGCTGGAGGCTTGCGGCTATAAGGAGGTGCTCGACGGCAGCCAGACATACACCGTCTTTGCACCTGCCGACGACACCTTCTCGGCCCAGCAGGCCGACAGCGTGATAGCCTTGTACAACAGCGAGAAGGCTGCCGGACAGACCGATGCCGACAACAAGGCCGTCAAGCAGTTTGTGCAGAACCACATAGCGCTCTACAGCCACCCGGTGTCGAGTCTGACCAATGACACCCTCACGCTGATGAACCGCAAGTACTATCCCCTCAGCAGTCAGAAACTGGGTGGTTGCACGCTGACGTCGGCAGCCCGCCTCTGCAGCAACGGCCTGCTCTTCACCCTCAGCGGCAAACTCAACTACTTCCCCAACATCTTTGAGTATCTTGGGCAGGACAGCGAGACGGACAGCGCCTACCAGTTCTTCCGCAGATACAGTATCTATGAGTTTGATGAGACCAAGAGCGTGGTGGGCGACGTCATCGACGGCCGCACCATCTACCTCGACTCCGTGTCGACCCTGACCAACAGGCTCTTCGACATCTACGGCCGCATCAACAGCGAGGACAGCACCTACTGGATGCTCTGTCCTTCGAACGACGAGTGGAACCGCCTCGTTAGCGAGTACTCACCTTACTTTAACTATCCCAACAACGTGGCCAAGCGCGACTCGCTCGTCTACACCCACACGCGGCTGGCTTTCATGGGCGGCACCATCTTCAGCGCCTCACGCAACACTGAGAAGTCGCTGCAGGACTCTGCCGTGTCAACCATGGCACAGTCGGCACTCATACGCTCGCTGCTCGACACCGAGCCTTACTACATCTACGCCAAGCCCTATGCTGACGGCGGCATCTTCAGCGGCACGCAGGACGTCGCGTGCAGCAATGGCCATGTGCTGAAAGCCCGCCAGTTTGGCGTCTCCATGTACGACACCTTCATGCAGACGGTGAAGGTGGAGGCTGAGAACCTGGCCAGTCAGGACAATCTCGTTGATGCCATCGACCCCGTGACCATTCACCAGGTGACCACCAGCAACCCCTTCTACGGCAAGGTGTCGGGCAACTCGTTTGTGGAGATCAAGCCGAGCACGCCGACATCGAGCGTCGTGGTGCGCTACAGCGTGCCTAACCTGCTGTCGGGCATGAAGTACGACGTGATGGCGGTCTTCGTGCCCGCCACGGCGGCCGACACCCTGGCCAGGGAAGAGGCCAAGAAGCCCTGCAGGGTGGTGAGCCGTGTGGCACAGACCGACCAGAACGGCAAGCTCTCAGAGCCGCCTTTGAGAAACGCCAAGACAACGCAGGCCGGTGTGGTCGACACAGTGAAAATGTCTACCGTCACCATCAGCACCTGCAGTTATGGTCTGACCGATGCCCTGGTGAAACTCGACATCAAGTCTAACGTGCAGGAGACGCAGCTCTCTACCTACTCCAATACGCTTCGCCTGGATTGTATCATCTTTAAACCTGTCAAGTAAACAGCCATGAACACCAAGAAACTTCATAACGATATGACTCAAGTGAAAAAATACTTCGTTCTGGGACTCCTGCTCATGGTAGGGCTCACATCGCTTTATGCCCTCCCCGCCACCCGTGTGGTGAAAGGATGTGTGCTTGACGCTACGACAAAGACACCGCTGTCGGGTGCCATGGTGCGCACGGCCGAGATAGCCGGCTATAGCGTGCTCACCGGCGAAGACGGCACGTACGAACTGAAGATACCTGCCTATGCCACATCGCTCATCGTCAGTTCGCCCGACATGAACGATGTCAAGATTGGCTTGTCGAAGGCTGAGGAGCAGCGCGAGGTGATGCTCTATCCCGACAAATTCACCACCGACTATACGCTGTCTACCAATGTGGTGGCCACCAACCAGGCCAGGGACTTCCGTTTCTCCAATGCCGTCACCATTGAGGACGAGATACAGAAACGGCTGGGCGCTGAGGTGCATACCCTGACGCGCAACGGCACCCCGGGCATAGGCGGCGTGATGTTCATCAACGGCTTGAACTCGCTGAACATCAATGCCCAGCCGCTCATCGTCGTCGATGGCGTCATCTACGACCAGCAGTATGACCGTACTGCCCTCCACGACGGCTTCTACAACGACATCCTGAGCAACATCAGCGTGACCGACATCGAGAGCGTCGATGTGCTGCGTAACGGTACGGCCATCTACGGTGCCAAGGGTGCCAACGGCGTCATACTCATCAACACCCGCCGCAATCACAGCATGGCCACCCGTATCACGGCAAGCATCTCGGCCGGTGTCACCCTGGAGCCCACCACGTTCGACGTGATGAATGCCTCGCAGTACCGCAGCTACGCCTCCGACCTGCTGCGCACTACCAACACCACGATGACGGAGTTTAAGTTCCTGAAGAACGATCCTTCCTACTATTACTACAACCAGTACCACAACAATACCGACTGGAAAGACCTGGTTTACCGCACGGCTATCACCCAGAACTACAGCATCAACGTGGAGGGTGGCGACGATGTGGCCGACTACAACCTGTCGTTAGGCTACACCAACAACCAGAGCACGCTGAAGGAGAACGGCATGGACCGCCTGAACATCCGCTTCAACAGCGATATCCATCTGACAAAGCTGCTCGACATCCGCTTCGATGCCTCGTTTGCCAACCAGACGCGCAACCTGCGTAACGACGGTGCTCCTGCCAACTACACGGAGGGCACTCCCACGTCGCCCGCCTTCCTGGCCTACACCAAGAGTCCGATGCTCAGTCCCTACACCTTCGCCGGTGGTAGCATCTGGCCCGGTTCTGTTGATGTGGCCGACGAGAGTTATCTCGACGAGGCCCTGTCAGAATACTCCAACTACAACTACAAACTGGCCAATCCGCTGGCTGTCAATGAGTATGGTGATGCCGAAAACAAGAACCGCTTTGAGAACTCAATGATTAACCTCTCGGTGACACCGAAGTTCAAGTTGAGTCAGAGTCTCACACTCAGCGAGCATTTCAGTTATAACCTGGTTAATACCAATGAGAAGTTCTACATACCGCTGAACGGTGTGCCTGCCTACTATGTGGCTGGCGTTTATGCTTACTGCGAAAATGAAGTGCGGTCAATGGCCGGCAAGCAGAACTCGGTGATGAGCAACACGCGCCTCAACTGGTCGAAACGCTTCGATGCTCACATGCTCGGCGTGTATGGCGGCGTGCGCTTCAACTGGGAGAACTACACGCAGAACGCACAGTTGGGCTACAACACCGGCAGCGACAAGATGCCAGCCGTGAGTTCGAGCCTTGACCATGCCAAGACCTATGGCGCCAGCGATCAGTGGCGTACCGTCAGCTGGTATGCACAGGCCTCCTACAATTACCTGCAGCGCTATTACGTCCAGGCCAGTCTGGCTGCCGAGGCCTCGTCGCGCTTTGGCCGCGATGCTGCCGACGCGCTGAAGGCCTTCAGCGTGCCCTGGGGCATTTTCCCCGGCATTCAGGCAGCCTGGGTCGTGACCAACGAGCCGTGGTTCAGCCGTATCTGGGGCATCGACTACCTGCGTCTGCAAGCCGGTTACGACGTGGCGGGTAATGACGATATTAACAACTATGCTGCCCGTAGTTACTTCACCTCCAGCAACTTCCTGGAAGATGTGTCGGGACTGTCGCTGAGCAACATCGGCAACAACCGCCTGCAGTGGGAGACCACCAGAAGATTCAATGCGGGTTTCGAGAGCAATCTGATAGACAACCGGCTGAACGTGCGCTTTAACTACTTCAAGAGCAAGACCAGCAACCTGCTCATGTACCAGCCGCTGAAGACCGTCACCGGTCTGGAGAATAACTGGACCAACGGCGGTGCCATGACCAACGAGGGCTTCGATGTGAGGGCCACCGCCAAGCTTCTGGCTACGAAAGCCTTCCTCTGGGAACTGGGTGCCAGTGCCGGCCATTATAAGAATAAGGTGACGGAACTGTCCGCCTCTCACCTCTCACCTCTTTACGGTGCCACCATCCTTACCGAGGTGGGACAGCCGGCCAACCTCTTCTATGGCTACCGCACCATGGGTGTCTTCGAGACCTCCGAGGCTGCCCGGGCCGCCGGTCTTGCCGTCCTCGATGCCAATGGTATCGACAGCCATGCCTTCGGCGCTGGCGACATGCACTTCGTCGACATCTGTCAGGACGGCGTCATCGACGAGAAGGACCGTACCGTCATCGGCGACCCCAACCCCGACATCTACGGTAATATCTTCACCTCGCTGGCCTATAAGCAGCTGCGCCTCGATGTCAACTTCAACTATTCGCTGGGCAACGACGTGTTTAACTATATGCGCCAGCAGATGGAAAGCGGCAGCCGCTTCATGAACCAGACGACGGCGGTGGCACGCCGCTGGCAGAACGAGGGACAGGTGACCGACGTGCCTAAGGCCACGTTCCAGGACCCCATGGGTAATGCCCGTTTCAGCGACCGCTGGATTGAGGATGGCAGTTATCTGAAACTGAAGACCGTCACCCTGTCCTACACCCTGCCCATGCACAGCACCTTCCTGCAGGGCTTCCAGTTCTGGGTGCAGGCTAACAACGTGTTCACCCTCACCCGCTATCTCGGTGCCGACCCTGAGTTTGCCATGACGGGCAGCGTTATCGGACAGGGCATCGACCTGGGACGTCTCGGACAGAGCCGCTCGTTCGTGGCCGGCGTGAAGATCAACTTGTAAGACCCACCCCCAACCCCTCCCTGTAGGGAGGGGAGTAGTTAGACTTGCAAACAAATAATAAACCAAAAATAAGAAGTATGATTCATAATATTGTTAACAAGATAAGAGGCCTGTTCCGCTTTACCGTCTATTCGCTCCTCCCCCTCGCAGGGGGAGGCTGGGCGGGGGCCTCCTGCAGCGATTTCCTCTACGACGAGTCAGACCAGGTCATCTATGCCGACGACCACCAGTTAACCAGCGATGCCGACACCCTGTTCAACATCGTCGGCATCATGAACAAGATGCAGGTCATCGGCGACCGCACCATCCTCTTAGGTGAGCTGCGTGGCGACCTTGTGAGCGTCACCGGCTATGCCTCGTCAGACCTGCGCCAGCTGGCAGAGTTCACCGACAGCCTTGGCAACAAGTACAACCAGCCCCGCGACTACTATGCTGTCATCAACAACTGCAACTACTACCTTGCCCATGCCGACACCGCCCTGCGTAACAACCGCAACGAGCACATCTTCATGAAGGAGTATGCCGCCGTGAAGGCCTTCCGTGCATGGACCTACCTGCAGCTGGTGCTCAACTACAGGCAGGTGCCCTTCGTCACCGAGCCAGTCCTGAGTCAGCAGCAGTCGGAGCAGGCCTTCCCTTACTACGGTATCCAGGAGGTATGCCAGTACTTTGTCAACGACATTGCCCCATACGCCGACATGGATATGCCCGGCTTCGGCAGCATCCGCAACACGGAGTCCAGCCTGTTCTACTATCCCATCCGTGTCCTGATGGGCGACCTCTACCTCTGGGCTGGCGACTACCGTAAGTCGGCAGAGTGCTACTACGGCTATCTGTCTACACGCAACGGCAGCAACAGCGTCTATCCCATAGGCACCAATGCCGTGCGCTTCCCCAAGGAGAACAACCGCTGGCTCATGGCCAACGACTCGTGGTCGACGGCTTCTTTCTGGACAGAGAGCCGTGGTGCCGATGCCGAACTCATCACCATGATTCCCGGCGACTCCATCCCCTCCGAGGGTAACTACAGTCAGTTGCGCGACCTCTTTAACACCAACGAGAACAATGAGTACCGCCAGTCTGTCGTGCCGTCAAAGAGTCTCATGGCTCTCTCCGCAGCACAGAAGTACTGCCACTACACCTCGGGCAACGAGTTTGTCATTGCCCCTGAGAACCTGTCCGACAACATGACGGGCGACCTGCGCCTGCAGGCCGTCTACTCCACGCAGTCGGGGGCCGACATGGTGGTCAACGGCAAGCGCATCACCAACTTCTCTACCATCAGCAAGTACGCCACGCGCAACATCCATATCCTGCGCCGCTCCATGGTCTACCTGCGCATGGCCGAGGCCCTCAACCGCGCCGGATTCCCGCTGTTTGCCTTTAAGATTCTCAGCAAGGGTGTCAACAACAGGGTCATCGAGGACGAGATCATACCTTACTACCTGCCTGAGCATGCCGCCTGGCTGCGCTCGTTCAACTTCCCCAACACCAGCTATGTGCTTGAGACCACGTCGGGAAACTCCTCAGAGAACACCATGGGCCTCCACTCCCGTGGCAGCGGCTACACGGCTAACAACCCCACCTACCAGATGCCCGACATGGCTACCGCCGACTCCCTGGAGCGTCTGAATTACCAGATAGAGAAGGTCGAAGACCTCATCGTCGACGAGGAGGCCCTGGAGTTTGCCTTCGAGGGTCATCGCTTCTACGACCTCATGCGCATAGCCCTGCGCCGTGGCGACAATGCCTGGCTGGCACGTAAGGTGGCCATGCGTAACGGTTCCATAGACACCCGGCTGTACAATTATCTGCAGTCATCAGATCACTGGTATCTTAAATTTCAGGAATAGACGCTTATGAGACGCATACTCAGCTGCCTGTTGCTGGCTCTGCCGTTGATGCTGTGCCAGGCTCAGAAGGGAATTTATATTCCAGAAGATCTCAGGGGCATGAACCTTGAAAATGATACATCGAAATGGTGTTGGAAACGCTCCGCAGAGACACGTGACCTCATCTTTATGTGGGAGCGAGGATTTGGCAACGACCTACAGAACCCGCCACAGTTGGAGGGTAAGCCGATGGCTCTGAACCTCAGTGTGCTGATGGAGCGCGTACAGTCGTTCTATACCTTCTTCCGCGACAGCCTGGGCTGGGGCAATGGACCGGCTTCCAAGGCGGAGCGTTATAAGATGATGGTCATAGTCATGTACTCCCTCGACGGCACTGCATACGGTGGCACCTACGACAACATGATAGGCGGTCTGTGGGTGGCTCCCAACCGCATTCAGGACAAGACCATGAACTGCATGGCCCACGAACTGGGACACTCGTTCCAGGCGCAGATCATGGCCGACAGCATAGGACAGTGCTGGGGCGGCACGGGATTCTTCGAGATGACCTCACAGTGGATGCTGTGGCAGGTCAATCCCTGGTGGCTGCGCGACGAGAACTACCATTTCGAGGCTTTCAAGACGCTGACGCACAAGGCTTATCTCGCCATGGAGAATATCTACCACTCGCCGTATGTCATCCAGTGGTGGAGCGACCTCCACGGACGTAAAAGCATTGCCGAACTGTTTAGGCAAGGACGTATTGGCGAGACCCCCGTCACAACTTATCAGCGCATGTATGGTCTCAGCCAACACCAATTCTGTGAAGAGCTGTTCCGTGGCTACCAACACTTGGTGAACTTCGACTTTAAGCATGCCCGTCAGCAAACACGGCCATACGCCTGCACCTTTGACTCACCGCTGGAGCCGGCAGGCAAAGGTTGGCTCAAGCCTAAGGACATGCCTGAATCTTACGGGTTCAACGCCATCAAGCTGGACGAGCGCGTGAATCTCCAGGCCTCGGCTTTCAAACTTCAGCTGAAGGGAAAGGGGGTTCTCTATGGCTTCGTCGGAGTCACTACTGATGGCGAGAGCATCTATTCGCCCATTGGGGCCAACACCTTCAGGTGCCCGAAGAACAAGCGGTTGGCACATCTATACCTTGTCGTCATGGGGGCACCCGACACTTATCATGAGGATGGGTCGTTCCCTTACTCTTTCCGGGTCACTGCTAAATAGACTTCTGTCATGAGTACCATGTTCCCCAGGTTTCTTTCAACCGCCGTTATCTGTTTCGCCCTGACTGTCACGTCGTGGGCAAAAGGCAGCTACGACCTGCACTACACGGTAGCCTTTGATACGACAGGCCACTACCTGCATGTCGAACTCAACTATGTTCAGAGGGGTTCCAACAGCCGTGAACTCACCCTTAACATGCCACGATGGGCACCGGGATACTACCAGATACTTGACTTTGCCAAGCACTTGTGTGACTTTTCGGTTACCGACAGCAAGGGAATGTCTGTTGCTTGGCGTAAGGACGGCATGAACCGATGGCGTATCAGCGTGCCCGACGACCAGCGCCTGACGGTAAGATATCGTGTCTATGCCAATGATCGCAATGTGGCTTCAAGCCGCGTGGAGGCCGGTATTGCCTTCGTGGCTCCGACGGGTGTGTTTATGCATGTCGATGGCGACATCGGACACACTGTCACTGTCAGCTTCCGCATGCCCTCGCACTGGCAGCATATAGCAACGGGACTGAAGCCTTCTGCCACTGACAGATATACGTTCACGGCACCCGATTTTGACACGCTTTATGACTCGCCGTTCTTGCTTGGCAACTATTATAGCACACGCTTTGCACATGAGGGCCATGACTATGTGTTTGCCGTGGAATCTCCAGATGGCATAGAGGAACTTGGATTGCAGGGCGACTTCTGCCGCATTGTCAGTGCTGCTACCCGGCTGATGGGCCATGTGCCCTACGACAACTATTGCCTCATACACATGGGCAGGGGGGAGGGAGGACTTGAGCATCTCAACTCACAGGCCTGCTATACTGACGGCACCTATCGTTTTGGCTCACGCCGTGATCAAGTCAAGTTCCTGGCTTTTGTGGCACATGAGTATTTTCACCTGTATAATGTGAAGTGCATACGTCCTGCAGAACTGTGGCCGCTTGACTACGACCGCGAAGCCGTAACTCCCATGCTATGGGTGAGCGAGGGGTTGACGTGTTATTACGAGTTCCGCTTGCTGCATAGTGCCGGCATCACCACAACCGACGAGGCTTTGCAATTGTTGTCAACCTATTTCAGCCTCTATGCCCCCTACGAAGGCCAGCGACACATGAGCCTGCGGCAGAGCAGTTACGACATCTGGCTCAACTTTATGAACGGGGATGGTAACGAGCGCGACGTGCGTGTGAACTACTACTTCAAGGGGCCGGTCATCGGGCTGCTCCTTGATGTAGCCATCCGTCAGACAACCCGTCAGCAGCACTCGCTCGACGATGTGATGCGTCTGCTCTACAACCGCTATTACCGTGAACGGAACCGTGGCTTCACTGAGGAAGAGTTTTGGCAGACGGTAAGTGAGATTGCCGGTCAGCCTCTGCCTGAGATGCGTCGGCTGGTGGACACAGCTTGTGACATTGACTATAACCGATTACTGGAACCTGCCGGACTGTGTGTGGACAAATCTGAGTGGCGCATTGTCCGTGTGGCAAACCCAACCAGAGAGCAGCAGGCTTTTCTCGATGCCATGGGACTCAAATAGACTCAAGAACCAGGAAACTGCATGAAGAGAACTATAATAGCAACCTTTCTGATACTGACGGTTTTCATACAACTGAAGGCTGCCGACGACCTGCTCTATCGTAGCATAACGATGGATGACGGATTGCTGTCAAATACGGTCAGGAATATCGCACAGGATAAGTATGGTTTTGTCTGGTTTGGTACAGACAATGGCCTTTGCCGTTTTGACGGGACCGTCGTCACACCGTACCGCATCGCAGAGTTGGGCATGAACCAATATATCTCAGCACTGACGGTGACAGAAAAAGGCGTCTTTGCCGGTACTACCAAAGGGGTGTTCTGCATCTTGTTTAACGGGCGCCATGATTTGATTAAACTGCCAATGGCTGTCAGCACGCCTGTCACCAGTCTGTCGACAGACAAGGATGGCAACCTGTGGATAGCCACCATGGGACAGGGTGTGTGGTGTGTCAGTGGCGATGTCGGGCAGACGGAAAAGTTAAAGGTTCGCCACTATGATTTCAAGGATACAGGAGGTAACGTGGCACAGGTGATGGCCGATAATAGCAACCAGATATGGACTGTTACCAGTCGGGGACGCTATCCGGTACAGCGTCTGAATCGCCTGCACAATCGTTTTGAGGTAGCAGATTTGAAGTTTGACGGTAGCTACCATTCATTCTGCATGTTGCAGACCAGGGATGACCGCCTATGGCTGGGCAGTTGGAATAACGGCCTACTGCTGATGCACAGCGACGGGAGACTTGAACAGGTGATTAACCCGTTGACAGACCATGTGGGACAGCATATCCACGCTATCTTTGAAAGACACCATAGAGGTGTCCTGTCAGAGGCGGCGTCTCCTGGCGATGAAATCTGTATCGGTTGTGACGATGGCATCATCTGTTATAACACGAAGACGGGCCAGTGGCACTCTCTTCTCGACAACGATGATGCACGAGCCGGTAATATGAGCAATCGTTTCGTCTATGCTATCACGTCAGACACCGAGGGCGGGCTGTGGATAGGCACGTTCTATAGCGGTGTGGCTTACGTGTCGCCCGTCAGCAAGCGTTTTGAGGCTTTCTGTGCCAATGGTGATGACCGCAATATGACGGGTAACGTCATTTCCCGGTTCTGCGAGGACCGTCGGGGACTGGTGTGGGTAGCCAGTGATGACGGTGGACTGATGTGCTTCTCGCCTGCAGAGAACCGTTTCCTGGACTATCCCAACCGTGAGCTGTTGTCAGAGTGTAATGTCCATGCACTATGCATTGACAGTCGCAACTGGCTGTGGATAGGAACCTACTCAGGAGGCGTTTATGCCATGAACCTCAGCAATGGACAACTCAGGCATTACACGCAAGGCAGTGACGCTAACAGTCTTGACAGTCCTAACTGCTATGCCATCTGCGAGGACTCCCAGAAGCGCCTGTGGGTGGCTACCATGAATGGGCTGCACCGATACAACCCTGAGCAGGATTGTTTTTTAAGGATCTGCCAGACAGATGTCCTCACTATTGACATTGATGAGGATAAACAGGGAAATCTCTGGCTGTCCACCCAGGGCGACGGACTTTGGTATTACGACACCAAGACAGGCAAGTCAAGGCAATACCGGAACAGCGAGAAAGACTCAACCTCCATTCCAAACAATGAGATTAACTGTGCTCTCACCGACAAAGGTGACAGACTGTGGGTGGGCACGCTGGGCGGCCTGTGCTATTATGACAAAGAACACGACCGCTTCGTACGTGTGCATCTGGATATTACCAGCCAGAATATATTAAGCATCATAGAGGACTACGGTGCGCTGTGGATAGCTACCGACCGTGGCATCGTCAAATATGTGCCGGATGAGAGCGTGCAGCAGTTTACCCGACAGGACGGACTCTCAGGTGAGCAGGCTATGGCTAACGCCATACTGAAGAATACTGACGGACGCATTTTCGTCGGAACCACGAGTGGGTTCAGTACCTTCTTCCCCTATCGTATCAGGGCAAATAGTGTCATGCCACGCGTCTACGTCACCTCCATAGAAATCAGGAACAAGCAGCTCACAGACAGCAACGGTCTGTCCTGTGACCTGTCACAGGCCACAGAGCTGGAACTTGATTATGATGAGGCGCAGATGGTGGGTTTCTCATTTGCCTCACTTAGTTATTGCTCGCCTAAGAAGAATCAGTATGCCTACATGCTTGAGGGCTTTGACCGTGACTGGAACTATATAGGCAATCTGTCCAAGGCTACCTATACCAACCTGCCTGCAGGCACCTACACCCTGCGCGTCAAAGCAACCAATAACGATGGCCTGTGGTCAACAGACGAGGCTCGCCTGCGGGTCGTCGTCCATCCCCCCTTCTGGTGGAGTTGGTATGCCCGGCTGTTTTATGTCTTGCTGGCGTGTGCCGGCATCTGGTACTATGTACACGCACGCCTAAGACGCGCAGAAAGGAAGCATCAACGAGAGATAGACCTGTTGAGCGAGGAGAAGGAAAAGGAGGTGCGCGAGGCCCGACTCAACTTCTTTACTATGATTGCTCACGAGATACGCACACCTGTGTCGCTGATTATAGGGCCGCTGGGCAAACTGATGAAGGAAGGACAGCCTTCAGACGATTTGCGTATCATAGACCGTAATGCTCACCGGCTGCTGGAACTTGTCAACCAGTTGCTTGACTTCCGCAAGGTAGAGCAGCAGCGTCTCGTCATGCACTTTGCCCCGCACGATATTAACGATATTGTGCGGTCTGTGGGCGTACGCTTTGAACCGACCTTCAGCCAGGGCGGAAAGCGTTTCATCATAGAGTGTGATGACCGTCAGCTGACTGCCATCGTCGATCGTGAAGCCATCACCAAGGTTATCAGCAACCTCCTCACCAATGCCAATAAGTACACCAAGGACGAGGTGCGACTGACCTGCCAGACAGAGCTTGACGAGGAGCATTTCAGAATCGTGGTGGCCGACAATGGCGTGGGCATACGCCCGGAAGACCAGAAGCGTATCTTTGAACCGTTCTTTCAGGCTCAGGACAATAAACCGGGAACGGGCATAGGCCTTAATATCGTCCGTAACATCGTAGACCAGCATCATGGCACCATCACAGTGACATCTGAATTAGGGCAGGGCTCAACCTTTGTGGTGACGCTGCCTATGAAGCAGCCCCTTGCCGACACACCGCCTCTCGCTGAAACCGAGATGCGTGAGGACGATACGGTGCAGCGGCCCAAGGAAGTGGTGCATGAGGGGGCGGCGGCAAAACTACCGCTGGTACTCGTTGTCGACGACAGCGAAGACATGGTAGCGTTCCTCTCCTCTTTCCTCTGTCAGCACTACCGTGTCATCACTGCCGGCGACGGCATCGAGGCTCTTCGCCAACTGACGAAGCACCCGGTGAGCCTCATCATCAGCGACTGGATGATGCCCCGAATGGATGGTGCCGAGTTCTGCCGTCAGGTGCGTCTTAGTCCTATGACCAGCCATATACCCTTCTTGATGCTCACCGCCAAGACCGACGACAACTCCAAGGTCGAGGGCATGGATGTCGGCGCCGATGCCTACATCGAAAAGCCCTTCTCCGTCGACTATGTCGAGGCCGTCATCCGTAATATTCTCGCCATGCGGCAGCGGCTTGTCGAGAAGTTTTCAACCGAGCCGTCTATTCCCGCTACCGACATTGCCAGCAACCAGACTGACAATGAGTTCATGGCGCGTATGACGAAGATCATCGAGGAGAACACGTCCAATTCCGACCTCTCCGTCGTGTTCCTGGCCGAGCAGATGGGCATCAGCCGCAGCGGACTGTTCGCAAAAATCAAGATGATGGCCGACGTCACGCCCAACGAGATGATCCAGATTATCCGCCTGAAGCGTGCCGCCCAACTGCTGCAGACCAATAAATATACCGTCAGCGAGATTGGCTACATGGTGGGCTTCTCCAATCCCTCCTACTTCTCCAAATGCTTCCAGAAGCAGTTCGGCATACGTCCCATGGATTACATGAAGCAATGCACCCGCCCCACGTAACCGTTTTAATGCAAAAAATGTCTGTCAGATGAAAGCATATTAAAAAAAATGCTTACCTTTGCACCCGAAAAGAAAAAAGTAAGATAACTCACAATTTTTTAAGATGAAGAAGTTCTTAGTAATGGTGGCAGCCGCCATGATGGCTGCAGTCAGTGTGAATGCACAGAGTGATGACCTGAAGAACGAGATAGGCATCACCTATGGCGTGGGTCTTTCAACGATTGGCGACGGTATCGGCAGTGGCGCTTTCGGTATCTTTGATTCGATGTTTGGCTACGAATGGGCCAACCGCAAGGATTTTGGTACCCTCGGCATAGAGTATTTCCGCCATCTCGGCAATCCGCGCCTGGCAGTTGGCGGCATTGTCGCTTTTGCCAGTTACGGCGAGGACTTGGTGAGCAAGAGTGATGGCCAGAAGGCTTACGAGCGTACACGTAACTATATCACGGTGATGCCGGCCATTAAGTACTATTGGGTGGACAAAAATTATTTCGGCCTCTATTCAAAGGCTGCCGTGGGCGGTATGTTGATGATTGATAAACAGAAGAAAATGAGTGATGGCAGCACGTCCAGCGATAATACATTATACATCAACTTCCAGGCTTCACTGCTTGGTCTTGAGGCCGGCAGCAAGAACGTCCGCGCTTTCGCCGAATTCGGTGCTGGCGAACAGGGCTTCGCCCTGCTCGGTCTGCGCTGCAAGTTCTGATAGCTGCCCAGAGAGTCAGGTCATTCTGCTGACCTGACTGTCCGGCTACCATCCTCCTGCTCGGTGATGTACACTTTGACGGCATCACCGGGCAGGAGTTCTTCTATCAGTTCCGGCCATTCGATGAAGCAGAGTGAGCCGCTGTAGAAGTAGTCCTCATAGCCCATGTCATAGACCTCCTCTATCCGCTTGATACGGTAGAAGTCGAAGTGGTACAAAGCCCCCTCCGGGGGGAGGCTGTATTCATTCACAATAGCAAACGTCGGCGACGTGATGACATCCTCCACCCCCAGTGCCTGGCAAATAGCCTTGATGAACGTGGTCTTGCCCGCACCCATGCTGCCGTAGAAGGCAAAGACGCGGCGGTTGCCAATCTCGCTGACGAACAGCCGGGCGGCCTCGTCTATCTGACTGATATCCTTGATGTAGATTTCCATGTTTCTGCAATCCTTTGTGTTTGACGGTGCAAAGGTACAAAAAAACAAGGGCAGTACAAAACATTTTTGTAATTTGTAACTTGTAACTTGTAACTCCTACCTCCTAACTCCTGTGCCCACGCCTCAAGATTATGGAGTGTGTGCAGGTAGCTTCGGCCTTTCGCGAAATCTTCGAGTGTACTTCTAAGAGTACTTACGTAGTTGGCACTCGGAGAATCAGAAACGCGGTGATAGGATTTTTCGTGAAAAAGGGTGACAGGGTGACAAAACCGCCTGCCACAAAGGGCTTGCACCCTTTTTAGAGGGTGCCAGGGGTGACAGAAGGGTGACAGGTGGGGTAAGTAATCAAAAACAAGGAGTGGGATCATGCGAACGGAAGGACGGCAACGCCATAACACGAGCCTCCGCGCTGCTGAATTCTCGAGAGAATTTGAGCGTTAGAAGCCGTCACAGATGTGCGAGGCGGCACTTGGCGGGTGAATTCTCTCGAGAATTCACGGAAAAAAAAGCACTCTTTGGAACTGCAACATGAGGAACGCCAATCCCGTGAGGCTGCCTTTCTAGGGTAGTACATCCTGTCACCCTTCTGTCACCCCTGACACCCTCCGAAAAGGGTGCAAATGCCCTGTACATCGGCATTCTGTCACCCTGTCACCCTTTAAATACTTTTTTCCTGTATACGCATGCGCATAATTAGTATTATGCATGACTGGCTGCCTCTATGTGATGCTCTGCTGCCGTGTGTCATGACAGCAGAGTGCCACGGAAAAATCCGGCTGCGCCCTTATGGCTCTTCGCTTTCTTACGTTTTGGGGGCTTGGGTTTCGCAAGCCGGACACTCTCACGAAGTAAAACCAACGCCATCTCTTCATCAGACATATCAGGGGTAATGCCCAGATACGCGTATGCTTCAATGACAGCACGGTCATTTCTTCGATGAGCATCCACCAAGTCTGACGGCATCAGACTTGGGTCGTAGAGTTGTTTCAGAGTGCTGGTTGGATGATTATTGCGGGCATCGAGAATGGCTTGAGACGTTGCCGAGATCTTACTCCTCTGTTCTTCTGATATGTTCTGCGGCCAAGGGAAATTGTTGTAAACAATCTCTATTGAATAGCTGTAGTCACTCTTCATGCGACCACATACTACACGCATCCATGCCATGTGTACCCTTGACTCCAATATACCAAAATGATAAGGAGTGGCATCAGGCATCAAACGTACCTTATTACTACAAAGTATGTCTGGAGTCATATAGCCGAAAGGAATGTATTTTCGACGTTGAGTTGATACTTCAGGCATAACAAGGTAGCTGCTTTCCGGCATATTTTCAACATGGAAACGAGTGGGCTTATCTGCTAATTCTCTTGTTTGAGCGCTATCACTCTTTAATCTATACTGACGAACCGCTTCTATCCTTTTCATGCAATTAGGCATTTTGCTTAATTCGTCAGGTTCACAATCTCCCAGCCATAAACAATAGCGAGGTGTGCCACTGGTGAATTCCTGTGAGCCATACCATAAACGGAAATAATTAGCACTATGGGGCTCATCTTTCACAAACTTGTCTTTTTCCTCTTTTGTGAACAAATAAAAACCTCCGTCAATAGGTTTATTGCCGATTCCTATTTCTTTTGCTTCTTCACAAAGTGGTTTCTTTAAATTTGGATTTATGAAATATGTCGGTGCTGCAAGGAGATAATTATTAATATGGTCGCAAGTGACATCTGCCTTCCCTTCCTCGAAAATATGGCAGGATTCATCTTTCTTTTTGCCACAATAGTATCCTACTATCACACAATGAACCTGGGCAACTTTCTTTGCCTCGTTAAACCACTTGAAGGTACGCCAAGCAAATGAGATTCTCAATTTATAGTGCTCCATCAGCGGTTTCCATAGAATTACAGCCTGTTCACCTTGCACGATACTATTGGTGGATACAAATGCAGCCTTTACAAAAGGACGGCATTGCATATATCGGGCAGATTTGGCGTACCATGCACACACAAAATCCATATCACCAACGTTGGCCCATACGGGCTTGCCCTTGGCGTTGACCTCGTTCATAACGGATTGCATTATTGCCTTCTTCCGTTCTTTCTCTTCTTTAGTGTCATTACCACCTCTTGCACCTTTGAATGGTGGATTGCCGATAATATAAGTCGGATGATTCTTGTTAGGCTTCAATACCGTCTCCCAGTCAACTTCGAGAGCATCCCCATGCACCACATAGTTATTCTTATCTAGTGGCAACGGCTCAATGGCACAATGCAGCACCTTGGCCGTCTGCTGTATCAGCTGACAACCGGCAATCCACAACGAGGCTCGGGCTACACTGGCTGCGAAATGGTCAATCTCGATACCATAAAACTGGCCCATACGAACCCTGCAGGGATCTGTATTGGGTAAAATAGCATCGTGTTGGAATTCAAGTTCACTCTCAATGGCTTTCAATTCCAGCTCATGCAGGGATTTGTAGCATTCTGTCAAAAAATTGCCGCTACCGCAGGCAGGGTCCAAGAAACGCATATCTGCCAATCGGTCACGATAGTTTTCCAACTCACGATACTTATGGCTTTTCTCGATTGCTGTCCCAATCGGGAGATTCACTATTCGCTCCAATTCTGTCCTTAGAGTGTCAAGGAAGAGTGGGTCTATTACCCGATGGATATTAGAGGGCGTAGTATAGTGCATGCCACCCGATTCGCGCACATCGCTATCTACAGTACTCTCGAAAATACAGCCGAAATTTGTTGGCGAAATCTCACTCCAGTCAAACGTTTCGTCCGTATCTTTTAACGTCAGGTTCCATGCACTTTTCAGAATCTCGTAAGCTGCTTTGTTCAGGGCAGGTGTTTCATAGAGGTCTGCATTATTAAACAAACCACCATCTACGTATGGGAATCGTTGGACTTCAACATCTGCTAACTTGTAGTATTCACGCCTGCGGGATTCGGTCATGTCAAGCCAGAAGAACAATGCATCGAACTTCCTGCTGAGATCTTTAGCAGTGAATTTGTCAAGAAATGTACTGAACTGACCATCGTCGAAAATTCCAGCATCCTCAGCGAATAGGCAGAACACAACACGGACACAGAACATATTCAAGGATTGTAATTCCGGCCTCGTCCATTCCTTCTTACTTGCATAAATAGTGTCATACAAGTTTCTGATATAGTCGCTGGCAGTACTGGAAATACGCTCTTCGCGCTTTTCATCTACATAGCCTTCAGGTTTGTATGACTCAACCAAAAATTTCAATTCACGCCAGCGCGAAGGTAATTCTTCAAGAGCAATTGTCTTGACGGGTGAATTTTTGTAATAACTGTCCCAAATGCGGAACTCCCTGAAATTGCTGACAACCACATATCGGCCTTGGTCAGGCTTATCCAAATTATTATAATAGCGGATGGCTTGTTCCATTGGGGTTAATTCCAATGGATTGCCGTTTGCGTCTTTACCACTCTGCTTCTGTTTCAGGTCGAGATTAACGTCATTGCTCTTCTGCTCTATGACAATCTTTGCAGTCTTTATACGAATGTCAATGCGTTTTGTAGTGCCTTCAAACTTCACTTTGGATTGTGGTTCAATTTCCTTCCGCGCTTTGGGAACGCCAAAAACATCCTCAAGCAAGTCTTCCCAGAACTCTACATAGTCCTTATCTTCCTCGCCTCTGTTTTTCCATTCGGTTACAAAATCGTGTGCAGCCTTCTTTATTTGTGATTGCTTGGGTTTAACCATTGAATATCCAATTCTCATTTCAGGTTTCTGTTTGCAAAAGTAATGAAAAGTTTCGGAATGTGCAAACTTTGTCGATTTTTTTATGTACGCAAAGACGCGAAGGACGCAAGTTACAAAGTTACAGAAGATAACTCGCGGCGGTGTATCAACCCCTCCCAACCTCCCCTTTCTAAGGGGAGGGGTATTGTTGTGAGCATGCCCCTTTCTAAGGGGATGACCGTCTACCGTTTCTTTCCCGTCATGGTGACGATGGGAATCATCATCTCCTCAAGCGAGATGCCGCCGTGCTGGAAGGTGTCGCGGTAGTAGGAGACGTAGTAGTTGTAGTTGTTGGGATAGGCAAAGAAGGAGTCGCCGGTGGCAAAGACGTAGCTGGTGGAGAGGTTGGGGGAGGGCAGCTGTGCCTTCTGCGGCTCGCGGATGACGAAGAGGTCCTTGTCCTGGTAGCTGAGGTTCTTGCCCAGCTTGTAGCGCAGGTTGGTGTTGGTGTTGCGGTCGCCGATGATCTTCACGGGCTGTGTGCAGCGTATGGAGCCGTGGTCGGTGGTGACGATGATGCGGTAGTCGGTCTGTGCCAGCTGGCGGAAGAAGTCGGCGATGACGGAGTGGCGCATCCACGACAGGGTGATGCTGCGGTAGGCCGACTCGCTGTTGGCCAGCTCGCGCACCATGCGGCTCTCGGTACGGGCATGGCTCAGCATGTCGATGAAGTTGAAGACGACGACGTTGAGGTCGTTCTTCTGCAGCTGGCGGAACTGCTGCATCAGCTTGTCGGCCTCCTGCGAGGTGTTGATCTTGTGGTAGGAGAAGGTGTCGCGGCGGCGGTAGCGCTCTATCTGCGTCTGGATGAGGGGCGCCTCGTTGAGGTTCTTGCCCTCCTCCTCGTCCTCGTCGACCCACAGGTCGGGGAACATGCGGGCTATCTGGTCGGGCATGAGGCCTGAGAAGATGGCATTGCGGGCGTACTGCGTGGCGGTGGGCAGGATGGAGCAGTAGAGGTCTTCGTCGATGTCGAAGAGGTCGCCGATCTCCTGTGCCAGCATGCGCCACTGGTCGTAGCGGAAGTTGTCCATGACGACGAGCATCACCTTGTGGCCGTCGTTGAGCAGGGGGAACACCTTCTCCTTGAACACGTCGGGCGATAAAAGAGGTGAGGGGTGAGAGGTTAGAGGTGAGAGATTACTTTTTGCCGATAAGGAAGGCTTAGACATTTCTCTTACCTCTAACCTCTTACCTCTCACCTCTAACCATTCCATGTAGTTCTTCTTGACGAACTTGGCGAAGCCCAGGTTGGCCTCCTCTTTCTGCATCTGTAGCATCTCGGTCATGCTGCTGTCGGTGGCCGAGAGCTGCAGTTCCCAGTGGACGAGGCGCTTGTAGACGTCGGTCCAGTCGTGCCAGCTGCGGCAGTCCATGATCTGCATGGCTATCTGCTGGAAGCTCTGCTGGTACTGGCTCTGTGTCACCTCGATCTCTATCTCGCGGCGGTGGATGTTCTTCTTCAGCGTCAGCAGTATCTGGTTGGGGTTGACGGGCTTGATGAGGTAGTCGGCAATCTTCTGGCCGATGGCCTGTTCCATGATGTTCTCCTCCTCGCTCTTGGTCACCATGACCACGGGCAGGGCGGGCTGCAGCTCCTTGATGCGCTGCAGGGTCTCAAGCCCGCTGAGGCCGGGCATCTGCTCGTCGAGCAGCACCAGGTCGAAGGAGCGTTCGCGGCACTGGTCGATGGCGTCGGTGCCGTTGGATACGGTGACTACCTCGTAGCCTTTCTTTTCGAGAAACAGCAGGTGGGCTTTCAGCTGCTCTATCTCGTCGTCCACCCAAAGCAATAGTCCGTTTGTCATCTTGTTATTTTCGATTTAGTTATTTTCGATTTACCAGAAGTCCTCGCCGAAGTCGAGGTCGCCGGTCTGGGGTGTCGGCTCCCTATCCTCAGCCTCTTCCTCCTTGCCCTTGGCGGGGCCGTCCTCGATGTCGGGCGGGGTGACGCTCTCGGGGATGGTGAGCAGCTGCTCGCTGCTGATGTTCAGGGGCAGGAAGGTGCGGTTGTAGAAGTCGGCGTAGTCATCGTAGCTGTACTGGCTGCCCAGGAGGACCAGGTTTGGCTGGCTGATGAGCAGGGTGCGGCAGTGCCGGATGATGGCGGGCCCCTCGTCGTAGAGGCGACGGGCGTACTGCAGGGCCTCGTCGTAGCTGAGGAAGCCGCTGACGAGCATGCGGTGGAGGTCGCCGTCCTGCTCTATCTGCAGGTCGAAGTTGCGCACGAGGAAGTTGGTGAAGTTATAGCGGGCCAGCTCGAAGAGCAGCTGGTTCTCGGCTTTCTCGGGGTTGCGCTCGTCGAGGGAGTCGGGCAGGTAGGCCAGGACGAAGAGGAAGGGCAGATGCGGGTCGGCCGACAGGGTGTCGGTGGCGGTGGAGTCGCTGCTGGTGAGCGTCACGTCGCGGCGCGACCACACGTCGCCCAGGTCGAACTTGCCGCCATGGAGGCGCCGTCCCTCCTGGACGCCCTTGACAATCATGCCGGCCATCTCGCTGACCTCGCTCTGCGGATATTTCTCCACGACCTGGCGGAGCAGTTCCACGCAGCGGGTGCCGTCGCCCTCGTTCAGATAGCTGAGGCCGCTGATGAACAGGAACTTGGGCTGGTTAGCCCCTAAGGGGAAGCGGTCGGCGGCCAGCAGGGCGTTGCTCTGTGCCTCCTGGTAGCGGTCGGCCTTGAAGGCGTCGTATGTGGCGGCATAGAGGGAGTCCTCGATATGTACGCCGAAGCGGGCGTTCTCGGCAAAGTGGGGGTCGGACAGCAGGATGGTCCACTGGCTTTCGGGGTAGTCGGCCTTGAGGTGGCTCAGGCAGTTGTCGGCCAGGTCGGTGCGCCCTTGCAGCGAGTAGAGCAGGAAGAGGTGGTACCAGGCCTCGTCGTTCTGCGGGAAGTCGGGGAACTTGCCGGTGAGGCGCAGCAGGTGGCGCTCGCTGAGCTTCAGGTTGGCGAGCTTGTCCTTGAAGATGATGCCGGCATGCAGCAGCGCGTCCTTGATGATGTCGTCGGAGGCGGCCACCTGCTCGTCGGTGAAGGGTATCTGTGCCAGGTAGTACTCGCGGTTGTGGGGGTCGTTCTGCAGGCTGTCGGCGGCGGCATCCTTAGTGGCGGCGAGGCTGTCGCTGCCTGCTGCCGTCGGCTCCTTGGCCAGGGCCAGGCTGTCGGCGGCATTGTCGGCACCGTCGGCGGGGGTGGGGGGCAGCAGGCTCACCACCGTCTGGTTGGCACGGCGCCAGTTGTCGGCATTGTCGCGACGCCCCCACTGCTGCTGGAAGGACTGCTTACCCTGGCTGACGGCCGTGGGGTTGTAGAAGTACCACTGGCCGTTGCCCTGCCGCTGCTGCATGGCAGTGGGGGTAGGGGTGTTGGTGCGCCCGCCGCCGGTGGCGCTGCGCTGTGCCAGCGTCTTCTCCACCTCGGCCTCGCGGGCCTTGTCGGCCTCCTCCTTCTCTTTCTTCTTCAGGGCCTCGATGACGCGGTCGATGGCCTCCAGCCGCTCTTTCTCAGGCATCCGGGCCAGTGCCTGCAGGGAGTCCTGCAGATGGATGGCCTCGGTATGGGGCACCAGCTCGTCGAGCATCTTCGAGCGGTTCGACAGCTCCTCGTAGTCGGGGCGGTCCTTGTCGAGCAGACCGATGGCCTCGCCGTAGCAGCGCTGGGCGTCGGCATAGCGCTCCTTGTCCCAGTAGAGACCGCCGAGGCGCAGCAGGAGCACGCCCTTCTCAATGCCGCTGCGGGTGGCTTTCGCGTTGCCCGTCTCGTAGGCACCGATGGCACTCATCGTGTCGCGCTCAAGGAGGTAGATGTTGCCCATGGCGTAGTACACCTGGTCGAGGTAGTCCTTGTTGTTGTCATTGCGGGCCATGCGGCGCAGGCGGCTGATCATGCTGCGGGCGTTGCCTGCCGCCATGACCTCGGTCTGGGCGATGCGGGCGTTGAACTCCAGCTCGTAGGGCGGGTTCTGGCGGATGGTGTGGCGGTAGGCGCTGTAGGCCTCCTCGCGGTGCCCCAGCTGGCTCTGCACCTGTCCCATGATAAACCACATGCGGGCCTTCTGCGCCTTGCGCCGCTCATGCCTGATGGCCTTGCGCAGGTAGGGGACGGCCTGCTCCAGCTCGCCGCTGCGCAGGTAGTAGTCGGCGTAGGTGTAGTCCCAGTCGCGTACGGAGCGGTAGTGCATGCTGTCGCGTGACATGCCGCGGATGACGTCCTCGGCATCGTATATCCAGCCCAGCTCGGTGTAGCTCTTGGCCAGCCAGGCGCGGGCGATGCTGTTCTGCAGGGCCTGGGTCTGGTAGAGGCGGCTCATATACGAGAAGGTGGCGGCGGCCTCGTCGAACTCGCCCTTCTGGAACTGTGACTTGCCCATGAGCAGCCAGGCTTTCCAGATGAAGGGGTTGTACTCCTTGCGGGTGAGCCACTCGCGGTCTCTGGCCGTCTTGCGGCGCGACTTCTTCCATTCCGGACGGGCCTTGATGCTGTGCTGCTTGATGGCTTTCTCCATCTTCTCGATGGCGCGGTCAAACTGTCCGCCTCCCAGCGTGCGGCTCTGCTTGTTGCCGACGGTGTAGAGGGGCAGCAGCTCGGTGTAGTTGTCCTTGTTGCCCTTCTCCTTCTCTAAGCTGCCGTCGATGAAGGCCTGTGAGCCGTTGTAGTAGGTGTTGTAGCGGGCGGTGAAGGAATGCCAGAAGCGGCTCTTCGAAGTGTTGTTCTTCGTAGAGCAGCCCGCTGTGAGCACCACGGTGGCGGTGATAGATATTATAAGGTACGCGAGTCTTCGCATGTCCGTTTCTTTTTCTCTTCCATCAGGCAGTGCAGCTGGCACGAGCCGTCGTCGGCCGACGTGCAGGTGCTGCAGTCGTGGCCTACGCTGACCTGCTCGTCGCCACCCTGCAGGAATGAGGCGATGGCGGCGACGATGCCCAATATGGCGAGAGCTACTATACAAACAACGACGAAACTCATGTTTTATTTTGTTTCTTCAACGAGAAATCCCGCCTTCGACAGGTCGTCCCAGTAGTGGGGATAAGACTTGGTGACCACATGGGGATGGTTGATGGTGAGTGGGTGGCACAGGCTGACGGGCGCAAAGGCGAGGGCTATGCGGTGGTCGTCGTAGGTGTCGATGACGGCAGCGGGCAGGGGCTCGCAGCGGGTGCCGTCCCAAATCAGTTCGCTGCCGTTGTGTTCTGTCAGTACAAAGCCCAGCTTGTGCAGTTCCGTTATGAGGGCCTCAATACGGTCGGTCTCCTTGATTTTCAGGGTGGAGAGGCCCTGGAAGTGGAAGGGAATCTTCAGCATGCAGCAGGTGACAACCACCGTCTGTGCAAGGTCAGGCGATCCGCTGAAGTCATATTCCAGGCGGGGCACGCAGCGGCCGCTCTTCTTGAGCGTCACCGACTGCAGGCGGCCGTCCTGGCGCGACTCGAAGACCGTCTTCACCCCCAGCAGACTGAAGATGTACTTCACCACGGAGTCGCCCTGCTTCGAGCCGTCCATCAGTCCGCTCAGCTGTACCGTGGCATCGCGGTCGGCGGACAGGGCTACCATCTCGTACCAGTAGCTGGCACCGCTCCAGTCGTTCTCAATGAAATATTCGCTGGCACGGTAGGGCTTGGGCTTCACCGTGATGGTGTCGCTGCCGCTCCAGTCGGCGTCGGCCCCGAACTCGCGCATCATCCAGAGCGTGAGGTCGATATAGGGACGTGAGAGGATGTCGCCCGTCAGCCGCAGTTCCAGACCTTCTTTCAGCACGGGGGCTATCATGAGCAGGGCCGAGATAAACTGCGAACTGACGTTGCTCGGCGTCTCGAGCATGCCGCCGGTCAGCGTGCGCCCGGTAACGCGGAGCGGGGGGTAGCCCTCCTCACCGATATACTCGATGTCGGCCCCCAGCTTGCGCAGGGCATCGACGAGCACGCCGATGGGACGGTGCTTCATGCGCTCCGTACCTGTCAGGACATGGGTGCCGCGCATGACGCTCATATAGGCCGTCATGAAGCGCATGGCCGTGCCCGCCGGACCGACGTCGATGACCTCGGGCATGTAGCGGATGGCATCGATGATGACGCGGGTGTCGTCGCAGTCGCTGAGGTTGTGGGGCAGCATGCTGCCGCCGCTCAGGGCATAGATGATGAGTGCACGGTTAGAGATACTCTTGGAAGCGGGCAACGAGATATTGGCGTTCAGTTGCCGGGGCCCTTTGATGGTATATTGCATGGTTTTCTTCGGATTTTGGTGGCAAAGTTACGCTAAATTACAAGAAAAACAAAAAAAGTTCCCATAAAATTTGCAAATGTCGGGAAAAGTTTGTAATTTTGCACCCGCATTCGACAAAAAAGTCAGTGCTAAGCAAAAAAGGATCGGGATTTAGCGCAGTTGGTAGCGCACACGTCTGGGGGGCGCGAGGTCGCTGGTTCGAGTCCAGTAATCCCGACAGAAAGAAAATCCAAACCGCTGATTATCAGTAGTTTGGATTTCTTTTATGCTCTAAATTGGCGTGTTTTTGGCGTGCTAGTTATTGTTTTGGCGTTCCTTGACTCCTGATTTTGCAGTTTGCAATCTCAGAGTTT
>CAMYZO010000003.1 GCA_947303855.1 uncultured Prevotellaceae bacterium
AAATCGTAAATCGAAAATCCGTAAATCGTAAATCGAAAATCCGTAAATCGTAAATAATGGAACTCATTTCAAAAGCCCTGTTTGGGATAGCCAACTCGCTGCTCATTCCCGACGTCATCCTGCTCATCTTCTTCTTCGTCCGTGCCCTCATCATGCTTGGCGGCACGTACAGCCAGTTCATGATTCGCCGCAAGAACAGCCAGCTGCTCGACGACACCATCAAGGAACTGCGGCCGGAGGGTATCGGCCACCTGCGCAGTCTGCTGCCGGAAAAGCCTAATGCGCTGTTTACCAAGTACCTGACTGACCTGCTCAGCCACCCCGCCACCGAGGAGTATGCCGACTTCATCATCAGCCACTATGAGACGGAGGCTGCCAAGGACGTGAACCTCTCGCGCCTGCTCACCAAGCTGGGCCCCGTGCTTGGACTGATAGGCACGCTGATTTCCATGTCGCCAGCCCTCGTAGGACTGTCTACAGGCGACATCTCGGGCATGGCCTACAACATGCAGGTGGTGTTCTCGGCCACCGTCGTCGGTCTGGTCATCTCAGCCGTCGGACTGTTCACCCAGCAGCTCAAGTCGCGTTGGTATGCCAAGGACGTGAACCGCCTGGACTATGTTTCACGTATTTATCAGCAGAGCCATGAGACGGAGGCGTAACAGCAATATCCTGCAGGAGGACGATGGCGACCCCCTGAGCGTGGTGGTCAATCTGTTCGACGTGGCCATGGTCTTTGCCGTGTCGCTGATGGTGGCCATGGTGATGCACATGAACATGACCGAGGTCTTCGGACAAGAGGACTTTACCATTGTGAAGAACCCGGGCAAGGAGAACATGGAGATTATCACCAAGGAGGGTAAGGAGATAAACACCTACAAGGCCAGTGGGCAGACGACGGAAGGCGGCATGCAGGGCCGTCGGCTGGGCACCGCCTACCAGCTGGACAACGGACAGATTATCTACGTGCCCGACGAGTAATCGCCGGCAGGCTGTTTATTTTACGGTCATTCAGCGATAATCTTCGGAAAAAACTCGTTTGTTACATTGTTTTTTCGTACCTTTGCAGCCAAAAATTGAAGAATATGAATATCGAAGCACTGATAAGCAAGGCTGCCGGCGAGGCCGTGAAGGCACTCTACGGCATGGAGCCGACGGATAAGATGTTGCAGCTGCAGAAGACGCGCAGCGAGTTTGAAGGAAACCTGACGCTGGTGGTTTTCCCCTTTGTCAAGGCCGCCAGGAAAAGTCCTGAGCAGACGGCACAGGAGATAGGCCAGTATCTGCAGGAGCACTGTGAAGCCATCAGCGGTTTCAACGTGGTGAAGGGATTCCTCAACCTGAGCATCGGCGACGGAGCATGGCTCAGTCTGCTGCAGGCTATCGACGAGGATGCCCACTTCGGTACGAAGCAGGCCGGCGAGAACTCGCCCCTGGTGATGATAGAATACAGCAGCCCCAATACCAACAAGCCCCTGCACCTGGGCCATGTGCGTAACAACCTGCTGGGCTGGTCGCTGGCACAGATTATGGAGGCCAACGGCAACCGCGTGGTGAAGACCAACATTGTGAACGACCGCGGCATACACATCTGCAAGTCGATGCTGGCCTGGCTGAAGTACGGCAATGGCGAGACGCCGGAGTCGTCGGGCAAGAAGGGCGACCACCTCATCGGCGACTACTACGTCAGCTTTGACAAGCACTACCGCGAGGAGGTGAAGCAGCTGGTGGCCGAGGGCATGGACGAGGAGAAGGCTAAGCAGGAGGCGCCGCTCATCAAGGAGGCCCACGCCATGCTGGTGAAATGGGAGCAGGGCGACCCTGAGGTGCGTGCCCTGTGGGAGAAGATGAACGCGTGGGTCTACGCCGGCTTCGATGAGACCTATAAGAAGATGGGTGTGTCGTTCGACAAGATTTACTACGAGAGCCAGACCTACCTCAAGGGCAAGGCCAAGGTGGAGGAGGGACTCAGCAAGGGGCTCTTCGAGCGCCATGACGACGGCAGCGTGTGGGCTGACCTGACTGACGAGGGCCTGGACCAGAAACTGCTGCTGCGCTCCGACGGCACCAGCGTCTACATGACGCAGGACATCGGCACCGCCGAGATGCGGTTCCAGGACTACCCGATAGACAAGATGATCTACGTTGTGGGCAACGAGCAGAACTACCACTTCCAGGTGCTCTCGATACTGCTCGACCGCTTAGGCTTCAAGTGGGGTAGGGAGCTGACCCACTTCAGCTACGGCATGGTGGAGCTGCCCAACGGCAAGATGAAGAGCCGCGAGGGCACCGTCGTCGATGCCGACGACCTGATGGCGCTGATGGTGGAGGATGCCTACCAGACATCGATGGAACTGGGTAAGTTTGACGATATGACCGAGGAGGAGCGTCGCGAGATTGCCCGTATCGTGGGTATGGGTGCGCTGAAGTACTTCATCCTGAAGGTCGATGCCCGTAAGAACATGCTCTTTAACCCCGAGGAAAGCATTGATTTCAACGGCAATACCGGCCCGTTCATCCAGTACACCTACGCCCGTATCCGCAGTATCCTGCGCAAGAGTGGAGAATGTGGAACGGCGGTAGCAAACTCTACACTCTACACTCTACACTCTACACTCTCCGACAAGGAGATAGAGCTGATTCAGAAGATGAACGAGTTTGGCGCTGCCGTGGAGCAGGCCGGCAAGGACTATTCGCCCTCAGGCATTGCCAACTACACGTATGAGCTGACGAAGATCTTCAACCAGTTCTACCACGACTACTCCATCCTGAACGAGCCTGACGAGCAGAAGAAGACCGTCCGTCTGGTGCTGGCCCGCAATGTGGCCAAGATTATCAAGACCGCCATGGGCCTGCTGGGCATCGAGGTGCCTGAGCGCATGTAAACTAACGACAACTGAGACAACTTGGACAACTTCAATCCGCCAGACTACAGACACGACACGGTGCTGCCGCTACCCATGGAGGTGACGGCAGACGCCTGGGCCGTGGATGCCGCCTGTTCAGGCAATCCGGGACCGATGGAGTATCAGGCCATCGACCTGCAGACCGGCGCCCGTGTGTTCCACTACGGCCCGGTACACGGCACCAACAACATTGGCGAGTTCCTGGCCATTGTCCATGCCCTGGCGCTCTGCTGGCAGCACGGTCTGTACACGAAGACCATCTACAGCGACTCCGTCAACGCCATGCTGTGGGTCAGGAAACGGCAGTGCAAGACCAAGCTTGAACGCACGCCGCAGACAGAGCCGCTCTATCAAATCATTGCGCGGGCCGAAAACTGGCTGCGCACCCACGATTTCCGCAATCCAATTCTGAAGTGGGAGACCCAGAAATGGGGTGAAGTGCCCGCCGACTTTGGCCGTAAATAGCCGAAATCATTCCGCTTTAATTCTTTTTAACCATAGCAAGGCGCATTCCCGCAGATTTTTTTCATAAATTTGCAGGCAATTAACTGTTATGACGTGTGCTAAGAAAGAATGACTGATATAATCTTATCTAGTTTTCTTAGCTTGTTCGCCTTGTTTGGCAAGGAGGAGCAAGTAGATGAGACATGGGCTAAAACCATGTTGGCAAACTACCTGCGCCACCATTTCGGCATACGTAACATCGACACCTATCTTGACCTGTACAGCGACCTGCGCGGGGCCTACGAGATGACCGGCGAGCTGAATGTGGAACAGACCGTCAAGACCATCTGCGCCAACCTCCACGGTAAGATTTCCGTGCGCGAAGAGTCGCTGCTGCTGCTCCGACTCATGGAGTTCTGTGGCTACAGGGCCGAGGGACGGTCGGCAGTCATGTTCCGGGCCATGGCTGACGAATTTCACATACCAGCTACCGAGTTTGCCGAGTTCAGCGACTATGTGGAGGGCCGTGAGACCAGTCACGTCATGATACACCGTCTGCCAGATACCGACGGGCAGCTGAAGACGCTGCTCCATCCCGTAACCAGGCAGCTGCTCTTTACCTATACCGGCAACGACACCGTCATGCTGAACGATGTGCCCGTGCTGTCGGGCACCTATCAGCGCTGGATGCGCAGCAGTGTGCTCAAAGGCAAGGGTGGGCGCCCTACGTACTACTCCACCATCATCGACGCCTACCGGCGTAGGAATGGCGAGGTGGTCAGCCGCATGCAGCGGGTGGATTTCTGTGGCCGCGACATCAACTTCCGCTTCCCGGGAAGCGAGAATGGCATGCATAACCTGAGCTTCAACCTGCATAGCGGCGAACTGCTGGCCATCATGGGCGGCTCGGGCACGGGTAAGACCACCCTCCTGTCGCTGCTCAACGGCACGCTGAGGCCGCAGGAGGGTACCATCACCATCAACGGGCACGACATCAGCGAGCCGGCAGCCAAGGCACTCATAGGCTTCGTACCGCAAGACGACCTGCTGATAGAGGAGCTGACGGTCTACCAGAACCTGTGGTTCACGGCCCGCCTGTGCTTTGAGGGCATGGCCGACGAAGATCTGGACCGCCGCGTCATGAAGACGCTGAAGGACCTGGGACTGGAGGCCGCCCGCGACCTGAAGGTAGGGTCGGCTATCAACAAATTTATCAGCGGCGGACAGCGCAAGCGCCTGAACATCGCCCTGGAACTGATACGCGAACCGGCAGTACTGTTCCTTGACGAGCCTACGTCGGGCCTGTCGTCGGCCGATACCGAGCGGGTGGTCAACCTGCTGAAGGAGCAGACGCTGAAAGGCAAGCTCATCATCGTCAACATCCACCAGCCGTCGAGCGACGTCTATAAGCTCTTCGACCGTCTGTGGCTGCTCGACCGTGGCGGCTACCCCGTGTTCGACGGCAACCCCATTGACGCCATTACCTATTTCAAGGAGGCTGCCTGCTATGCCGACGCGGCCACCAGTGCCTGTCCCACCTGCGGCAATGTCAACCCTGAGGTGGTGCTGAACATCATCGACGAGAAGGCCATCAGCAACAGCGGCGAACTGTCGGATGAGCGGAAGATGACGCCGCAGGCCTGGCACGAGCTCTACCTCTCGCGCCGTCCGCAGCTGGCGGCACCGCAGGTGAGCGATGTACCGCCGTCTGACCAGCGCCAGCCTAACCGCTTGAAGCAGCTGCTCATCTTCCTGCAGCGCAACTACCAGACGAAGAAGACCAACCTGCAATACCTGCTCATCACCCTGCTCGAAGCACCGGCACTGGCCGTCATCTGTGCCCTGCTGACGCGCTTTGCACCGCCGGAGGGCTATTCCGTCATGCAGAACAAGAACCTGGTGAGCTACTTCTTCATGGCCGTCATCGTGGCCACCTTCATTGGCATGAGCGGGTCGGCAGAGGAAATCATACGTGACCGCGCCCTGCTGAAGCGTGAGAAGTTCCTGCACCTGTCGTACGGCAGTTACATCTGGTCGAAAATACTCTTTACCGCCGGCGTGTCGCTCCTGCAGACGATGCTCTTCATTGCCGTGGGCAATGCTATCATGGGACTGCACGGGCTCTTTGGCACATGGTGGCTCATACTCTTCGTGACAGCCTTCCTGGCCAATCTCACGGGGCTGCTGCTGTCGCAGTGTCTCAGTTCGGTGGTGGCCATCTATATCAGCATACCCCTGCTGCTCATACCACAGATTCTGCTCTGCGGACTGGTGGTGAGCTTCCAGGACCTGACACCGCGCAGCACCACAGGCAACGTGCCCGTCGTAGGCGACCTCATACCGTCGCGCTGGGCCTACGAAGCCCTGGCCGTGACATCGTTCACCGACAATCCCTACGAGAGGCTCTTCTTCGATACCGACCGCGAGAAGTACCAGACAGTGTTCTACACTGCCGGTGTGCTCTATGAGCTGCAGTCGCAACTGGAAACCATGAACGATGAAAAGCAGCGCGGACGTGAGGTGAAGCCCGCACATCTGCAGACCATCAAGGACAACCTGCCCCGGCTGACGGCCTATACCGGGCAGCAGCCGTACAGCGGCGACTACAGCTATGCGTCGCTGTACCAATATATGAAGGATGCCGAGCGCGTGCTGAACAAGCGCGGCAACGAGGCCACCCTGCTGGGCGACCGCAAGATGAGCGAACTGATACGGCTGCAGGGCAGGGACAACCTGCTGCAGCTGAAGCGCGACAACTATAACCTGAAACTGGAGGAGATGGTGACAGGGGCCGACCAGGGCCGCCTGCTCGACGTCATCGACAACCAGATAGTGCCCCGTGCCGGACTGGTTTTCCTGACACCTGCCAGCCACGTAGGGCGTGCCCCTTTCTACAGCAGCGAGAAAATCATCGGGCCATGGCATGTCAAGACGCTGTGGTTCAACTTGGCTGTGATGCTGCTCATGAGTGTGATAGTCATTGTATTATTAATAACTAAACTTTTAGCAAAATGAAGAAATTATCTATTCTCGCCGTGGCTTTCGCAGCCATGACATTTGCCGCCTGCGGTGGCAACAAGAGCGCTCAGACAGCTGAGCAGGAAGACACCCTGAAGACCTTCGAACAGGCCCAGATTGAAGCCAGCATCAAGATGCACTTCGACAGCCTGGCCAATGAACTGGGTAAGCTCCAGCAACTGCCCATCGTCGCTAAGGACGGCAAGATCAGCCTGACCGACCAGGAGAAGCAGGTGAAGCCCGACTATCTGCTTGACCTGGCTGCTGCCGACAACGCCATGACACTGTCTGAGAAATACCGCGTACTGAGTGCTATCGAGGTTGACAAGGAACTGGCCAAGCTCTACGACATGCCTGTTGACGGCTATGACCAGGCTATTGCCAAGCTGGCTGCCGAGATTAACGACCCGTCGTTCAAGGCTGCTGAGGATGCCGCTGGTGTCTACGAGGCCACACAGGCTCTCTATGACGCCATGAACGAGAACGGTCGCATCAACTACTTCTGGCAGATTGTGGCTACCTCGCTGGTAGAGCAGCTCTATATCACCTCTCAGAACACCGACAAGTTTATTGGTTCGTTCACCGACGAGAATGCTGCCAACGTCACCTTCCGTCTTATCCTCATTCAGGATGCCCTGGACCGTCTGACAGAGTACGACCCCGAGTTGTCGCCCGTGGCTCAGGCCATCTCGCCGCTGGCTGTGCTGAACGCAACAACCGTCAGCGAGTTCAAGGCTCAGCTGGCTGAGGCCAAGGAGCAGATTGCCAAGTCGCGCAACGATCTGGTGAACCTGGCTAAGTAAGTCGGAGAGGATTTTTCACCTATTCCATACGGCAGTAGCTTACAATCAAGTTACTGCCGTATGTTTTTTGCCCGATGACGGCAGCGGAGGCAGGCAGCTGGGGAGCCCGCGTGCCATCGGCAACGGTCAGCGACAGGTTGGTCTCAACGCGTATCTCGTCCCACAGCCCCTTTTCCAGAAACGACAGCAGCGTCTGTGCCCCGCCCTCAACGATGAGCGACTGTACGCCGTGGGCATGAAGGCTCTCCAGGTTCAGGGGGTGCTGGTGGTCGATGACCAGACGGCGGGGGGAGGGACCGTGCCAGTGGCGGACGGTCAGCTGCGGGTGCTCGCGCTCGTTGGTGATGCGCCCCACGAGGATGGCATCCTCCTCAGCCCTGAGCTTGTGTGCCAGCATCTGGGTGAAGGCTGAGGATATCTGCAGGGGCTGGCCGTGGTCGTCGATGAAGCCGTTGGCCGTCTGTGCCCATTTTAATATGATGTACGGGCGATGCGCGCGATGGAACGTCAGGAAACGGCGGTTCAGCCAGCGACACTCTGCTTCCAGAACGCCGACGGTGACATCGATGCCGGCATCGCGCAACTTCTGGATGCCGCGGCCCTGCACCTCGGCAAAATCATCCTGACAGCCTACCACCACACGCCGCACGCCTTTGCTGATAATCAGGTCGGCACAGGGCGGCGTCTTTCCGTAGTGTGAGCAGGGCTCCAGACTGACGTATATCGTTGCCTCGCCCAGCAGTGCCTCGTCCTCGGGCCTGACCGATGCGAAGGCGTTCACCTCGGCATGGCCCTCGCCACACCGCACGTGATAGCCCTCGCCGATAATCCTGCCGTCGGCACTTACAATGACGGCTCCCACCATGGGGTTGGGCTTAGCATTCTGCTGTCCGTTCTGTGCCAGCTGGATGCAGCGGCGCATCCATCTCTTGTCTTCTCTCGTTGCTGCCATGATTCTTTTGCTCGCTTGTTTCTGCCTGCAAATATAACCATTTTATTTCATTCCGCCATCACTTGTCCCATTTTTTATGTATTTCCGCCATTCTTGCTCCTGTTTTCAAAAAATAATTCTTACCTTTGCAGCATTCAAGCAAAACTGTGTTAAGATATGAAACCATACAAGTTTGAGCCTTATCTGAAGACAACTCTCTGGGGGGGCTATCAGATAGCACCCTTCAAGGGCATTTTTACGGCTCAGCCCAACATCGGCGAGAGCTGGGAGATTAGTGGCGTACCCGGACATGAGAGCGTGGCTATAGAACGCGGCCTCATTGACGACGTCGACGTGGGCCTGACGCTGACTGAACTGATTGACAAGTACAAGGGACTGCTGGTGGGCCAGAAGGTCTACAAGAAGTACGGTAACAAGTTCCCGCTGCTGGTGAAGTTCATCGACTCGCGCCAGGACCTCTCCGTACAGGTACACCCCGACGACAAGCTGGCCATGGAGCGTCACGGCTGCGCCGGCAAAACCGAGATGTGGTATGTCATCAAGAGTGATGTCGGCTCGAAAATCTACGCCGGTCTGAAGAAGAACATCACCCCCGACGACTACGAGCAGCTGGCCACGGCTGAGCCCGTGAACGGCCACTCGCCCATGCAGGACGTCATTGCCACCCACGAGGCCCACGACGGCGACCTGTACTTCCTGCCTGCCGGCCGTCTGCATGCCATCGGTGCCGGCAACTTCCTGGCGGAGATTCAGGAAACGTCAGACATTACCTACCGCGTCTACGACTTCGGGCGCAAGGATGCCCATGGCAATCCCCGCGAACTGCATATTGAACAGGCCAAAGACGCCATCGACTACCGTGTGTGGCCGGAGTACCGCACGTCATACGACTCGACGAAGCCCATCTCGCAACTCATCAACTGCCCCCACTTCGTTGTCCACCGCGTCGTCGTGCAGGTGGCGTCGCAGGTGGATTTCCACTGCGACTCCTTCGTGGTGGTGATGTGCCTGTGGGGCGAGGCCAATATCAACGGCATCAGCATCCGCCAGGGCGAGACCATCCTGGTGCCGGCCAGCGAGAACGTGCTTTACATCTTCGGTAACGCCTCGTTCCTGACGGCCACTATCGGCTGACGGTTATGGTGACGGCGTATCGGGAACTGTGGCGCCGACTGGCGGGACTGTATGACGAGGGCGAGGCAAAGGCCGTCGTCAGACTGCTGTTAGAGACGGCCTTTGGCATGACGTGGACGGATATAGCCTGCGGCGACTTCGACCGTCTGACAGCAGAACAGCTGGCGGAACTGGAGCAGATGATGCTGAGGCTGCAGGCGGGCGAACCCGTCCAGTATGTCCTGGGCGTGGCCGAGTTCTGCGGCCGTCTGTTCCATGTGGCGCCGGGCGTGCTGATACCCAGGCCAGAGACCGAGGAGCTGTGCCGGTGGGTGATAGAGAGTAGGGGAGAGGGCCGCGGATGCCGTGTGCTCGACATTGGGACGGGCAGCGGCTGCATCGCCTGTACGCTGGCTGCCGCATGGCCTGAGGCCCGGGTGA
Source organism: uncultured Prevotellaceae bacterium (assembly GCA_947303855.1). Lineage (GTDB taxonomy): Bacteria > Bacteroidota > Bacteroidia > Bacteroidales > Bacteroidaceae > Prevotella. The sequence continues at coordinate 9,678 of CAMYZO010000003.1, forward strand.
CGGCGTGGGATATCTCTGCCGAAGCACTCAGCATAGCCTGTACGAACGCCAAACGTACCGGTGTTAACGTGTCGTTTGAGCAGGTCGATGCGCTGTACGCCCCCCTCGGCTCACAATATGACATCATCGTCAGCAACCCGCCCTATATCTGCGAACAGGAGAAGGCCGACATGGAAAGTCGCGTCACCGACCATGAGCCGGCGCTGGCCTTGTTTGTCCCCGACGACGACCCGCTGCTGTTCTATAGGGCCATTGCCGACTACGCCCGCCGGGCCCTGCGGCCGGGCGGTGGTCTCTATTTCGAGATTAACCCCCTTTACTGTGAACCACTGGAACAGCTGCTTGCCGAACGAGGCTTCACGGCGGTAGAGAGCCGGTCCGACCAGTTTGGAAAGATACGTTTCACAAAAGCCATACAGCCATGAAGGAAGTAACCGAACAGGACGCTTATCTGCAACTGGCCCAGCTCTGCGCCCGTAGCGAGCACTGTCAGCATGATTTGCTGGAGAAGATGCGGAAATGGGAGATGACCGACGAGGCGCAGGCCCGCGTCATGGAGCGTCTTGTCAACGAGCGCTATGTGGATGATGAGCGCTATGCCCGCGCCTTTGTCCTCGACAAGGTGCAGTACAATAAATGGGGTCGCCGCAAGGTGGAGCAGGCACTTTGGATGAAACATATCGATGATGACATACGCCAGCGGGCCCTTGACGCGGTGGACGTCAGTACCTATATTAATATACTGAAGCCCCTGCTGAAGCAGAAACGGCGCAGCACGAAGGCCGCCAGCGAATATGAACTGAACCAGAAGCTGGTGAGGTTTGCCCTCGGCCGTGGCTTTACGTTCGACATTATCCGCCAGTGTATAGACGGCGACGTTGACGAGATGGATGAGAAAGATTAGTTCCTGGCTGCGGTTGCTCGACCTGCTGGCACCGCGCCTCTGCGTCGCGTGTGGCCGGCGGCTGTCGCCCACGGAAGAGGTCGTCTGTGCGCCATGCAACCTGCACCTGCCGCGAACGGGCTTCCAGTATTGTGCCAGCGACAATGTGATGGCCCGCCTCTTCTGGGGCGTCATACCCGTGGAGCGGGCTGCCGCCTTCTTCTATTATGAGGCAGGGTCCAATACCAGCGACATACTCTACGACCTGAAGTACCACGACCACCCGGAGATTGGGGTGGAGATGGGACGTCTCATGGCACACGAGTTTGCCGGGACGGGCTTTTTCGACGGCATCGACCTGATGGTGCCAGTGCCGCTGGCACGTAAACGGCAGCGGCAGCGTGGCTATAATCAAAGCCGTTGCCTGGCTGAGGGTGTCAGTCAGGCAACGGGTATTACGGTCAACAGTCATGTTGTACGCCGCACAAGTTTTGTGAAGAGTCAGACGCAGATGCGGCGCCGGGAGCGTCAGGAGAATGTTGAGGGGGTCTTCGAACTGAAGGATCCCGCCAGCGTGAGTGGCAGGCACATCCTGCTGGTTGACGATGTCGTTACTACAGGTGCTACGATGACGGCCTGTGCGCTTGAACTGCTGAAGGCCGGAGGCGTCAGGCTGAGCCTGCTCGCACTGGGTTTTGCCAAATAGCAGCCTTAGAAGCTGATGCGACGGCTAAGCATGATGTAGCCTACACGGCGCTTCTGTACATCGCTGTTGAGCATGTTGTGCAGGGGCATTGAGAACTGCAGGGTTGTAGACGAATGGTCGCCTTTGTCGAAGAAGTTGAAGGCGAAGTCAAGACCCAGGCCTTCTTTCAGCTGCTTCTTGTCGGCACTCTTGCCGTTGTAGCGGCAGCCCGTCACGATATCATAGAACACGCCGGCCTCCAGCGAGCGTTGCTTGCTGCCCAGGACGATGCCGGCACGGGGCTGGAAGTAGAAACCGCGCAGGTTGTCGTCGGTAGCCTTGTAGACAATCTCCTGACTCTTGAAATAGGCACCGGCATAGAAACCTATGGGCGAGGGCTGCCATGAGGCGTCAATACCGATGGCGTAATCGCCCAGGTACTTGAAGGGGTTGCTGAAGGCGCGGTGGTAGGGACCATAGATGTTCAAGGGGTCGTCGAAGCCGCTTTTCTGCATACCGATGGGGAACACGATGTCGGCCATGGGCAAAATGCGATCCATGGTCAGCGAATCATCGCTGTCTTCAAAGAGCATGTCGGTGATAACCACGTTGGCAACATCAACCAGGAGAGCTGAGAAATAGTTGGTAGTACGGAAGCGGGTGTTCAGCGACCAGTTGCTACGCTCGTCTTGAGCCGACACGTTGAGTGTCAGGGTGGTGGCCAGGAGGGCCAGTGCAATAAGTTTTTTCATTTCTTCCTTTTCGTAAGTTCACAAATTTTGTGCAAAGTTAAGCATAAATATTGTAATGGTGGGTTCTTTTTACGAAAATTAACACGGCGGGCGCCTTTTGCCGACGATTTGTGGGCTATTTTTTTGCCGTTCGCCCAATTATTCGTAAATTTGCAGCGCAAAGCAAGTTTATTATGGAAAGTATCAAGCATCAATTCGCCCGCAAGCTGATGGACATCAAGGCCATCAAGCTGCAACCCAGCGAACCCTTTACATGGGCCAGCGGCTGGAAGTCACCTATTTATACTGATAACCGCAAGACACTGGCATTCCCCAGTGTACGCTCGTTTGTAAAGCTGGCCCTGTGCCACACCATCCTCGAGCAGTTCCCCGAGGCTGAGGCGGTGGCAGGTGTTGCCACGGGAGCCATTGCCCAGGGCGCACTGGTGGCCGACGAGCTGGGACTACCCTACTGCTACGTCCGTCCGAAGCCGAAGGACCACGGCATGGGCAATCAGGTGGAAGGCGAGATAGCCAAGGGCGCAAAGGTGGTGGTGGTCGAAGACCTTATCTCTACCGGCGGCTCCAGCCTGAAGGCTGTCGAGGCACTCCGCCAGTACGGTGTTGAGGTGATAGGCATGGTAGCCTCGTTCACCTACGGTTTCCCCGTGGCTGAGGAGGCCTTCAAGGCAGCCGGCGTTAGGCTGGTGACGCTGAGCAACTACGACGCCGTCATCGAGGAGGCTGCCAAGACGGGTTATATCAAGGAGGACGAAAAGGCCGTGCTGGCCGAGTGGCGCAAGTCACCCTCAACATGGAAACAAGAATAAGTGGGGGGCGCGAATATGGGACTATTTGACAATACAACAAAGTTTGAGAGTAGCGTGAAGCAGATTCCCTACTCGCAGGAGGCCGTCTATCGTAACATCTGCGACCTGCGCAACCTGGAGAAGGTGCGCGACCGCGTGCCTGCCGACAAGGTGCAGGACTTTGCCTTCGACGAGGACACCGTGAGCCTGAACGTACAGCCCGTGGGCGAACTCAAGTTGCGCATCATTGAGCGAGAGGAACCGAAGTGCGTGAAGTTTGAGACGGCACAGTCGCCAGTACCCTTCAACGTATGGATACAGGTGTTGCCTGTCACCGAGACGACAAGCAAGATGAAGGTCACCGTCAAGGCCGAGCTGAACCCCTTCATCAAGGGCATGGTCAGCGGCCCGCTACAGGATGGTGTGGAGAAGATTGCCGATGCACTGGCACAGATACCGTATGAATAAGCAGGGGATTTAGACTATGAAACTTTGGGAGAAGAATTTTGAAATCAATAAAGAGATAGAACGGTTCACCGTGGGCCGTGACCGTGAGATGGACCTCTACCTGGCCAAGTACGACGTGCTGGGCTCCATGGCCCACATCACCATGCTGGAGTCGATAGGACTGATTGGCAAGGATGAACTGCCCGTGCTGCTCCGCGAGCTGAAGAGCATCTACGAACTGGCCGAGCGTGGCGAGTTCCAGATAGAGGACGACGTGGAGGATGTACACTCGCAGGTAGAGATGCTGCTCACCCGCCGTCTGGGCGACATGGGCAAGAAGATTCATTCTGGCCGCTCGCGCAACGACCAGGTGCTGGTAGACCTGAAGCTGTTTACCCGCCGACAGCTGATGGATGTAGCCGCCGAGGTGAAGAACCTGTTCGACGAGTTGCTGCAGAAGTCGGAGCAATACAAAGGCGTGCTCATGCCGGGCTACACCCATCTGCAGGTGGCCATGCCCTCAAGCTTCGGACTGTGGTTCGGTGCCTACGCCGAGAGCCTCTGCGACGACATGCTCTTCCTGCAGGCCGCCTACCGCATGACCAACCGCAACCCGCTGGGCTCGGCTGCCGGCTATGGCAGCTCGTTCCCCCTGAACCGCCAGATGACTACCGACCTGCTGGGCTTCGACACCATGGACTACAACGTCGTCTATGCCCAGATGGGACGTGGCAAGATGGAGCGTAACGTGGCCTTCGCCCTGGCCTCCATCGCCGGCACGCTGGCCAAGCTGGCCTTCGACGCCTGTCTGTTCAACTCCCAGAACTTCGCCTTCGTGAAGCTGCCCAAGGAGTGTACCACGGGCAGCAGCATCATGCCGCACAAGAAGAACCCTGACGTCTTTGAACTGATACGTGCCAAGTGCAACAAGCTGCAGGCGCTGCCCCAGCAGGTGACGCTCATCATGAACAACCTGCCCGTGGGCTACTTCCGCGACCTGCAGATTATCAAGGAGGTGTTCCTGCCGGCCTTCGACGAGCTGAAGGACTGTCTGCAGATGGCCGCCTACATTATTAATAAGATAGAGGTGAACGACCACATCCTGGACAACCCGATGTACGACCCGATGTTCTCTGTCGAGGAGGTGAACCGCCTGGCCGCTGAGGGCATGCCCTTCCGCGATGCCTACAAGAAGGTGGGCCTGGATATCGAGGCCGGACAGTTCAAGCCCAACAAGGACATCCACCACACCCACGAGGGCTCCATTGGCAACCTGTGCAACGACCGCATCGGTGCGCTCATGAAGCAGGTGATGGACGGTTTCCACTTTGAGCGCGTGAACGAGGCAGAACAGAAACTGCTGGAACAGGCATTATAAAGCATGTTCGTATGTCTTTACGTAAAGTATGTTCGTATGTCGTGATTTCGGTGATGCTGTTGCTGTGTCAGGCCTGCAACGAGGAGAACAGCGTCTACCGCGACTATAAGTGCTACTTCGTCTTCGATATGTCCCTGCACCCCGCCCCCTGCCACCTGACATCGGCCATGGGCAATACCGGCCATTTCCTGATTGTCAAGGCCAAGCTGGCATCGGGCATCCGTCATATCGTCACCACCCGCAACTACGACCACGCCGAGGAGACCGTCAAGCTGTCGGCGGTGATAGAGAACCAGACCAGGTGCCTGTTGGGTGCCAATAACGCCATCATCATTGGACGGAGCAGCTATACCGGCCTGATCATGGCCTATGAGGGGCAGTGCGCTAACTGTTTGTCTGACTACGGCGGCACCAGCTACCCCCTGACATGGAGTGACAACGGTCAGCAACTGTATTGCAGCCACTGCAAGCGCAGCTACGATGTGAACAACGGTACCGTGGCCTCGGGAGACCCCGGACGCCAGCTCTACACCTATAACGCCGCCTTCGACGGCACCCTTTTAAGGGCCTGGAACTAATTCAGTATCTTAAATTGTGTAAAAGTTTTGGCAGTTACATAAATAAACACTACCTTTGCAACGCTTTTTATAAAAGCTGGCAAGCCGCAATGGTGGAATTGGTAGACACGAGGGACTTAAAATCCCTTGGCCAGTGATGGCTGTGCGGGTTCGAGTCCCGCTCGCGGCACGAGAGAATTATTCTATAAAACGTTTTATAAAGATGCCAAAAAATTATTTTGTTCTTTTGTCGGGTGCAGCTCTTCTGCTTCTGACATCTTGTGGCGGCAAGTTAGGTCCTCTTTCTGCCGACAATTTTACCGTAACCCCCAATCCCTTAGAGACACAGGTTGGTAAGGTGCCTGCAACCATTAACGGCACATTCCCTGAGAAGTACATGAAGAAGAAGGCAGTGGTGACCGTTACGCCAGAGTTGCGCTACGCCGACGGTCAGGTGGCCAAAGGACAGAGCACTACGTTCCAGGGCGAGAAGGTCTACGGTAACAACCAGACCATCCTCTACCGTACAGGTGGGCGCTATACCATGAAGACCTCGTTCGACTATCTGGACTGCAACAAGGCTGACATGTACCTGAAGTTCGTAGCCCGCGTAGGCACCAAGCCCATGTATGTGCCTGCCGTGAAGGTGGCTACAGGTGTGCTGGCCACTGGCGAGCTCTATAAGAAGACCCTCAAGTCGGCTCAGAGTGCCATTGCTCCCGATGCCTTCCAGCGTATCACCGCCCAGAAGCAGCAGGCCAGCGTCAACTTCCTCATCCAGCAGGCTACCCTGCGCCAGAGCGAGCTGAAGAACAACTCCGTGCAGGAGTTCGTCCGTCTGCTGGAGCAGATTAACAACGACCGTGAGGGTCTGAACCTGAAGGACGTCGAGGTGTCAGCCTATGCATCACCTGACGGTGGCTTCGACCTTAACGACCGCCTGGCAGCACAACGCCAGCAGAACACACAGAAGTATGTGCAGCAGGAGCTGAAGAAGGCCAAGCTGGCCAACGCCGCCATTGATGCCAAATATACGGCTGAAGACTGGGATGGATTCCAGGAGCTGGTCAAGGCTTCCAATATCCAGGACAAGGACGTCATCCTGCGCGTACTCTCTATGTATAAGGATCCCCAGGAGCGTGAGCAGCAGATTAAGAATATCTCCAGTGCTTTCCGTGAACTGGCCGACGGCATCCTGCCCCAGCTGCGCCGTTCGCGCATGATCATCAACTACGAGACCGTTGGTCGCAGCGACGAGCAGATTCTGCAGCAGCTGAAGGCCGACCCCGCTAAGCTGAGCGTCGAGGAACTGCTGTATGCCGCCACGCTGACTGACGATGTCGCCGCCAAGGAGGACATCTACAAGACCACTGCCCAGATTTATCCTAACGACGCACGTGCCCTGAACAACATCGCCGTTATGGAGTATGCCAAGGGTAACATGGACGCCGCCAAGAACTATATTGACCAGGCACAGAAGGTGAACAGCTCACTGCCTGAGGCTGCTGCCAACCTGGGTATGCTGGCACTGACCAAGGGCGACATCCAGACTGCCGAGACCTATATCAGCAAGGCTACAGGTGCCAACGGACTGAACGAGGTGCTGGGTAACCTGAACCTGGCCAAGGGCAACTATGCCCAGGCCGAGCAGGACTTCAACGACATCTACTCTAACAGCGCTGCCCTGGCTCAGATTCTGAACAAGAACTACGCATCGGCTGCCGTCACCCTTAAGTACGTGAAGAATCCTGATGCTACCACCGACTATCTGAAGGCTATCCTGTCGGCCCGCATGGGTAACAACACCGATGCCGCCGAAGCCCTGCGCTCAGCTATCCAGAAGGATGCTACCTACGCCAAGTACGCTGCCGGCGACCTGGAACTGCAGAAGGTGGCCAAGTAATACTTGATGAAGAAAGCATTTGCATTTGCACTGACGCTCACCCTGATTGTAGCGGCTTGTTCACCCTCGGGCGGTACCTTCCGCCTGAAGGGAAGGTTCAAGAACTTCAATCAGGGTGAACTCTATGTCTACACGCTGACGGGCAAGGCCAAGATTGACACCGTCAAGCTGATGGAGGGGCGCTTCACCTACGAGGTGCCCATCGAAGACACCATCGTCATGTCAATGGTGTTCCCCAATTACTCAGAGATACCTTTTGTGGCCATACCGGGCGCAACGGTCAAGATGGAGGGCGACGCATCACATCTGCGTGAGGTGAGCGTGAAAGGTACTCCCGAGAACGATGAACTGACGCAGTTCCGTCTGCAGGTAAGCGACAAGACGCCCCCGGAGGCCACGAAGGATGCCGAGCAGTTTATCAAAGACCACCCCGCATCGCCGGCCTGTCTGTTTGTCCTGAACAAGTATTTCCTGTTGAGGGCCGATGCCGACTACAAGCACGTTGCCGGCTTGCTGAAAAGAATGCAGCAGGCAGCACCCGCCAACCGCAAACTGGCAGCGCTGTATAAGCAGGTGACCACCATGCGCAACACGCGTAAGGACGAACGTTTGCCACAATTTAAAACTGCCACCATCAATGGCCAGACAGCCACCAACGCCAGCCTGAAAGGCGAACTGAACATTGTCAGCCTGTGGGCCGTCTGGAACTTTGAGTCGCAGACCATGCAGCGCCAGTTGCGCCGCATGAAAACCAAGTACGGCAAGCGCCTCCAACTGATGAGTGTCAGCATCGATGGTAACGTGGAGGAGTGCCGGCGTCAGGCTGAGCGCGACTCGCTGACATGGCCCGTCGTCTGCGACGGCAAGATGTGGTCAACACCCCTTGTCAACCAGCTCGGCCTCTTCACCATTCCGTCCGTCATCATGACCGATGCCAATGGCCGTATCATTGCCCGCCAGCTGACATCCAAGGAGCTGAAGGACGAGATAGAGAAGCGTCTGAAATAATGCTGCTACACCCCATAAAAGCATCCAGCCGCTACAGTGGTGGCTGGATGCTTTTTTGTTATAGAGATGTCGCGACGGAGACAGCAGAGCATACAGAAACACTTGTATAGGATTTTTCGTGAAAAAGGGTGACAGGGTGACAAAACGCCGATGTACAGGGCGTTTGCACCCTTTTCGGAGGGTGACAAGGGTGACAGAAGGGTGACAGGGACGACCTCCCCTAGCCCCTCCTGTAGGAGGGGGATGGCTGCCTCTCGGGAAAGACGTTGCCTATATGGCTACTCCGAAAGGTGCTATAACCTGCAAATTCTCGAGAGAATCTGCAGGCATAAAGCCACTTCGTACCGCTCCGGAGGCTTCTGACGGTCAAATTCTCTCGAGAATTTAGAAGCGTGGGAGACCCCCTCTATCTCCCCCTTAAGGGGGAGGACTGATATTACACTCCTGTCACCCTTCTGTCACCCTTGCCACCCTCCGAAAAGGGTGCAAACCCTTTGTAGCAGGCGGTTTTGTCACCCTGTCACCCTTTTTTATGAAAAATCCTATACGGCGTTTCTGATTACCCGAGTGCCCGATACTCACTGACGCCAACAATGCTGGTAATTTCGCATCGCTACTCTGCGGCCGTTCCTATCCTCACATCAGTATCCTTCATCACCTCACCGGCATTACCACCACCGAACACGTCGCCGTGGATGATGGCACCATTCTTGATGTTCACCTGCGTCCAGATGGAAGTGCCGAAGCCGCTGCCCAGCGAGGCCTCGCCACGGCTGCCGCCGAAGACGTGACCACCGTAGCCGGCTGCCACACCCTTAGCCTCGCCAATGGTGACCTTGACCACCTTGCCGTCGAACTTGCCGCCACCGATGTTCACCAGGTTCAGGCTCTGCTTACCCCAGTCGGCAGCGGTGGCCGTCTTGCGGACAGCATAGTCGGTCTGTGTGATCTTCGGAGGTCCTACCGAGGCGAACGAGCCGCCACCCAGCACATTGCGGTAGATGGTGCCACCCAGCACATCGACCCTCGTGAAGTGAGCCACCGAACCGGCAGAGGTGCTGTGGGATTTCTCCAGATATCTGACATCATCAATTTCCACTTCTCCATTGATTTTGCCATCGCCGTTGTAGTCGAACTCATACTCACTGACGCCGGAGCCTGCACCGTAAACATTACCACGATGCAGCCACTGCGGATTCTCAATGTCAGCCGTTCCGAGTTTTTCCTGATTGGCAGAATTGTAGGCCAGACCAATTACGCCACTATTGACCGTTACCTTTGTTTCGCGGCGCACGTGTCCGTCCTGACCGCCACCGTAGACAGAGCCCACGATGAGCGGTGCCTTACCGGTCTGGCCTGCATCGTCGCTGCTTTGTCCAAGCGTACCGATGGTGACATCAGTCTGGTTGACATAGCCTGAGAAGAAGGCGGGACAGTATTTGTAACGTGGATTCATGGCCTTTGGCACATTTGGAGCAGCTTCACCGGCACTGCCGCCAAAGACATTACCGTAGGGCAGGTTGTTCTTCACCTTAGTAGTGATGATACCTACCTTGCCACCAAGCACCTTGACAGTAGTATTACCACTGTTCAGGAACTGCCATGCATTATCGCCATTGCTGGAACTGGTCCAAAGTTTACTCGTAATCAGTTCACCATAACCGGTTTCAGAATAGTCGTCCACAGTACTACCGGCATAGTTACCCTTACCCACAGAAGCCATGTTTCCGCCACCATAGACATTACGTCCTACAATACCGCCATTCATCGTGACGGAGGTGTTGCCCATCACACGACCGGCAATGAGGCTATAGATATCAGCATCATAGGTGCCTTCTCCGACTATTTTATTCAGTGTCACACGATAAGTTCCCTTACCCTTTCCGCCACCATAGAGCGAGTGTCCGATGAGACCATTGGTCAGCGTTACGTGGGTATCGCCATAGACGTAGCCGTCCTCACCGCTGCCATGAACGGAACCGGTGATACAAGGTATTGAGTTGTCTGTCTCAATATCCGCTATAGCGGCTTCGGCCGTTGCCATGTCTTGAGCACTGTAATTGACATTCACTTCACTCTCCCCAACGTATGCCAGATGTGCCGTGAGATAGCGGTCGCCAGCCTCGCCACGGGCACTGCCGTAGACGTCGCCGCCGTCCTGCTGGTTGTTGCCAACATGGCCTCCGGTAATGTTCACCGTAGCCTTACCGGTGCCTTCAGCAAACTCGAACTTGTAAGGCCAGCTCAAGGCAAAGCTGTTGTCCACATTGGAATGCTTGGCTGCTGACAGGGTATCAGTGATATTCGTAATTGTACCAACAGAACCCATGGAACCGGCGCCATAGACGCTGTGTCCGATATGGCCGCCCTTGATGTTCACGTAGGTGTTGCCAGCCACCAAGCCCGACTTCGGGTTGTGAAATTCGCTGCCGTTATCACCCGTGTAAGTATCCGTGCCGCAACCGGCACCATAGACATTGCCTCGGCTAACCAGGGTTTTCTGGTTGATGGCCTCACTGCCGAAGTCATACCACGGATCGGTGGTTTCCACTATACCAATGGTACCACGGTTCACGGTTACAGTAGCATCTTTTGCGTTATGACCATCCTCGCCGCCGCCATAGACAGAGCCCTTGATGCTGGGACCAGTGCTGGTGCCCGATGACTCGCCGATAGTGACCAGCGTGTTGTTCACCCAAGCCACCTTGTCATAGCGGTCAACGGCAGGCGTTCCTGAAGGCTTTTCAAGGTCGCCGCGAGATGAGCCGAATACCATACCGTTGTCGCGTCCGCTGATACCAATAGTACCACCGTTGATGGTGACGGTAGCCGTTCCGGTACCCTCAGTCCAGCCGTATGGCACATCGGCAACAGGGATGTAGGCAGGCGACGTTCCTGTTGAGAGTCCGAACGTGCCTACCGATGCCAGTGAGCCGCCGCCATAGACATTATGGGCAATGAACGGCTCACCTGTTTTCGCGCCGGCATTGATGGTCACATTGGTGTTGCCCTTCACAAGACCTGCTTTCACGTAACTGATATCTCCACGGCCGGAGCCATAGACATTGCCCATCGTGCCGCCGCCGTACATCACGTAGCCGTCGGTCTTGCGCACTTTGTTCAGACCGATGATGCCGCCGCTGACGGTCACGTTGGCATTGCCGCCCGTCTGTGCCAGCTTGCCGCCGCCATAGACGCTCGACTTCACGGCGCCGGCTGTTATGTTGACAGTGGTGGTGCCCGATACCAGACCGGCATAGTCTCTTGGTTCGTGAGTGGCACCCGCCGTCTTGTCGTCATCGGTTAGCACGTACAAGCTACCGTAGCCGCCACCATAGACGGTGCCGTAGGTGTACTGCGTCACGCCATCCTTCTGAATCTCGGTGCCTATGGTGCCGCCGTTGATGGTCACCGTGGTGTTGCCTTCCACCTGACCGAACTCTGCACCGCCAAACACGCTGCCCTTGATGCGTGTAGGCACTTCGGCGTTGGCCTGACTGATGGTAAGCACAGTGGTTCTGGCCTTACTCAGATTATGCCAGTTGGGAATGATGCTGCCGTTCAGCTTGGTCAGGCGACCCATGGCACCGGCAAAGACGTTACCGCCCTTGGGGTGGAACAGCTTCTTCACGCCGCACGACTTGTAGGTCTGGCCTTCTCCGTAGGCCTCTTCGGTAATCACCGTGCAGCTTCCTTCCGGTGCTCCCTCCAGAGGCTCATCGGCAATCTTCTCTGCGAAGTCTGAGAAGTCGTCATAGAACTCGGTCTTGGCGAGCTTGGCCCGGGCTTCCGTCTCGTTGCTTTCCACAGCGTCGTCGGCTGTCTTCACCTTTTTATAAATATAGACGTATTCGTGGTCGTTGCCGATGGTGCCGCCGGTGATGTTCATGGTGATGACACCGTGCTTTCTGCCTTCCGATGTCACATCGGCACCGCCAACCACCTGCTCCTTGCCATCAGGAATCAGCTGGCCGTATTTTGCGGTATTGGCAGATGGCACCAGGTAGGTGCCTACCGATGCCAAACGGCCGCCGCCATAGATGGAGCCCAGCATAGTGCCGCCGCTGATGTTCATGGTGACATTACCTGAGACGACACCGGCCGTCAGTGCCTCGCCCGAGAATCCGCGACCGCCGCCGAAGACGTTACCATCGACGTAGGAAGAGCCCCAGGTGCCGATGGTGCCGCCGCTGACGGTCATGTTCACATCGCCCAGCACGTGGCCGTCCTCACCACCGCCGAAGACGGAGCCGTAGATGGTGCCACCAGAGACTTCCACCACAACATCCTTCACGTTGGTATTGGTGTTGAAGTGAACGTCCTGGTCACCCTTGCCGGCACCGAAGAGGTAGCAGGTGACGGGGTGGGCATCAATCTGTGCCAGGGTGCGTGGCACGCCGAGCGTGCCGCCCGACATACGGACGGTACACTTACCCTTGCCAGCCGTCATGCCACTGCCCACATTGGTCATCTCGTTGCCGCCATAGATGTTAGTCAGGATATGGCCGCCCTTGATGTCAACCACGGTGTTGCCTTCCACCCAACCGGCCTTCATGTTCCATTTGCCGGGAGCGTAGGGATAGTAGCCCGAACCGCCGCCGAAGACATTGCCATAGAACGTATGACCGTCGGTGGCCGTTACCGCGCCTTCGGGAACATAGCCTCCACCTGCATTGGCAAACATGTCATGCGGCTGATAAGGCGATTTGTATTCCCAGTGAGCGCATTCGGGCAGATACTTCGTGGCATCTGCGGTTACGTCATAAGCCCATTCCTCAGCCGTATAGCGGCGGTTCACACCGTCGCCGTTGCCTATCTGGCAGTCGCCGTCGATGGTGACATGGGTGTCGCCGAGCACATGGCCGTTCTCGCTGCCGCCATAGACAGAACCCTTCACGAAGGCCGTGCCGTTGATGAGCACCTCGGTCTTGTTGGCGTAGGCCATGTTGTTCAGTTTGCCCTCTTCGGTGGCAATCTGCTCATCAGACAAGGCCGCTATCGCTTCAAGCTTTTGCGCTTCGGTCTTGTCGGTGTTGTAGTAGAAGTCCACAGTTCCCTGACCGGCACCGAAGACGTGACCGGCATCGTCGGGCCCCCCTTCTGCCGTCATCTTCATATTATCCGGGCCAATCTCGCCGTTGCTGATGGTCACTGTGCAGGTGCCAGTGCCGTCGGCACAGCTGGTGGGCTTGCCGTCGCTGAGGGTGAAGTCGCCCACGTGGCCCATCTTGCCACCGCCATAGACGGAGCCCGTGATGAAGGCAGCATTGCGGGCTGGGGTAGGCGTGCCCTCAATGGCCACATACTGGCCTCCCGTCAGATGCTCCCATTTCTTCGACGTCGTGTTGTAGCGGTAGGTGATGCCGTCGGTGCCCTTCGTCTCAATCTCGCCACTCTGGTTGCGCCACTGTCCGGTACCTATCTCCACTGTAGCGTTGCCGATGATGTCGGCCATGTTGCCGCCGCCATAGATATAGCCTATAGTACCAATGCCGAGCGTGGCGATGCCGTCATTGCTGATCACCTCGTAGGTGTTGCCATTGGCATCGGTGTGAGTGCCTTTCGTGAAACCATCGCGACCTGCATAGTTCTCCGTGATGATACCGTTGGTCATGTTGACATTGACCGTGGGGCTACCAATCACTTTAGCCTTGTAGCCACCACCGAAGATATTGCCTATCTTCGTAGCTGAGATAATGTTGACCTGCGGGTTGCGGTGAGGTGTCGTCAAGGCACCGGCATCGCTTTTCTTCAGTGCTGTGCGACTGGTGACGTTTCCACTGGTATCCTTTGTGATGTTGTAGCCATATACCGAGTAGTCGGCCTCGTTGCCGCCGCCATACAACTCGCCGATGATGATAGGCGTGCAGCCACGCTCCTCGATATTGATGGTGATGGCACCGTTGATGGTTCCGGAATGGTCGTTGCCGCCGAACACCTTTTCATAAGTACCATTGGTAATGTCGATGGTCACATTGTTGTTGATGTCTGAGTTGGCCGAACCGCCGTAATAGGTACCGCCCTTCTCCACACAGTCCAGCACGACACGTATCTCCGCGTCGATCTCAGCATTCTTACTGCCGCCGTAGGTCTTGTCGGTCACCAGTGGACAAGTACCAGACTTCTGGTATTGCGAGAGTGCCACAGATCGGATGTTGCCCTTCTCGTTACTGCCGCCATAGACAAAGTTGATATGTCCGCCCGTAACCGTGGTCGTGGCGATACCAGAACCATACATATAACCGTTGGAAGGAGTCTGGCGGGCCGCCTTTGTGGTGGCATCGGGGTCAGTGTTAACGAACGACTTATAGGCATTAGCTGCGTCAGCACCGGTGCCTTGCGTGCCGTCGGTCACGTGGTGCTCCAGCGGATAGTAACCTACGTTGGCACCCGGGTTCTCGTACCATTTGTCGTTCTTCTCGTATTTGTCCAGGCCGTTGCCGCCACCGAAGAGCTCGTTGATGATGTGGCACTCACGCACGCTGACGTTCGTGGCCGGCACACAGGCAGCATTGCCGCCGCCATAGACCTGCTGGATGCTGGTCACGGCGCACCCGTCGATGATGACCTCGGTATAGCCGTCGGCACCAACCGGTTCATACTGTGCCAGGTCGCCGCCGCCATAGACGGCTGTAACGTCGTAATCCACACTGGGACTATCGACCTTGGTCGAGATGTTCGCCGTGCGACTGTTCTGCGTGGCATAGACGTGTACCTTCACGTGACCCTTGGGCGTGCCGTTCAGGTCGTTGCAGCCGAACACCTTGTCGACGATGCAGCCCTTCTTGTCTGTATCCACACCTTTGTTCAGTTCCACCAGGATATCGCCAAAGACAGTCGGAGCCACCTCCGTTACCACGGGGTCGGTATTGGCAAAGCGTCCTAAGGCACCGCCGTAGGCATCGTGGGCAATGGTGCCGCCCTTGAGGTTCACCGTTGTCGTAGCACTGGCCGAGGTCTTGCCTTCAGCCCAGCCACTTGTAGTTGCTGTAACGTTCCAGTTGCTCGTGTTGGAGTCGGCAAGAGCGCCGCCGCCATAGACATTGTTGCCCACCGTGCCGCCGTTCATGTTGACCACGACACTGCCCTTGACAATACCGGCTTTACCGCCGCCATAGACGCTGGACTTCACCTGACCACCGCTGACGGTGACTTCGGTGTCGTTGACGTAAGCGTATTTATTGGTTACACCGACGGTGTTGGTGATACCCACCTCGCCCCGGGCGGCGCCAAAGACATTACCGTCTTCCGTGCCATTGTCGAGGTTATCTCCGATAACGGCACTGCCGCTGATGGTGACAGAGGTGTTGCCCTTTACAGAACCCATGGCACCGCCACCATAGACGCAGTTGGCCACCCGTCCGCCATCGATGGTAACCTTGGTATCATGATTCACGATACCGGCAGTAGGTCTGTAGGCATCCAAAGTGCCATCATTGTTGGAGTCATATTGGTCAGTACCGCAACCGGCGCCATAGACATTGCCTCGGTAGGCATAGAACTCGGCAGGATTACCGATGGTGCCGCTGTAGACCTTCACATCGGTGTTGTGCCACACGTGGCCGTTCTCGCCACTGCCATAGACAGAGCCCTTGATGGCAGGGCCTGTTGCAGCACTCTTGGTGCCGATAGTAATGTCAGTATCGTATGTAAACGCCATGAAATCGTCGCGCTGGCCAGGGTCTGTTACCTCACCGCGCGAAGAGCCGAACACCATGCCGTTTTCCTTGCCGTCGATACCGATGGTACCACCGGTGATCTTGACAGTGGCCTTACCTGTGCCAGGAGTTTTGATACCTTCAACGCCTGTTACCTTGTAGGAGTTGTGAATAGGGTCTAAGTCTTGCGTCCAGTTAATGTCGCCCACAGAGCCGTAGGCACCGCCACCATATATATTATGGTAGATGGTAGGCGTGCCACTGATGTTGACCGTGGCATTGCCAAACACCTGTCCGCAGCGCACGATGGTACGGGTACCGCTACCGCCGCCATAGACGTTACCCATGGTGGCACCACCAAAGTAGATACTGTTTGTTTCGTCCTTAGGCAGACCGACATTGCCGCCGCTGACTGCCACAGAGGTGCTGCCTCTGACGCTGGCCACCTCGCCGCCGCCATAGATGCTGGCCTTCACCGTGCCACCACTCATCGTGACGCTGGTGCTGCCGTTGGTGCGACCGGAAACGAACTTCGGGTTGTCGTTTTCTGTGGTAGCGTCATCCGTAGGATAAATATTCTCTATCGTGCTGCCATAGCCGCCGCCATAGACGCTGCCGAAGGTGTACTGCGTAACGCTCGAGCTGTTCTGCACCCCGGTGCCGATGATAGTACTGCTGCCACTGATGGAAACAGTTGAGGCCACATCGGTGATGTTGATCTTTGCCGTCTGGTCGGCGTTGAACTGGTCGTCGTTGACGAAGCCCAGCTCACCGCCTCCATAGACATTACTCTTGATGGTACCGCCACTGATGGTCAGCGTGGTCTTCTTCGACTTGCCCAGTTCTCTCCATCCGGGAAGCGGTGTTGTGCCGTCCAAATGGTACAGACGACCCATGCCGCCTGCGAAGACATTGCCGCCCTTGGTGTGTTTGAGCATGTAATAGCCGCGTTCGCTGTTATACTCAAACTCGGTGTTGGGAACCTTATTGCTTGCTTTCCATGTTTTCAAAGCCTCATCGGTGGTGATGCCATCAGGAATCTTGTATTCATACGTGTTGCCAATAGTACCGCCAGTGATGTTCACGGTGATGTGGCCATGCGTTGTTCCGGCCGAAGTTTTATCTTCACCGCCAAGAACCTGTTCCTTACCGTCAGGTATCAGGTAACCGTATCTGCTATCCGTTGGAGTCACAAGATAGGTGCCTACAGAAGCCAGACGGCCACCGCCGTAGACAGAGCCCAGCATGCTGCCGCCATGAATCTGCAGATCGACATTGCCTGACACGACACCAGCCGTCCGGGCATCGCCATTGAATCCGCGTCCGCCGCCGAAGATGTTGCCGTCGACGTATGACGTACCCCATGTGCCAATAGTAGGTCCAGTGTGGGTGCTGCTCTCGCCAATAGTTACATTGACATTGCCCAGCACGTGACCATCCTCGCCGCCGCCGAAGACAGAGCCGAAGATGGTACCACCCGTGACGCTGACAGTCACGCTGCCCACGTTGGTCCACTGGTTGAAGTGGACACGCTGGTCGCCCTTGCCCGCACCGAAGAGGTAGCAGGTAACAGGGTGGTCGGCAATCTGGCTCAGCGTACGGGGTACGCCAATCGTACCGCCCGACATGGTCACGGTGCAAGAACCCGTCACATCGGTATATTCGTTGCCGCCATAGACGTTGGTCAGGATATGACCGCCGGTGATACGCACCTCAGTGTTTCCTTCAACCAAACCGGCAGAGCGGAGCCACTCATAGCCGGTGCCGTCGGCCTTCACGTAGGGGAAGTAGCCGGAACCGCCACCGAACACACAGCCGTAGTAGGTCTTACCGTCGCTGGGGTCTTTAGTACTGGCATCCGTGTAGTGGTTGGTGTATGTGTCATAATATGGGTCGTAAGGCACATACGGAGATTTGTATGGGTAATGCGAGCACTCAGGCATGGCATTCGCTGCCGACTCGATGGCAGTAGCATTGCCAGAAGTAACGGCCGTGATGGCTGCCGTCCACTGGTTCTCAGTGTAGGATACAGGTTTTCCACCGTCTGCTTTCCCTTCACCGCAACCAATCTGTCCACCCTCAATCTTCACCAGGGTATTGCCGCTCACACGACCGTTCTCACCGCCGCCATAGACGGAGGCCATGACGATGCCGCCGCTGATGGTCACGTCGGTCTCCTTAACGTATGTATGGTAGTCGGCATCGGGTTCATCGGCAGGGTCTTCCACATCGCCTCTGCCGGCACCGAACACGAAGCCTACGTCGACAGGGCCTCCTGTCTTTGTCATACCCTCTGTGGCTGCTTCCACAGGACCAACCTGTCCACCGCTGACAACGACCGTACACTTGCCGGTGCCGTCGGCGAAGTTGGGCTTGCCACCTACGCAGCCGCTATGTGAGGGATGTCCGTCCACGGCAGTCCTGCTGCTGACCGTTCCCACCGAGCCGTGCAGACCACCGCCATAGACACCGTCGTAAACGTAGCCGCCAGCCATGGTCACATCAGTGTTCTTGAGTACGTCGGCTTCACTGCCGCCGCCATAGATGCTGCCTCCGATGGAGAACTCTTCAAAGCCAGTGGTTCCTGCGTAGCTGACCGAAGAATAATCTTGAGTGCAGTATTTCACTACGGCATTACCAGTTACTTCGGCTCTTTCACCACCGCCAAACACGTCGCCGTCGATGTGGGCGCCTAAGACGGTTTCATCTGTGGTTGCAATGGTTACGCCCGGACGTATCTTTCCGTCACCGTCATAGATGGACTGGGCTGGTTCAGAGGTGTCCAGGATGTCTCCTGAGCTATTACGCTTCATAATCTTGACGGTGGATGCCGTACCAATATTGACAAGGGTGTTACCAACTACCTGACCTTGCTGGCCTCCGCCATAGACGTTGCCAATGGTGCCGATGGATTTAGCAATTTTACCCTTCACACTCTTCTCGTAATATGTGGTGCCAAGAACTGCCAAACCCTCTGCAGGGATTGTGCCGCTGGCATCCATATAGTAACCGACAACGCTTGATTCGCCTGCTTTCAGGGGGCTATCTACAGCATCAGTACATGTGATAGCTGTATAAGTGGTGGTTACATTAGTGATGTTTGCAGGCAGATCATCTACGCTCCTGGTGCCATATTCTGAGGGAAGGAGTACAAATTCTTCCGTAGCCTTGTTTCCACGAACCATATTAATATTCACCTCGGTATCAGCTTTTGTCACAGCCATAAAGCTTCCACCATAGACGTTATCTATGCGTGTGGCAGATTTAACATTGACGGTAATCCTGTGTGGATGATCGGCATCATGAGTAATTTCAGTAGTGCCATCAGCCAATGTACCTGGGTAGTTGGCCTGATTACCACCGCCCACCAGATTTTCAATAATGATAGGCTTTTCACATGGATCTGTCTCTTCAATGTTGACTGTGATGTTTCCTTTAATTCCTCCACGTTGGTCGTTGCCACCATAGACGTTCTTAAAGAATCCGGCAGTGATGGTCAGGTTCACATTGCCGTCGATAAAGGCTTTGTAGGAACCGCCGCACACATATTCTATCTGTGAGTCGGCACCGGTACAAGCAGCAATAATCACGTTCACATCGCCAGTGACGTTGGCCTCGCTACCGGCACCATAGAGTTTGGTGATTCTCAGCGGACAGGTGCCCTCCTGTGCCAGCGTGGGGTTCGCACTGCGGCAGTCGCCCTTGTAGTCGCTACCGCCAAACACCTGACCAATCTTACCGCCGTGACAGGTGATTCTGGCCGGACCGTTGACATCGGCACCGGCGTTGACAATCCAGTTGTCGCCATCTTTCACCGGCTGCCCACCGTTACCACCGCCAAAGGCGTACTCAATATCGTAGGTACCCCAGATGGTGACATTGGTGGCTGGCACCGAAGCCGAATTGCCGCCACCATAGACTCTGGCAATACTGGTCTCTTCACATCCATAGATGTTGACTGCCGTTGACTTACCGCTGGCTGGCAGATAGTCGGCTCTGTTGCCGCCGCCATAGACAGCCTGCAGCTCGTAGTTCTTATGTCCGGCCACTACGTTGCCGTTGGCATCAATCTGCCTGGTGGCATAGATCTCTACGAGCACATCGCCCAACGGTGTTCCCTTGATATTGTTACAACCAAACACGCGGCCAGTGAGGGGGACGGCGGTATAGGTCTTGCCGCCTACTGTAACGTCTTCGGTAATTTTCGTAAAGGCCGCACCTTTGTGGCCAGTAGCCATGTCGGATGGTCTGTTGACGTACAGCTTGATGTCGCCAAAGACATAGACAGGAGTCGTAGTATTGCCCAAGCCACCGCCGTAGACATTGCCGAAAAGACCGCCGGTAAGCTTCAGCGTCGTGGTGTTGCTGGTGGAATTCATTCCCTCAGCCCAGGTGCCTGGCAGTCCTCTCCGCTCATAATACGTAATACCCGACTCGGCTTTCGCATCGTTACTGGTAATCTCTGTGTAGTTACTGCCATCCTTGGTGTATAAACCTGTGACGGATGAACCAGGGATAAACTGATAATATTTTGTTTCAGCCACAGCTGGTCCTGTAGCAGCAGTATAGTTGCCGTTTTTCTCAGTGTATAGTCCGGTGACGGGGTCCCCAGTGGTCACTGCCTTTTCCACATAGGCCGGCAGCGTAAGGTCATTTACTTGGATATAGATGTAATTGGTTGTAGCCGAATATGCCCAGTTCGCCGTATTCGTGCTGGCCAGTGCACCGCCACCATAGACGTCGTTGACAACAGTACCGCCGCAGATGGTGACTGCCACGCTGCCTGTGACATCGGCCAGACTGCCGCCGCCATAGACATCGTTTTTGACAGTGCCGCCTTCCATGATGACAGCGGAGCCACCTGTAACAGCCGTTGCACCGAGACCGCCGCCATATACATTATTATTTATCGTGCCGCCATATATCTTCACCGAAGGGCTGCTGGCGCTGGCTGCCATGTTACCACCACCATAAACATTGCCGGAGATAGTGCCTGTGCCGCCATAGGTAAAGCTGGGTGATGTGCCCGTCTTAGAACCGATGACCACATCGACCGTGCTCTGAGGCGCACCGTTGACGTTGTTACAACCGAACACATTCGCTGCCGAACCCTTGAGAACGGTCACACTCACTGCACCGCCCACGTTGGCCGCCACATCGGCATGACCTTCGCCCAAGGAGGCCAGGTCGCCAAGACCGCCGCCATAGACACTGTTCTTAACGGTTCCCCCGTTGAGAGTCACATCGACAGCCCCGGTCACACTACCCTGGCTACCACCGCCATAGGCATCGCCCTTAACGGTTCCCCCGTTGAGGCTGACAGCCGTTGTGCCGTTCACTGTAGCCGTAGCACCGAGACCGCCGCCAAACACATCGTGCTCAACGATTCCCCCGTTGAGCGTCACACCAACGCCGCCAGTGCCAGTATAGGCGGCCTGGTTGCCACCGCCATAGACACATTGCCCAATGGTTCCCCCGTTAAGAGTCACCATGGCCGTGCTCTTCGGCGAACCCAGCACGTTGTTACAGCCAAAGACATTCGCGACGCTGCCGCCTTCCACATTCACGGCGACAGGGCCATAGACATCGGCTGCAGCTTCAGGCTTAGCAGGAACGTATCCCTCAGATCCTTCTGTGCCTACGGCTGCCGCTGCCTGTTGTCCCAGGCCGCCACCATAGACATTACCGGTGAGGGTGCCGCCATAGAAGTTGACCGTGGTCGACTTGCCATCGGTTTGAGAGAAGGCAGGGTCGCTGCCCTTTGTGGCATTCACCTTACCCTTGGCACTGCCGCCATACACATCGCCGCTGATGTTGGCATAGCCCTCGTAAGCGTAAACGGGATCGCCCTCCTCGGCTGTGTTGGTCCGCTTGCCGATGTTCACCACGACATTGCCCGTCACCGTGGTCTCCTCACCATAACCGCCACCGAAGACGCTGCCTCCGATGTTGACGCCGAGATTCTGGGCAACGGTTCCGATGGTCATCGTCACATCGCCTTCAACGTCGGCTTCATTGCCGCCGCCGTAGATGCCGGCGGCAGTAATAGAAATGTTGGAATCAGAAGTAGGACTGAGATAGTCTGTTCCGCTGGTAATGTTGACACCGATATCTTCCGTTGACGATTCCGTGCCTATCTCAACTGACACATTACCCTTCACCTTACCCTTGTTTCCGCCACCGAACACCTGTCCGATCTTGCCGATATGGTCTTGCGGAACATCATTCACAGAGCCTTTCTGCATGTTAATCCAGACGCGGGTGTTGCCTACCACGTCGGCCGTGGCACCGTAGCCGCCGCCGAACACCTTGCCAATGGAGGTACACGACCAGATGTAGACCCCTATAGCGGGATGTTCGGCATCCTGAACCACATTTGGATCGCCTTCCTCAGCATTGGGAGTCCAAGTATTGTCCTTGTCATCGTCATTACAGCCATAGATGGAGTAGGGGGCATTGAAGCCGCCGCCATAGAGTTCGCCGATAATCAGCGGCTGACAGCCGCCCTCGTAGGCGTTTACGGTGATGGAGCCCTTGATGCTGCCACCCTCGTTGTTGCCGCCGAACACGCGTCCGAACTTACCACTGCGCACCGTCAGGCTGACGTTACCGTTGATGGTGGCGTTCTTGGCACCGCCATATACCACATCGACAAAGTCCTTAGGCATACAGTCCAACTCAATCTTCACATCGCCATCCATGGGAGCCACCTGTCCGGCACCATAGATTTCGCCAACCTTCAGTTCGCACTCGTTGGATTCCTTTCTCTCCAGCTCAGTACCGCCGCGTACGTTACCCTTGGTGTTGCTGCCGCCATAGAGGACGTGTACCTGACCGCCCACAAGCTTGGTCTTGGCGATTCCCGTGCCGTAGTTCGTTGGCGTATCACCATTCTTGTAGATACCCACATCGGCACCAGGATTACCTTCGCCGGCACCGTTACCGCCACCGAACAACTGGTCGATGATGTAGGCACTGTTGATGGTTACCTGGGTGGCAGGCACGGCAGCGGCATTACCACCGCCATAGACATACTGTATGCTCGTAGCACTACACCCCTCGATAAGCACCTCGGCGAAGGCTTCTTTCTTGTCGTCATCGGAGCCTGTAGCCTTGGTGGGGTTGTAGTCGGCCTTGTTGCCGCCGCCATAAACGGCAGTGACGTCATAGGTCTTACGGTCAGCCAGAGCTGTCTCGCTGTTGTTCTTCAGGGCATTCTTGTCAGAATCAGTATTCACCGTCCGCTTCACCCAAACCTTCACATGTCCCTTCGGCGTACCGTTGACATTGTTGCAGCCGAAGATCTGGCTCGGAATCTTGGCTCCGTCAAGAGTCACCGTCACATCGCCACCGACGAAGGCCGGCGTTTCGGCAGTACCCAGACCACCGCCGTAGGCATCGCCATTGATGGTACCGGCGAAGAGATTCACCGTCGTTGACTTGTCGGCATTGAAGGCCGAACGGCCAGACGCATTGGTATTGCCCATGGCACCGCCACCATATATGTTACCATTGATGGTGGCACCTGCCGATGTCTGTCCCTCAGTACCGATGTTCACCGTGACAGAGCCTTCCACCAGTGTCGGTTCACCGAAGCCGCCGCCAAAGACGGCATTCGTGGCGGGGGTAGCTGCCGTACCGATGGTGCCGCCGGTGATGGTCACCGCAGCGTCTTTGATAAGCTTGCCATTGACATTGCTACCACCATAGACAGCCGTCTTCACCAAACCGCCTTCCACAGTGACCGTGGTGATGCCCTGGTTCTCGGCAACGATAGCTTCTTTTGCAGGCTGAGCGGCTATATATCCTGGTTCGCCAGGAGTGCCCGATTCAGCAACGGCAGCTGCTCCCGCTTGTCCCAGACCACCGCCGAAGACGCTGCCATTGACAGTGCCGGCATAGACGTTCACAAAGGTCTGCTTGCCATCGGTCATGTTCACTTTACCCAGGGCACTGCCGCCATAGACATCGCCCTCAACAAGACCATTGCCGCTCAGTTCAGCGCCCGTCTTCGCTCCAATGTTCACCGTTACGTCGCCACCAACTTCTGTGGTTTCACCTCGGCCACCGCCATAGATGTCGTGGCTGACAGTGCCGCCGGTCATGTTCACCTCAGTATCGCCAGTCACATTGGCAGTGTTTCCGCCGCCATAGACATTGCTGATGGCATTCTGCATGGTTCCGGCATTTTGGATAGTCACCTTGGTATCGCCCTGAATGGTCTTGTCCGAATAATCCGGATTAGGTGTTACGGCCGACATGTCGCCACCACCAAAGACGCTACCTGCCACAGAGGTGTTGCCCTTGATGGTCAGGTCGGTGGCGCCCACCTTGCCCAGGTTGTCCAAGTCTACATCGGTACAGATATAGGGATTATCACCTGTCAAAACGCTACCTGGATTATTGTTGGTCAGCGTCATTCCCACCTTGCTGGCGTTCTTCCATTCACACTCAGTTGTTGTCTCTGATATCTTACCAGGCTCAAACATGCCGGAGAATTTGTTGAAGTTCGGCACTTTGTCAAATAATCCCATTCTGACTTGAAGGGTAGGCAGGGTGGCTGAATAGCCGCCACCAAAGACATTGCCCAGCACCGTACAGCCGTCAAGGACAGAAGTGGCCTTACCCTTAACCTCGCCGTAGCTGCCGCCACCATAGAAGTCTTGTTCAACAGTACAGCCTTTCAGGTTCGAATCTACATCATTGCAGGTGGCCAGAGAGAAGGAGGCAAAATTCACATAGAGGCGTCCGCCCGTACCACCAGAGGACCATACGAAGAACTCGTATTCGAAATCGGTGGCTACACCAATACCCTTCTTTCCGTATTGGGCAGAAACAGCATTGGTAGTCTTGCCATCGAAATACTTACCACGGTCTGTCTTAAACTGTTCTGACCAATTACTCCAACTGGTTGTCTGACTGTCATAATACTTCTTTCTGGAATAGGATGTACCACCAAAGCCACCACCGAAATACTTTCCGAAAACACAGCCCTCGGCATTACTGGTCACCTTCTTGCCCGGTTGCATGTCGCCGAACTTCGGACCTCCGCAGAAAAGGGTCACATGGCTATTGTAGATGTCGGTAGTCACATGGCCAGTGACAGGTCTGGCTGCATTGATACCGCCTCCATAGAATGCATCGATATCGGCATTATAAATCTGCCAGTGTACGTCGCCGTCAATCTGTTCCTGACAGGCGCCTGCTGCCTCTTTGAAGTAACCGCCGCTGATGTAACACTCAGCATTGTCATTTTCTCTCACCTTCGCATCCTGATTGTAAGTGCCGGAGAGATAGAATCCGTCAAACGCACCACCCGTCACGGAAACAGGGATATGGGGGGTGGACTCCGAACCGTCGCCGTGAGTACCCAGTCCAAATGATTGTATATGGACATTGCCGCCCACGTGGATATAATTGGTATTACCTGGGACTGGTTTTGACTGAGTGGACACGAACTGCTCAAAGTCGCCACCAAGAAGAATAAGCGGAGAATTTGCTTTCTTAGTTACACCCTCCTGATTCTCGTACTCCACCTGATTGGAATACACCAGACAGGTGTTGGTGGTCTCAAACCAACCTTTGGTCTTGAAGATGGTGAAATTTCGGACATCGGCACCATCTTTCGGCTTCTGTGCCTGGGCAGTGCCTGGGATGTTGATAAAGTCAAAACGAATAGGAGAAATCGTAGTACGTTTGTAGTGATGATAAATCATGCTATAGTCAGGCTCATTGTCGTGATTCTCATCTACTGACATCACCGTGAAAGCCTTATCACCACCCGATGGCACATTGCCTTGGTGGAGGTTGCCTACCAGCACGATGGCATTGTCATAGACGGTAGAGCCACCGAGCGTTTTAAGGGCATCAGCAATATTGGTATATACCTTTTGGCCGTTAAATTTTGTATTATCATCTACCTGTGTACCAAACAGGCTTACATTTTGTGAGCCATAGCTGGTATTATATACTACATCGTAATACTGGTCTGCTACGTATGCGGCATTACCCCAGTAGGGTTCAATGTAGATATCCGTCACGCCGTAGGGCACATCGAAGTAGGCTCCCTGGGAGAACACAC
Organism: uncultured Prevotellaceae bacterium; assembly: GCA_947303855.1. Taxonomy (GTDB): domain Bacteria; phylum Bacteroidota; class Bacteroidia; order Bacteroidales; family Bacteroidaceae; genus Prevotella. The sequence continues at coordinate 35,818 of CAMYZO010000003.1, forward strand.
GGCCACTGGTGCCATGGAGGTCCTTACTGGTGCATTTGCGATCGGCAAAGTTATAGCCGCCATAGCTGTCGGCTGCTGTATAGGTTCCTGCCGTGCCGCCTGTCATACTGGTAATCTTCCAGCCTGTAACCACCTTGCCACCTGTGTAGTTACCCGTACCGACATCATTGAAATAGGGCAACTGCACCTTGTCGTAGTTGTAGTTGAACCGGTCAAAGTCCTTATCCATACGCTGCAGCGTGAGCGATGTGGTGGTAATACCCGTACCACTGAGATGTACCGTCAGCGTCTTGCCCAGCTTACCACCGTTGTTGCGTCCTACGGAAGCGCTGTCAGGGGCATTCGTCACATCATAGTTGATGATAGAAGGATAATAGCCCTGAGCTTTCAACACAGGGTAGGGCTTGGGATTGTCTATCGACCTGTCGGCAGTCTCCAGTACCCATTTGGCCATCTGATTGGCGTTGGCTGCGTCATCGGTGGCATAGATGGCTGCCAGTTTCTTGTTACTGTTCAGCAACAACCGGTAGAACTCGAAGCGCGTCAGATTCTTGTTCTCAACAGCCAGCGCACAGTTGTACTTTCCATTGGTAACACCACTGGCAAGGTCATCGTAAGAGTAGTAGTTAAAGGTGTTCAGACCACCACTGTTCAGGTTGTCGATACTCTGACCGCCATAGACCGGCGATCTGTTGGTGCCTCCTGTAATATCTCCATAGAACATACAGTTCATCACCATGGTGCGGAGGTTGGCCTGGGTCGAGGCAAAGGCGTTGTAGCCAACGATACCGCCTGCATCATCACCACCACTTACATTGGCATAGCTATAGCAGTTGATGACACGTGAATAGCCATCCAAATGACCCACGATACTGCCAGCAATCTTACTTCCGCTGACAGTGCCGCCATTCACGCCGCAGTTGTAGATACGGGTGTTGCCTTTGGCTTGGTTGACAATGGCTCCTACGGTATCGCCGCTGACTGTCGCACTCTCAATGATGATATTCTTGATAACAGCATCCTCAGCAAACGCGATGAATGGTGCAGAGACGCTGAAACGCTTGTCTATCTGACCTTCGATGATTCCCTTGAAAGGAGATTTTCTGGTGCCGATAGAGCCAGAGGCGGTGAACGGGGAGTCCAGTATATAGTAGCCACCCATGGCATTAATCTCAGAGGAACTGCTTACCACCTTAGGCACCATGGTCAGATACAGCGTCTGACTGCCTGATCCTTCATCTTTTGCTGATGCTGCCTCAGCCTGTGAAGTGAGCGTGGTGAACGTCTGCATCACCTTCGTATGGTCGAAACGGGGCATCAGGCGCATGTTGCCGTTGCCGTCGTCAACAACCATAAACGTGGCATTGGTAATCTTCAGATTAGCCTGGTCGTGACCGACAACGCCAGACTGCTTTTCACCCATGTTCTGTAAGGATATACCGCTTGATGTTCCCGACCAGGCGCTGCTGACAGCAGAACCGGTGGTGTTGGCAGTGAAGTAACGTAAGGGACTCGATACGCTCTGAATCTGAACATTGTAGGGGTCGAAGCCGTTAGACCATGTGGAGACAGCCCCCAATCGTGTATGGTCAAAATAATCCAATTCTGTTTCTGCCTTGCTCTTGGCTTCATCCTCAGCGCCAGTCTCGCCAGCATAGAGATACCCCATCTCCTCATCGATGTCGAAGTTGGGTCTTAGATACCACTGCAAATGGGTAGGGGCATTCTTGATGGTTAATCCTTCCTCTTCGCTGCTGGTAGTAGACATGAGCGTGTTGCTTGAATTCTTGGCATAGTGGCCACCCTGCTTCACCAGGAAGGGCGCAGCAGAAGTTGCATCTTCAGTAGCAGCACCTGCGTATGTGCTGGCATATTCGGGTTTTACGTCGTAGGTGACATACCAGTCGCGCTCCTTGCCGGCCACTATAGCCTGCGTTGCATAGTTAGGAAGATTGGCCGGGGTTGATGGGTTGTTGATGTCAGCCCTACCTAACTCATCGGCTGTATATTCTGTAGGGTCTACATCGCTCACCGTGGCGTAGTCCGACACCTTGAACTTATGGTAGCCTGGTACCTTGGAACCCGTCTTCCAGAAATGGTAGCGGGCCACCATCGGGCTGCTATATTTGTGGAGCACGGCATATCGCTCGGCGCGGTCGGGGTCATCAGGACCACTGGGCAGCGGCAGGCGGACAATCTCCCAGCCGTGCTGGTCGAGCAGGATAAGCATAGGCTTGATTTCCGTAGGCACCAGCTGGAACGACTCACCCATCTCGATGGTCTGGAACACGTGTTCCTCCTCCAGAAACTTCTTTGAAGTGGTGGGAGTCTTGCCTGAACCGCCATCGTTGTTATGCACCCAAGGGGCGGAATTAGCCCATGCCTTATAAGAGTGCCAGCCTTTACCTGCGATTTCTGACTCCTGCGCTGAATTCAATTCTACATCACGCCCTACTGCGGTTACCTTAGTGGTCAGTTTACCCTGTACCGTTGGACTGTTCTTCCAGTACTGTTCAAAGGAATGAATAGTCTGACGGGTTCCGTAGGCTCCATTCGTAGCACCACCTTCTATCTCATGGAAAGTCACCAGTTTCAAGCTGCTGGTCGAGGTTCCCAAGAGCATATATTCGCTTCCTTTTGGCAGATCAGTAACAGCTTCATCATCTTTCTTACCGCCATGTGCCAAGGGGTTGTTATTGACGACACCGGTTACCACGGCATCGTATCCTTCAGGCTTATAGGTCCACAGATAGGAGTGGAAGTTGCGCGTGTTGTTGTCATCAATCTTATAGCTCGTTTGGTTCTGATACGACGAGACTCTCACATGATAGGGGTCGAGCTTTCCTTTGGCTGGAGCTTTTGGAATAACAGGCTCCAGATACCACAGCCAACGGGTACGTGTGCTGGCACCGCTGGCCAGCTGGTCCTCCCAGCGCTCATTACCATACACGTAAAGCGTACAGTCACCGTTGTTATAAGGATAGACCGCTTGTCGCTTTTCTTTCATCACACCGTCTTTACCGTCTTCCTGAAAGAATTTGTATGTATCGGTATTGGTTGTGTTAAACTGCAACATATAGGTGGTGCTAGTCTTCTTGGTCTTGTCATCCAGGAGGTTGCGACCGTCCAAGTCGATGCTGTTGTCTGCCTTCAGCGTGTAGGTAACGTAGATAACGTTGTTTGCAGTAACCTGCGTGGCACTGGAAATCTCGCTGGGAGCAGGCGAGACAAACACAAACGGCTCATCGGGTGTTCCTGCCGTAGTCTGCACAAAGGCATTTGCGTTCCAGTAGTGATAGTCCACTAAGGGGCTTTGCCAGGCTGCCGGTAAGCCAAAGCCGTCGTCATCATTATAAGGAAGATTCCTGACAATGACCTTATTATCCATGTCTATTAACGTATAGGAACGTGGGAGCACCACGGTGTTGACTCCGAGGGTGACGGTCTCACTATTAGACCTTTTCTTCAAAGTGATGGACTTATGTGACGCATCATTGCCATCACTCTGTCCTGTCAGGATGAATGACACGGCATCATCCGACCAGATTGGCGCAGAGCCGGATGTGGAGAGGTATTTAGTACTAATCTGGGCATTCCTGATTTTCAGATCGTAGGGGTCGTCGCCATAGAAATACCACAACTGATTGTTGCCGGTGACATAAGCCTCAGCATTGGTTGTGCTGTTTGTCTCTGCAGCGACTGCACTGCCATCGTTATGACTGCCATTGTCATAAAGATACTGGCTGCTGGAATTTTTAAGGTTAAAGGGGGCGGAGCCGCTGAGCTTCACAAACTTGCTCGTCAGTTTGTCTGTCGTATAGGTGATATAGATATGGGTACCCTCTGTCGGTGTCTTCTCAATCTTATGCTCGTCATCAAGATTGTTTTTGCTAAAGTCGCCCTCCATCGCGTAGAATGTTATCTCCTCATCCGAGATGTATGGGCTGCGGATGGGCTCGGGGATGTTGTCGTAACCGCTCGTCAGTGGGTAGCCGGCAGGGTGTTTCTCTGTTGCTGTGACGGCTATGTTTTTCGCCACATTCACGATATGGTAGTTATAGGTGATAACAGGCAAGGTGGCGACAGCAGATTTCTGGCTGCCTATGGTGCGCACTGCAATGGCTTTAACTGATGAGGCTGCAAGAACATCTTCTGCCGATAGGGCAGACGAGTAAACGGCGCTTGCTTTTGTAGGGTCTGTTCCATCCAAGGTATAGTGTATGACGGCTCCTTCCTCAGAACAGGAGATCTCCACAGTACCATCGGCATTTACGGTAAAGGTAGGCGTCGGGATGGGAACATCTTCGAGATAGAAATATCTGTTATCATCTAGTCCTCCACTCCTATATATACCAATGATACCTGCCGTGTTTGCATATCCTGTAGGACCATTCCCCTTTCCATTTTGTCCGGTAAGAGCATTCTTGTTTCCTCCATTGACCGTAAGTCTGTCGGTTGCAATGGTTTTGGGTGCGATATAAAAACCTGGATTATCATCAGATGCAATGGTGAATAATGCATTGTCGTTAGTTTCAGGTGAAGCTATCTCTTCAAGGTGCACGCGCATGCGGTCGACACCACATCCGCTGATTTGACCGCTGAGTACCAAGTATTTACTAGTCGCGGTATGATAGAAGGTGTAATAGTCGCCATGCTTTGTAACGACCCACTTTGCATTGTTCATGCCGCCTTGAGCATCATATGCACTCGTTCTGCATTTAAATGTTGTCAGGAATGGGCCGTCACTACTGGCTTTTTCTGCGGTCCAATTATTAGTTTTCTTATAGTAAATCCACCCATCTGAGGGACAAAGGTAGTAGTTGTCTGTATTCGTCGGATCTGAGGGGTCATAGTAATATTTAGCCGGATCTGACGTATTCGGATAATGGGCGTAGCTGGCAATATAGTAAGTTCCCGAATAGTCAGTCTGGCTCCACGCACTCGTGGCCCCAAAGCTCATCAGCACCAGTATGACGAGCAGGTTCCGCAGAACATGTGTGCCTTTTATGTCGTATTTAAAGATGTCAGTAAACTTACTGTAAACGTTCATATCTTGTGTCATATCTAATATCTTGAAATCGTTTATTTAACGAACAGCTTCTTTTGGTTTGCCATGTAAACGCCGGGGAGCCTGACAGGGGTTTCCACCGTCTGTCCTGACTCGAGCACGAAGTCGCGGAGCGTGATGCCGGCCACATTGACGATGCGGATGGTGACAGCATACTTCTTATGCGATATGGCCACGATGTTGCGACCACGGACATAAAACTCGATAGAGCCGTCGAGCACGCTCTCCGGACCTTGTTCCAGCTCTTCGCCGTTGGCCCCGCCGAAGATGATGCTTTGCGGTACCTGGCGACTTGAACTCGTCACAGAGGCTGTGAAGTAAGGACGGAAGGCACTCAGCGCGGGTGTCACCTTGTTTGTCGTGTTCTCAGCTGCATTGCTGCTCAGCTTGACGTAGGCATTGCCGGTGCTGTTCATGACGTAGCTGCCCGTCTCCAGCTGTTCGTTCATGTAGCTGGGCTTGAAGGTGACGTTGTAGCTCTTGCCGCTTACGGGCTTCACCACGCCTGCCGTCTCATCGTCGCTGATGCCAATGGCGATACCCTTATTTGATGCCAGGGTGATAATCTGCTTGCTTAGCTTGGCGATGCTGGCAGCCGTGTTCTTAGGCGTGAACGAGCCGCTGAGGTCGAACTCGTAGTAGAGCTTACTGGGCAGACCGAGGATATACGGCGTGGCCTTTGCCAGCAGTGGGTAGGCTGCGTAGTGGCGCGGGTCTTTGTAGTACTGTCTGTACTGCAGGTAGGTGTCGGTGTTGGCATCCTGCTGGTTGTGTACAGGCTCGTTCTTGTAGTAGTAGTCCCAGAGGAAGTTGTTGGCGACCGTCTTGTCTTTGCCGTCTGCCTCCGGATAGGTGAAGGAGGCTTTTGCTACGCTGCCCTCATCTGGGACTTTGACAGCCGTGAGCTCACGCAGCCAGTATTCGTGACCCTTCTTGGTGCCGTTCTGGCTGTTGTCGCTACCCGAGTAGAAATGGGTTATCTCACCCTTCTGGTGTGTGGTCACCAGTTCGGCAGTGAACGGCACGCTGATGCCTTGCCACCCCTTCGTCTGGTCTACATACTCGCTGTTGGCAGGTGTGCGCTGGTACCACATCAGGTGGTCGGCATCGAAGGTGTAGCCTATCGGGGCGTTGAAGTCCTGCTTGTCGACGAGCAGGTGGTCGTTCGTGGCCGTCAGGCCGCTCTGCACAAGGTGGCCGTGAACGTCCGACGGACTGGCCTCGGCAACGCGGCGGCAGACATCCGTTTCGTCGTAGTAGTCGTTATAGGCTGGCTCATCGAAGTAGCTGGCCAGCACGCCGAGGGTCTTGTCGTTGGCATCTGCCGAAGGTGCATAGACCAGCAGGTTCTGTGTCTCGTCGCAGTTCATGATGCCGGTCAGGCCGTCATCGTCGAGGAGGGGTGGGTAGAAGGCGCTCTTGCCAGCGGGTAAACCGCTGGTCACGGTGCCCAGGCCATAGGTCCCATAGGCCTTATAGGCCCCATTAGCTTCATCATAATGCCCCTTAAAGTCGATGGCGGTCATCGGCTTTTCGCTCACTGTCTTGGTGCCATCGGCAGACTTGTAAGCCAGGTAGGCGTTCGGGTTGAAGTGTGCAACGCCCATCTCCTTCGAGCGGTAGTAGGCCGGAGCGCGATAGACGCGGTTGGCGTCGTCATCAGTGGACAGGCGACCGTCGCTGCGCACGATGGCCGACGGCAGACTCTGGTGGGTCTGTGCAGCCCAGCCGTAGGTGAGCTTCTGTCCGAAGAACAGGTAGTCGTCGGGCCAGATGGGGAAATAATAGGTCTTGTTGTTATCCTTGGTGTCAGTCCAGTGGCGCTCATCGGCTGATGTCGGAATCTCGCCTGCGGCGAAGATGAAGTCGCCGTCGGCGAAGCGATCCTCCACATATTTAATATGATTATAGCCTGACGAGCATTCGGCGATGTTCGAGGCATACTTACCGGTCTGCGGCTCTGCTTCGCCCGGTTTCCAATACTTATAGGTCACATTGGCCCCATTAGTCCCATTAGCCCCGTCGTTGTAGCGCTTATACAGGTAGAAGTTGTTCAGGTCGTAGGCTACCTCACCGTTGTAGAAGGCGCGGTCGGGCATGGGCTTGGCCAGGCCGTGGCTGCCTGTGTCGGTGGTGCTGTAGGTCTTGCCCGTCTGGTAATAGCTGTTGACAATTTGCTTGTAACCGCTGTCGGCATTTGGAGTACCGAAGATAGCCCTTGCACTGCCATCTGGAGTGCCTGTGGTGTTGATCCAGCTGCTCTCCACATAGCCGCTGCCCTTGTTCACCACACCGGCGGTGCTGAACGAGCCGGTCACGCCGAGGTTATAGACCGAGCCGCAGAGGTTGTTGAACAGCGAGTTGTCCAGACCGCTGATGGTATGGCCGTCGCCGTGCAGCGTACCCTCGAAGCACTGCTCATCAGTGCCTATAGGTGTCCAGCTGGATGTGTGGTCGATGTCCGTGCGCAGGAAGAACTCCAGGTTCTTTGCGCCCTTCACGCCTCTGACAAGCTTAGAGCCGTCAGACATCGTCACCTCTTCGGTGCTGTTGTTCAGCAGGGCATGGCCCTTCAGATCACCCGACTCAGCAACAGTAGTGCGCAGACTCAGGTCATACAGATTCTTCAGCAGGTCGAGACCGTTCTCCGAGTCGGCGCTGTAGTCGTTGATGTATATCTTCGAGTCGCGCTTCAGTCGGGTGCGGTCGTAGTCTACATGCAGGTGGTTGGCCTTGTCGTCCATCACCTTCTTCAGGTCGTGGTAGTTGGCCACGCTCACCGGCACGTGGTTCGAGTAGGTCTTGCCGAGATAGGTCTTGGCGTAGTAGGCCAGGTAGAAGCCGTCCTGATACCAGTAGAGCGGATCGGCCGAAGGTGTGTATTCCACACCGTTGGTATGGCTCTCGGCATCGCCCGGTGTCTCAAACAGTTCCCAGCCGCCACCGGTGACCTCGTAGGCACCCGGCGTCACTGAAGGTATGCGCATGGTGATGCCCGTACCCGGGAGCACGATGGTAGGCGGATTGATGTCGTCGACCAGAGGCACGCCACTCTTGAAGTTGATGTGGATGTTCACCACATGGCGCTCACTGACGGGTGTGATGTGGTTGCCTTCGGTATCGCTCTCCTCATAGTCGTACTTATAGATCACGGTAATGATCTTCTCGGTGGAGAGGTCGTTGATGTCGGCATTGCGGCTCACGTAGAGCGTGGTTGTCTCCATGGGCGACTCGCCGTGGATGGTGAAGTTCAGCTGCTTGTTGACCAGGCCGACGTAGTCTTCGTTAGAGATAACGATACCGGCAGGAACGTTGCCTGTTGTATAGGTTGTGCCACTGCTTACACCCTTGATGCTCTTCACCTTACCCTTGTTGGCATCATCCGCAGGGTAGTAGCCGGTGTTGATGGTGTAGCCCTCGCGGCAGTAGTACAGCGGGAGCGGATTGCCTTGAGCGTCCTTTTTGACCTCGTCAGCAGTAAACGTCAGCGTATCGATGTATTCTTTCTGCTCGTCTTCTGACAGGCGGTCGTAGGTGTCTTTGTCGATGGTAGAGCCTACAGCGTATGGGCGTTCACCGTGTACGAAGGTCTCCTTGACAATATAGTAGGTGCCGCCAGTGGCTTCCAGCTGGATAGGTGCATAATGGTGGCGCTCGTTCGGCAGGGCCTCATAGACGGTGCTAACCAGCTCGTCGTCCTTCTGAATCGATGTCTGACCTGTTTCTTCTTTGCCGCCGCGCTTCACCGTTATTCCTGTTGTCAGCGTCAACGGTGTGTCACCATTATACGTTGCCGTGTAGTTGATGGGCGTGGTGAGCGAGTACTGCGCTGCATTGGCAACGGCTCCATCATAGGTAGCAGCCTTCGAGTCGTACTGATACTTCTTGCCTGTCGTGCCGCTATACGTGGAATCGACGAGCAGGTCGAGGGCATCGTAGTTGAAGGCGAATTTCTTGCGGTCGCTCTCCGACAAAGAGCTGTAAGCCTCCAGGGCGCGGTAGTTCTTCTTTGTCTCATAGTAGTTACCGCCATAGAGACCTGCCTTGGTACAGATGTAGGCAGGCACAATCTTATTGCTAATCTCTGCAGCAATAGCCTTGTCGGCATCAGTACCGTCTTTAAACCTATTGTAATAGGCCGTCTTCTGCTCCTCCGTCATGAGGTCGTTCACATAGATATATTCTGTCGGCGCGAGCTGGATGGTGGCGGTGCTGACGTAGGCAGGGGCGGTGTGTCCGGTAATCGGTGCAGAAACCGGAGCACCGGGATAGTAGTGCTGACCACTTTCAGTACATTCCGTAGTCACCAGATAAGCGGAAGTAAAGGCGGCCTGATCATCAGGTGCGGGCTTGTGCGATCCCAGACTCTCATAGGCATTATACGCAGTTGCTGAGATAATCGCATTCTTGGAATACTCCTGCTGGCCATAGAGACCGGTGGTAGTAGGATGATAGGTGGGACCGTCCTCATAGCCGCTGCCGCCAGTCTGATTCTTGGCGCGGCTCTCACTCTCCACCTGGGTGAACCACTTGCCCCAGAGGTTGGGATTGGTCACGTTGTAGGTGAGCAGGAAGCCCTTGTCGTGGCTCATGTTGTTGCTGGAGCGGAACACTTCGTTGAAGGCCACCTTCTTCTGCATGCCAATGTGGTAAACGGAATCCGTCACTAAAGCGTTATATTGGCTCCTCAGCAGCACGCTGTCGGCAGGAAACAGCTTGTTGCCAATCTTACAGCTGTCTATGACGATGTAGGTGTCTTCTACGAACAGCTTTTTCTCGGCCGCCGGCAGCTTGTTCCAGTCCCAGTAGCTGATGGGGGTGTTGCGCTGGTAGGTCACATCGTTGATGACCAGCTTCCTGTCGCCATAGAGCGGCGTGTTGTTTGTCTCGCTCAGATAGCTGGAGTAGAAGGCATAGAGGTTGGGCTGCACATCCATCAGCGTCATGGTGCCGTGCGAGGCGGCACTGATGGTGATGGGCAGTTCTACGGTCTTGCTGAAGGCATTGGGCGAGCCGGTGTAGGCAGAGATGTACTGGTCGTAGACATATACCGAACCGGCGATATACCAGTAGTGGGCCGGTACGCCGTCAGCTGTCTTATACCTGTTGCTGATGTTATAGCAGTCGTCGATGATGGTCTGCGTGCTGTGGATGAAGTTGCCCGACGTCTCCCACTGATAGCGCGAGCCGTCGGCGGTGGCATAGCTGTAGTCCCATTGGGTGGCAGCACCGGTGTTCAGATCCGTCAGGGTGGTGGTCGTGATGCCCGATGTGCTTGGATGGCCGTGCTGGTTCTTGGCATAGACGAAGCCGCCGCCGATACCGGGCTGCACGTTGATGAGGTCGAGCTCTACGACACCTGTGATGGGACCCCACACCTTCTCGTTCAGACTGGTGCCGGTGCTCTCCTCTGTCGTCAGCTCCAGATAGACGCCTGAGGCCAGTGCCAGCTGGTTGTGGCAGGCGCCGTTGTTGCGGGTCTTGTCGTTGATGTGAGCCTGTTTCCAGTTATAAAAGGTGGCACCGGTTTCGCCATATTTGTAGGTCGATGTGCCAATGGTTATGTCCGACTGGTATTTCTTGGTGTCGGCATTGTTCGTCTTTCTGATATCGCTGAATTTCACGTCGCTGGTCAGCGCACCGAGGTAGTTCACCACGCTGTAGATGCCGAAGTAGTTGCCGTGTTCAGCATTATCACCCGTATCGCCGGCAACCGACGCTTTCTTGTTCAGCGACACCTCGCGCACGCGGTTGATGGTGTAGTTGGTGTAGTCGACGGCCTCTGGCACACGGTCCTGGGCTCCCTTCATCACCATGCGGCTGCCGAACACACCGCAGAGGTCGGCACGCTGGATGGTGTTCATGATGCGGCCGGCATAAATGGATACCACGCCGTTCTGTACCCAATAGTTGGGGTTGGGCTCTTTCTTGCCTGCCACCGTAATCAGGATGCTGTCGCCGCTTTCCGACAGTACTGACTTTCCGTCGGGCTTAGTGAACAGTGCCAGCAGTTCGTCCATAGGCAGGTTGGCGGTGGTGGTATATTTAGTGCCGGGATAGTCGGTACACTCCTGTTGGCACTTGTACCTCACTTCATAATAAGCCTGTTCGCGCTCAGGCAGTTCCAGATAGGCATCGTAACTCAGCTCGCGGTTGCCATGATTGGTAATATAATAATAGTCGGTACCGTAGTTGGTGATGTTCAGCTCACGGTAGCCGTCGACGAAGGTCAGGTTGCCGTCGCCGTAGAGTCCGCCGGTATGACCGGTGCCGATGGTGATGAGGTCGCGGTTGTAGGCATCGTGGATAGAGGCGGTGGCGTTGCCAAAGACCGTCGTGGTGTTGGCATGGAACGAGCTACTGCCCGCAGCAATGTTTCCACCGGCGAAGACGGCGTTGTGGATGATGATGCCATCAGGGTCGAGGTTGTCCCATACGGCTTTCGACTCCATCTTGTCCTTCAGCGAGTCAAGGTAGGCTGTGGTCACGTAGTCGCCTTTCTTATAACTGGTACCGGCTATATCCACGTAGGCCTGACAGTGGGGCTCAACCAGAACCTTGCAGTCCTCGGTGAAGATGCGGTCGGTGGTGCCTTGCTTGTTGAGGAACTTGCTGCCATCCCACTGGAAGTAATAGCCCTGGTAGTTATAATTCTCTTTATCGCTTGGAGCAATTCCCTTGTTGTAGCGTTTTCCAGCCTTCTTGCCGATGCGCAGATTGTTGCCGTCCATATAGGCACTATACACAAAGCCTTCATCGCCACCGCCGAACACGTTGCCGTAGCCGTAGGCCATGCCCTCGGCGGTGCCTATCTCGCCGCCATAGATGTTCACACAGGTCTGACCGAACACATAGCCTGTGCAGAACAGTTTTTTCGCTTTCAAGTCGTCCACTGTGGCCTGGTCCATGAACTTGGTACCGTCGCCGCCCCAGCTGTCCTTACCACGACCGCCGCCGAAGACGTTGCGCAGCACCTTGCCGTCGTACATGTTCACCTGCGTAGTACCGGCCCTGAAGATGGTGGCATCGCCATTCTCCATGCCGCTGCTGAGACCGGTGGCGTGGGCGCCGCGTCCTACAGGGCCTACCTCGCCGCCGCCGAAGAGGCTGCCGCGCACCTGACCGCCGTACATGTTGATGATGGTATTGTCTACGTAGCTGTTCACCACATAGCCGCCACCGAAGATGTTTCCCGAGAGGTCCAGGTCGCCGGGCTTCTGGTCGTCAAGCTCCTCCACGTAGGTCCCATTAGCCCCATTAGCCCCATTGGGCTTATACCTATAGCCTATATAGCCGTTGTTGAACGTAATCTTGGCGGTGCCGAAGACCGAACCGCCCTCACCGGCGCCATAGACGTTGCGGGTGATGGCCGGAGCGCCGCCCGTGAAGGTGTCGGTGCCCGACTTGCCGATGACCACGTTGGCCGTGGCCGGGCGGTCGCCGGCATAGGTGTCCCAGATGTCGCCGGCATGGTGCCCCACATTGCCCAGATAACCGCCGCCATAGACGTTGCGAGCCGTGCCGCCCTGTACATAGGCGTTAGCGCTGGCAACGAAGTCGCCGCCCGAGAAGCTGTCGGCACCGAAGAGGTTGTCCAGGCCTCCGGCACGTCCGCCGGCATAGACATCCTTCTTCACCTCGCCACCCAGCACGGCCACGTAGGTGTTGCCGTACACGTCGCCGGAGAGGTGGACGGAGGCATTGCCCAGACCGCCGCCGTAGACGTAGCCGTCCACTACGGCCCCTTCGTTCACAATGACGTTGGTGTTGAATTTCTTCTCGTCCTTACCGTTCAGCTGGGCAGCGGTCTTGTCGTCGAGCTCGGCACGGTCGCTGAAGTGTTTCAGGTTGGTGGCGGTGTTCGTGGCATATTTGGTAAAGGGGGTTCCTGCTGTCTCTCCATTGGATGCGCCCGGCATATAGTAGCTGCCCAGCGCCCAGGCGTCTTTCCAGTCTTGATGCCAACGGTCCAGAGCAGCCGCCTTTGTAGCTTCGTTGGTCAGGTCGCCATGATGTGCCTTCCAGTAAGCATCCTGTGCGCTAATCTGCGGCGACGGCTGGTCTTTATACAGAGCCATGTAGGCCTGCACGCTGGCAGCGTTGAGCACATGGCCCATCTCGCCGCCGCCATACACCTCATAGATGCGGGCACCCTTCAGCAGGTTCACCTCGGTGTGCTCTGACCAGGTGTCAATACCGCGTCCGGCACCGTAGACGGTACCCGTATAGCCCTTCTCCTTGTTCTGCCATACCGGCGAGGAGATGTTCACCTGGGTGAAGAGCGACCGGCGCTCGTTGTTGTTACCGCCAAAGATGGCCCCAAACACCTGGGCCTTCTCGCTGGTGTTCTTGTAGTTCACCTGAGTCTCATAGACATCGCAGGGCGGCAGGATATACTTGCCGTAGGCACCACCGTAGATGCTGTCTGCCTGGATGCTCGACTCCGCCGGCACGTTCACCACCGTGCGCCGCGTGATTCCCTCCTGGTAACTGCCGCCGTAGGCGTTGTGGATGCGTCCGTGGAGCAGGTCGATAATGGCTGAGGCTTCATCCAGGTTGATGGCCTTGCCCGTCTCGTCAACGGTCTTGCCGCTCTCGCTGTCGAAGCTGTAACGCATACCCAGACCATTGTAGCTACCGCCGCCGAAGACCTCCAGACCGCTGAACTTCGTCATGCCGTCGGGAATGTCTATCAGCACATAGCTGCGGTCCTGGGCACCGTCGTAGGCTCGGTTGCCGGGATAGCCGGTGCCGCCGCCAAACACGCCCTTCACCATGTTCTGCGCATGGTCCGACGGACGGAAGTTCACGAAGGCGCTGTGCTGCTCCGGCATTTTTGCCCCACTGCCATAGAGCGCCGTGTTGCTATAGTCATAGTAGCCGTAGCCGCCACCGAAGATGGTGTCTACACGCCCCTTCAGGTATTCCACATACGACGACGACTTCAGCACGTCGGGTATCTCGCCGGCTTTGTAGCCGTGCACCTGTGTCTTGTCGGTGTCATAGTTGCGCAGGCGGGCGGTGAAGTCATAGCCGTCTTCGTAGCCACCGTGGATGGTGCCGCCAAAGTCGTTGCCGCCATAGACAATGTCCATCACCCACGGGAAGCCGTCCTTGTAGCCGCCGCTGCCGTTGGGCTGACGACCGATATACACCTCGCTGTGGCCCAGGATGTCGGCATCGCTGGCACCGCCGAAGGCATCGTAGATGCGGCCGTTGCCTAAGTTCACAAGGGTATTGCCGCAGACGTCACCCTCGTTGCCGCCACCATACAGGTATTCTGCCTCGGCCAGGTTCTCCTCAGTGCCGCTACTCGAATAGATGGTGGCAGCTCCGTTCAGGTTCACGGTGGTGCTGTAGGCGGGGTTAAACTCATACTTCTTGGTAATGGCACCGCCCTCGCCCACCACGTCGACGGCCTTGCCTATCACACCCTGTTCGCCGCCGCCAAAGGCCTGGAACACATAGCCGTTGTTATGGTTTATCGTGGTGCTGCCCCATATCTCTGTATTCTTACCGTAGCCGCCGCCAAACACCGTCAGGGCAACAGCCATCAGGTCGGTGCGCTGTTCGTCGAGACTCACGCCAGAGGCCTTGCGATCGTAGATGCCCACGCCATTGCCGAACACCTCGTCGCGCTTCAGTACGTCTTCGTTGATGTTCACTACCACGTTGCCGTTCACATGACCGCTCTCATAGCAGCCGCCATAGACGTTGCCGCCCAGCAGACGGGTGTCCTTGTCTACCGCGCTGCTATCGATAGTAACGAAGTCTTCCTCATCGTTATCCCACTTGTTGGTGTTCCAGATCAGCCGTGTGTTGTCGTCATTCCAGCGCAGGGGCACGATGGTCAGGTTGTCCAGGTTGATTTCCAGACGGTCCTTGATTGCCCCGCCAGCATCGGTGTAGCTGTCGCGCTCGTCCTTTGTTCCGAGGATACCGCCTTTGTAGGCAGCATTGTAAGTGCCTGCAGCCACGTCGGCATTGTTGCAGCCGCCCACAAACTTATTGTAGATGTTCAGACCTTCACTAATGGTGAATGTCTCCTTGCCCGGTATGGCCATACTACCCACGTTACCGCCACAGAAGAACGAGCCAACGTAGCTTGTGTAGGGCTCGTAGGTGGCACGGTCGCCGTTGTCCACATTGTCAAACACGATGCTGGGCTGCAGCGTCATCGTCACACCTTCCATATAGTTGGCAAACACGTCGGCATCCGTCAGCGCCAAGGAACTGAACTCACGGTCGGCATAACGTTCCAGATAGTCGCTATAGACCATACCCTCACCGTTGTTGCCCAGGTAGATGTTGTCGGCCACCACGTGTGAGCCAATCTTCAGCTCTACCATCGGGTTCTTTTTCTTCGTGGCCAGCGAGGCACAGTTACCGCCCACGAAGATGGAGCCGTGAACAATGGTGGGGTGCTTGTCGTCAGTACCGGCCAGGCGGATAGACACCTGCTCGGCATTGGGACGGAAGGCGTTGAGTGCATCGTATGATGTCTGTCCGTCTTTAATCTTGTCACCATAGTAGAAGTCGCCATAGGTCTCATCGTCCTCCATCTCCTGGTTATCCGTGTAGGGGTAAGCGCCGTTGCCGCCACCGTAGACGTTGCCATACACATCTTTATGGATACCCACGGCATTGCCGCCATACACGATGCCCGTCACGTCGTTGCCGCCATAGACGTTGTTCACATGTCCGCCGTTCACGAGTGTTCGGGCCGACAGTTCGTTGGGGAAGTAATAGCCAGGCAGGTTCACACATGGCTTGTATTCGCCATTCACCGTTGGCTTCACATCGGCCATACGACAGCCGCCGTACAGGTTGTCCACAATCAGGGTGGAATAGTCCTTGATCTCCATCAGCAGCCCGTCGGGACTGGTCATGTTACCCTTGTTGCCGCCGCTATACAGGTTGCGTATCTTGCCCGCCAGCAGGTTCCACGTGGGGCGTATGCTCATCTCAGCCAGGTTGTTGCCGCCAAAGAAGCGGCCCACCTGGTAAGCACCGCTGCTGGGCATCGAGAAGGTGGTGTTGATGCCCATCTCCGCGAAGCGCTCGTCACTGAGCAGGTCCGTTCCATCTTCCAGCACATGGTTCACCACCGCGCTGGGGTTGTCTACATGGATAATGGCCTGCTTCTTCACCGTGGCGTTGTTGCCACCGCCGTAGGCATAGACGATGGAGCCGCCCGTCACTTCCAGATAGGTCTTGTCGAGCTCTGGGAAGTGGAAGCCTACGTCCGATGCGTCGGTCACCACCTCTGCCACTGGACTTTCGTGGTTCTTGTCGCTTCGGTTGTATATCTTGTGGGTCAGCTGCCCTGCCTTCGGTCCGTTTTCCTGCTCATAGTCGTAGTCGCCGTTGCTGCCGGCAAAGAGCTGGCCTATATACACCTTCTTGGCATCGGCAGCAGGCTTCACGTCCGCAGTGCTCTTGCCGTAGGCGGGGTTGTCGGGGTCAGATGCTGCAGCGGCTATTTCCTCAGCTGTATAGTGTGTGTCGGTGGCCTTGGTGCTCACGCGCACATAGCTGTTGAAGGTGTTGTCGACGGCATTTTTCTTCGGGTCTGTTTCGTCAGCGGTAGTGCGCTTGATGGCTGTCAGCTCTGAAGGAACGTCCTCGCCCACCGCCGCTGCCGTACCTATCTGACCGGCGATGTCGTTGCCGCCAAACACCTGGTTCACAACGATATAGTCGGGAGTAGTGGCGTTGTCTGCAGTAAAGTTCTTGCCATCAATGTGTACGAAGGTGTTGCCGCCCACATCCGCCATACGGGCGCCGCCGAACACCTTGCCTTTCTTGTTCTCAAGAGGGCGGGTGGCCTCAGGGTCAAGCACGGCACCGATGTCGCCGGCCAGCACCGTCACTTTCGTGCTGCCCTTCACCTGCCCTTGGTTGCCGCCGCCATAGACGTTGCCCCCAATCTTAATCTGAGCCTGAGCCGGCAAGCCCCAAAGCCCCATAAGCCCTATAAGGCCCATAAGGCCCATTAGCCCCATAGGCCCCATAAGCCCCATCGCTCTTCTTACTATGGTCTTTATCTTGCTCAATGCTCTCCTTTATTCAATAGTCACCGTCGGGTCGTTCAGGTCGGGCTCCGACAGCATATACAGATATGTTGGTCTGATAGTCATGTTTATCGTGTAGCGACAGCCTCGGCGGGTAGTCTTCTGACCCGTGAACAGTTCGCTTAGTTCCATCGTGTTGGTGGCCATGCAGCCCTGCCGTATCAGGTTCCCCTTCTTGTCATACACATCATAGACGCTGGTCAGTATGAGCGTGGTGATGTCCTGCGGCATGAAGTGGCCCACGTAGTTGCTGAACTCCGTGGTCAGCGTCTCGCCGTTGCGCGATGACCAGAACTCCAGCGGCTCAGTGATGGCTCCGCCCCTTGGGGTGTAGGTGATGCTCTGGATAGGGCTCTCGCCTTCCGTTCCTTTCAGGTCAACGAGAATGTCTGCCTTCGTGGTGCTCGTCGTCTCGCCAGCCTGTGTCTTCATGCGCAGCGACTTCAGCTTGATGGTGCGCAGGGCATCATAGTCGGCATGCACCTTCATCTTGATGCGCAGGGCGGCGTAGAGGTGGTCGAACAGCAGGAACACGTAGTTGCCGGCATCGCCGCTGCCGTATATAGCCTGGGCGCTGTAGCTGAAGTCACCGCTGCGCAGTCCTGTCACGGTCTCGGCGTCTGTGCCGTCTTTGGCGCCTATCACTACACACAGGTCACCGCTCATCACTGCCGGCACGTTCTGTAGTGTCACTTTGGCTCCGCTGCTGTAGTTGGCATGGGCGTCGTTGCGGACGGCAATGCTGAATTTTACGCCAGGGTTGTAGGGCACATAGCCATAGAGGTAGTAGGTGTCGGCAGTAATCTCCTCCAAGCTCGTGCGCCACTTACCGCTGCTCTTAAAAAAGGAACCCATCTTCGGTTCCTTTCCGTCTTGGGTAAAGGCAATGCCGATAGATTTGTCAGCCTCATCAAACAGCGAGTAGCCGCCTGGAGGGCTCCAAGCCCGAGTAGCCCCATGAGCCCCATTGGCCCCATAAGCCTCCTCAAACCCAGCTACAAACCCCCGAACCTCAATCGAAGCCAAAGCCGGTAGCCGCTCCTCCTCAGAGGAGCACCCCATAAGCCCCATAAGCCCCATGAGCCCCAAAAGCCTTCTTACTATGGTCTTTCTGTCTTTCAATTCTTTTTTCCTTTACCAGTTATACACCGTCCTGTCCACTTCCATCTCTGTCCAGGGGGTCACTGCCGACTCCACCCAGCCAATCTCCACACCGCCTTCGTCGGTAATCTTGAAGATATAGGTGTAGCTGTAGCCTGGCAGCCACTGCATATACTCTGCCGGCACGGCAGCAGTCTTCTTTTCGCTATTTACTTTCACGGTCAGTGTATAGCTGCCCTGTGCCGGGTTGGTCAGCACCATATACCAGCCGTTGTCCGTCTCCGTATAGGTCTTACTGTTATCCTCCGGGTCGTAGTCCTCGGTGAAGGCCTCTAACTGCGCAGAGTCATCGGCCCCAGGGGTCATGGCATAGCTCTCTGTCGTGGCTGTGCCCGTAGTGGGATAGCTGACGGTTACCGTGCCCTTGAGGGTTATCGCCTTACTGCCGTCAGAAGGCTTGAAGCCGATAACCTCCAGCTTGATGCCCTCGCGCGGAAACACATACTTAAATAGGAATCGCACGCGCGCGAAGGGCTTCAGGAACTCCAGCGTCACGGGTTTCCCAAACTGCTTGTCGGGGTAAGCCACCGGGTCGCCCGTCGAGAACCAAAGCCGCGAGAAGTATGGTGCAGTAGCAGTGCTCTTGGCATCAGCCTCGAAGCTGTACTCATGAGTCTCATAAGCCCCATTAGTCCCATAAGCCCCAGTGGCTCCATAAGTCTTATAGGCCCCAGCCTCTCCCGTCACCGCAAAAAAGCGGTATGCCCTGGCGCTCCAGTCCCAGAACTTGATAGTCTGAGAAGGTTTGCTCGTCAGCAGATACTCCCAGCCGCTGCTGTTAGTAGTGGTAGTGGCGGCACTGTTGTCCTGCCACGCCACGGTATAGCCCTGGAAGACGGTCTGCGTGCCGTCGTAGGCCCCGGTCTCCCCAGAATAGCTCATGTTCTTGAAGCCCCAGACGGTGAAGCTGGTAGCCGTCGCACTAAGCGGCACCGAAGCCCGGGTCCCCCGGCTTATTTCCTCCTCGGCGCTCTCCAGCGCCGAAAAGGCGATAGCAGTCCCAGTCTCCACAGGAGGCTCCTCCGGCTCAGCAGAGCCAGCCCCCCCACTGTCCCCAGAGCACCCCATAAGGTCCATTAGCCCCATTAGCCCCAGTGGCCCCATTAGCCTCATAGGCCTCATCAGCCCCATAAGCCCCAAAAGCCTCATCCCAAGCCTCCTTTCCGGCTAATCTCAGCTTTTATCGCGGCGATGCGCGCTTTCAGCGCAGCATTCTCCGCTTTCAGCGCGGCGTTCTCCGCTCTCAGCGCAGCATTCTCCGCTCTCAGCGCGACGTTCTCAGCTTCCAGCTCCGCTATGCGGCCCTTCTGGTCGTTGCGGTAGCCCAGACGGGCGGCGGTCATCTGT
Source organism: uncultured Prevotellaceae bacterium (assembly GCA_947303855.1). Taxonomy (GTDB): domain Bacteria; phylum Bacteroidota; class Bacteroidia; order Bacteroidales; family Bacteroidaceae; genus Prevotella. Next base: position 55,468 of record CAMYZO010000003.1, read on the forward strand.
TCGCGGATGCCTCCCTGTTCTACGAAGTCCATCTGCAGGCGGTCCAGCAGGCGGCCCATGAGGTTGTCGTACTGGTGAATCAGCGTGATGGCAATGTTGCAGAGAGCCTCTGGCGACCGCTTGTCGATGTCCTTGGTGTAGTCCTCCGGACGGTTGTGCTTCTTGCTGAACTCTTGTATCTGCTTGGTACGAGGGTCGTCCAAGGACCACTGCTGCAGACCGCGGGTACGCAGGTAGTCCTCATAGTCACCCAGCACCTCGTGCATGCTGGCGCGAGCCACGCCCAACAGCTTGATCTCCGTCTCAGAGGAGGTAGAGGCGGCAGAACACCCCTCAATGATGTTCTGCTTCCCAGAGCGCGCAGCCTGAACCACCTGGTCAATCGTACGGTCCTTACGCTCCACGAAGTAGTGGTGAGCAAAGTAGTAGGTAACGTCATAAATACACTCCGACTTCTTGTACACCAGCAGATCCCGGTAATTACCCTTCTTAGGCAAGAAAGGCTTAGGCTCCAAAGGCGGCCGCCCCTGCCCAGAAGCCCCAGAAGGCTCATGGGTATCATTAGCCTTATTGGTCCCATTAGCCCCAGTGGCCTTATTAGTCCCATTAGTCCCATTAGCCCCAGAAGCCCCATTGGTCCCATTAGCCCCATTGGTCCCATTGGTCCCATTAGCCCCATTAGCCTCATCAGCCCCATTACCATGATTACTCCAATTGCTCATACTCTTCTCTTTTTCGGCACCGGCCTTTTGTTTTCGTTTTCTTTGCAGCCTACCGGGGAGTCGAACCCCGGTAGGCTTTTGTTGTCGGGAGAACAGCGCTCGGGCTATGTCCGATAGGATGGTCCAAGAACCTTGAACCCTTAACCAGATATGCTTTCCCCGTCCAGCTCCCTCGCTACCCCCTTGCTTGCAAGAGGGCAAGAGGGCGAGGTGAGAGTGGATTATGAGCCAATAATCTTAATAACCTTCACAGCATACTTACCCTTATTAGAGAAGTATCTATCGAAGTAGAAAGTATTAGCTGCTGCAGTACCTGTTGCTGTAGTAAGACTGCTCTTCGAGTATTTAGCCAAACCAGCAGGAAGGGTAGATTTGCCAGCTACACTATAGTATGAATAATCATATGTTTCTCCTCCATTAGTTGTAGTCTTAGAGAAATAAATATAGTCGTAGAAATCTGCATCTGTACTCTTTTCTGTACCAGTTGTTAGGGCAGCAGAAGTAAGGCTACTAGCTGCAATATGGTATTTACCTGATACATCCGTGTCATCAACTGTCACTGTTATTGGCTGATATTCTGTTATTTCTCCTGTTTTTCTTTCTGCAGTTGTATAATCATATACATATGCATAATCTCCAGTAGTAATACTTGACATATTTATCATTGCAGCCTCACCTGCTTCAGATAAATTAATCACTTTATCGTTAACTCCATTTACTATCGTTGTAACATCGTTCTTAATGATTGATGGATTCGATTGCAAAGTCAGAGAAACGTCATTACGACCAGTTATAGAAGTTGCATCTTCATCATATGCAGCCTTACGATTCTCAAGAGCATCCATAACCATTGCCTCTGTTGTATATGCTCCTAACTTGTAGAGAAGTGATTTAGCTCCTCCATCAGGAGTATTTGTTTCCAAATCGTTCTTAAGAACCGAAGTCGTCCCACTATTATCCATTACCTGAACATACAGGTTTCTTACGACATTATCCTTACCCTTTGTATTTTTTGAATACTCATTTGTTGCATAAGTATGTCCCTGCTGATAAGTTGTGATAGTAGGAGTAGCAACAGTAGTAACAGTTGTCTGTTCGCCAGAAGCTTCAGTAGCTTGAGCCACAACAGCATCGAAGGTGATTGGGAACAAACCTGCGTCATCAGTATTTGCACCTGTCCAACCATTGGTATTGTCAGTAATCTTGAAGATGTAGGTGTAAGCGTAGTTAGGCTGCCATACCGTATAAGTTGCAGGAACCACAGCTTTAGCACCCTTAACAGTAATTGTCTCAGTAGAACCATCAGTTGAAACCAGAGTGTAATCTACACGGAGTGTAAGAGGATATCCTGTAGTAACAGGGAACACTGTAGTATAATAATCTTTACCTTTTGTACCAGCAAATGTTGCTTGTGGTAAAGTGCGTCCAAGATATTTCTGACCGTCTGCCTCAGATGTTTCTTTGTTTTGCATCTTTTCTGTAGCAAGAGTGCCAAATATCTTCTTGGTATCTCCACCTGATGTACCACTCACTGTTGCAGATGCCTTGTTATAATCTTGTTTATTAACATTTTCAGTACCAACAGTAGGGAAGAACACCTGCACTGTACCAGCGCCTGCAAAACTTGCTGCATTAGTACTAATCAAAGCCGCGTCAGTACTCTTGTCATCTGTAAATTTATGATCTCCATCATCATCTACTGTATAGAAGTTAATGGTCGTAGCATCAATAGAGTATCCAGGAACAGTCTCATAGAGTCCAACACGTACCTTAGAGCCGAGGTTCTTAAACTTCAACACAACGTCTTTGCCATAGGCTTTGTCATCCCTCTTCACCTCTACGATGTCTGTGATAAAGGCATCTTCGAGAGCGGCTGTAGATGGGATATACAGCTTATAAGCATTTGTTTTAAGATTAGCAGAACTCATGCTAGTCACACCAATTTCAGTTTCTTCAGGAGAATCATCATCTTTCGCGGCCCTCTTTGTACCTGTAGAGAAAGCAAAGAAATCATACTGCGGCTGACTGAAATCCCAAAACTTAATAGTCTGAGATGTAACAACTGCAGGAGACAGCTTATCGTGATTTGCATCAGCTGTCACACCCACGTACTCCCAGTTAGCCGTGTTTGACTCAGTTTTACCAGCAGTGTTTGCCGTGAAGCGTACCAGATAGTTGTCAAAAACGACTGTACTAGTAGGAGCATCTGTAGCTTCTGTACCTTTAGTACCCATTACATAGAAATTGTTACCCAGTTTTGCTGCTGCATCAGCACCTGCAATGTCAGCACGCGTGATGTTTGGCACATCGAAGCCGAAGTTAATCACCCCATTGGCATTCTCCTGATTCGTCGGACTGTTGTCCCCGACGAACTGGTCGTCAGCGCAGCTGGCGAGCATGACCGTCGCCAAGGCTGCGAAGAAATAATACTTTGTTTTCATAATCGTAATTTTTTAAATGAATGAATAAATGTTTGTTTTGTTTCGTATTCACTACTTGCATAAAGCAAGAGGCAAGAGAGGTTATTATGTCATGATCATTGTTCACATTTCAAATTCGTGGGTGCCGCCGTCCTCGAAGTCCTTCACCACGGCATCGAAGCCGGAGCCGCCGGAGCGGGAGGGTATCGGGATGGTGTCCATGTCGAGCTCCACGGTGATGACGCCGCCCTTGTAGTGCCGGCGCACCTGGTCGGTGACGTTGAAGACAAAGGTGGAGTCCATGCCGTTGTTGAACTGCATGGTGACATCTATGTAGTGGCTGTGCTCGTCGCGCACGTCGCTGGCACGGCTCAGGGCGTTGGCCTCGTTGCCGCAGATGCCGAAGGTCATGAGCCGTCCGCCTATGATGTCCACCAGCTCGCCGTCCTTGTCGCAGTTCTTCTTCAGGTTGGCGTTGTAATACACGGTGATGGCGTCGTTGCCGGCGCACCCCGTGTTCAGGTTCGTGCTGCGGGCCATGCCCGACAGGTCAGACGTGCCGTCGATGCTGGTGATGCGCCCGTTGTTATGATGCAGTATCACCTGCACCAGGTAGATATAGGTGATGGGCTTGAGCACCATCCTCAGTGTGCGCACCCACACATTACGCTCCGCGTCGAACTCGAAGCCGGTGAGGTCGCGGTTAATCTCTATGGCCTGCTCGTAGGCCGCGAACAGCGGCTCGGGGGCGTAGAACGAGCGCGTATAGCGCGGTGCCTGGTAGCGGCTGACGTGCATCGTCTGGTTGGTATAGGCTATCACCGAGTCGAGCGAGGTAGTCTCGTCAATAATCAGACTCTGCACGCCGTCGGCCGTCTTGATGTCGTTCCACAGCAGCAGGTCCCAGTAGCCCCAGTCGTAGCGGTCCTGGAAGTGGGTACCTTCTATATAGGAGGCGATGACGCCGGTATGGGGGGCGTATGGTATTTCGCCAGTATAGTAGCGGCGCACCTGGAACGCCGTTGGCGTGGTGTAGCCTATCTCGCCAAACATCTGTATGTCGTGGGCGTCCCACCCGTAGTACCATTCTGCCCTCCAGTCGTACTCCACGCCGAAGTCCAGCTGATAGTCCCAGTACACCTCCAGGTCCAGGTCAATCAGCGGCAGACTCATCTCCGCCTCCTGGGCATCGTAGAGGTGCAGCTCGGGCTCGCGCATACAGCTGCCCACCAGCACCATCACAGGAAAAAACCATAGCAGCTTCCTCATGGCGCGGCCCTCCTTTCCCCAGAAGCCCCATTCCCCGCCCTCCGGTAGAGCAGGTCATAGCTCAGCGTGATGCCTACGCGTGTGGGCCCCAGCCAGTTAAAGCGGTACTGCAGCTCCTTGAAGTCCTTGGCGCGGCCCGTCCACTTATAGTAGTACAGATCGTCATGGTAGCTGGGGTTGACGGGGTTCTCATACTGGAAGGGGTCGTGCTTGGCAGTGAACCATCCCACTTGCAGGCTGAAGTCCAGTCGCCAGTGGCCATTGCGGCTGACGGGCACCACATACCCGGCCCCCACGCCAGCGCCAAACCCATGTCCGCGCCAGCCCTTGTTTTCGTTAAAGCCAATCTCAAAGAGCCCCCCATGGCCATAGCCCATCAGGTAAAGTCCGCTGAAGGCGGGCTTCCCAGAAGCCCCATTGGCCCCAAGAACCCCATGAGCCCCAAAATAATACCGCCCCTCCACCTGATAATTCCTAATCTCAAAGAACTTATGCCGCCCATAGTCCACCCACCAGGGGAAGTCCACCGAAGCGCCAAAGGTAAAGTGCCCGCCCTTAGGGTAGTACTCCACCGCCACGTTGGGTATGGGGCACCAGCGGTTATAGCCCGGCATGTAGACCCCGTAGAACAGCAGGTTCGTCTTCAGCGACAGCAGTTCTCGTCGCGGTAGGCGCGATGGTGTCGCCGGCAGCTGCGGCAAAACGGTGAGGTATAGTGAGTCGGGCAGCGGCAGCGAGTCGGGCAGCCCATGCGACGGCCTTTCTATGGCAATAGGGTCGGCGCCAGGCATTCGCCTGAAATAGAGCAGCATGCGGGCAGCACGCAACTGCGGGAAATAGTCGCGCAGCAACCGCTGCCAGAGCTGTCCGTCCTCCGCACGCATCAGCCTGTCTTTCAGTTCGCCGTAGCCGTCGCTGCGGTGGTAATTGTCATAGAGCTCCTGTACAATCGGGTAGGCCGGGTCGCCGGCCCGCTTCATCATGATACAGAGCGAGCGGTAGTCTTCCACCTCCACATGCCCCACAAACTGTCTCTCGCTGACAGGTGTCTCCAGGTACTCGTTGAAGAAGTCGTAGAGAGCCTTGGCGCGGTTCACGCCCAGCTTGCGATTGTTTTCAAAAGGACCTTCGGGCGAGGCAGCGCCGCGCAGCAGCACGCGGTAGAGCTGCAGGCGGTCTCTGTTGAGCTGCGGTATCAGCTCGTCGCGCCAGCGGCGGAGTAGGGCGCTGTTCTCGGGCAGGTCGTACCTGTTGACCGTAAAGATCACCTTCGCCGCATCGTCGAGAAACTCCTCGTCGCTGACGGCGATAGAATCATCAGTTTCAATGAACCGGATATAAGGGAATTGTGCATAATAGGCAGAGTCGCGCATAACAGCAACATCGGCCATTGCCTTGCCTGGCCATGCGAGAATCAGGAAAAGCAGCGACAAGAGTGTATGTGTTATCTGACGTGTGCCCATTTTTTATTGAAGTGTTTAATTTACTGCTTGTTTGAAAGAGCAAAGGTATAAAAAATTTCCATACGTGTGTACTTTATTAATATATATATCAATAAATTTAACGGGATTTAATGAAAATTATACAACCTGGCCTGTCCAGACAACTTATAACCCTCCCTTAATTCCTCAATTATCCGCTTATCCTACACCCGATACTGATTATCAGTGAGTTAGTCGGATATTATCCGCTTGCTATCCGCTTTTATCCTACACCAATTTGTCTTACCCACTCTGCCCCTTTCGGTTTTTCGTCCGCCGCTTTCGGACTTTTGTCCGAGCCTTTCGGACGGTGGCTTTCCGGCTGTTCTTTGGTTGTAGACGACATGTATGTTCGGTGTTTGGTGTAGGATAAACAGCGGATAAGATGCGGATAATTTCCTGCTAACTGCCTGATAATCAGTATCGGGTGTAGGATAAGCGGATAATTGCGAATGAATGCGCAGCCCAAATAATGATAATTATGATAATTTCTGTCCATTCAATTTAGCAGCGGACTACAGGACTTCAGGACTTTTTCTTGCTACGGCTTTATTGGCAATACCATGAGAGGATAAAAAAAGTCTTGAAGTCCTGTTGTCCGCTGCAAAATGAAATGAGGGAACATCATATTGAACAACTATTACTAAATTATGCAAGTTTTTAATGTTTTTCGTTTGATTCCTGCCAAATGTCGCGGAAAAAGTGTATCTTTGCACCCTCAAACCAGATAAATAACGAAAAAGGCTAAAATAATAGAAGATGGAACAGAAACAGTATAAGCGGACGACCGTAACGTCGGCCCTGCCCTATGCTAACGGCGGGGTGCATATCGGTCATCTGGCTGGCGTCTACGTGCCGGCCGATATCTATGTGCGCTATCTCAGGCTGAAGAAGCGCGAGGTGTTGTTCATTGGCGGCTCCGACGAGCACGGCGTGCCCATCACGGTGCGTGCCCGCAAGGAGGGTATCACGCCGCAGGATGTGGTGGACCGCTACCACAAGATGATCAAGGACTCGTTTGAGGAGTTCGGCATCTCGTTCGACATCTACAGTCGTACCACCAGCGAGACCCACCATAAGTTTGCCGCCGAGTGGTTCCGCAAGCTCTACGACGAGGGCAAGCTGGTAGAGGAGACCACCGAGCAGCTGTACGACGAGGAGGCCAAGCAATTCCTGGCCGACCGCTACGTGATGGGCGAGTGCCCCCACTGCCACAACGAGAACGCCTATGGCGACCAGTGCGAGAAATGCGGTCGCGACCTGAGTCCCACGGAGCTCATCAACCCCCGCTCCACCATCAGCGGCTCGACACCCGTGCTGAAGAAGACCAAGAACTGGTATCTGCCCCTGAACGAGTATCAGGACTGGCTGAAGCGGTGGATTCTGGAGGAGCACAAGGAGTGGCGCCCGAACGTCTACGGCCAGTGCAAGTCGTGGCTCGACATGGATCTGCAGCCCCGTGCCATGACGCGCGACCTGGACTGGGGTATCCCCGTCCCCGTGGACGATGCCGAGGGCAAGGTGCTCTACGTATGGTTCGACGCCCCCATCGGCTATGTCAGCAACACCGTTGAGCTGTGTGCCAGGGAGCCGGAAAAGTGGGGCAACTGGGAGAAATGGTGGCAGGACGAGGACACCCGCCTCGTTCACTTCATCGGCAAGGACAACATCGTGTTCCACTGCATCATCTTCCCCACGATGATGAAGGCACACGGCGGCTATATCATGCCCGACAACGTGCCGGCCAACGAGTTCCTGAACTTAGAGAACGACAAGATCTCGACGTCGCGCAACTGGGCCGTGTGGCTCCACGAGTATCTGGTAGACATGCCCGGCAAGCAGGACGTGCTGCGCTACGTGCTGACGGCCAATGCCCCTGAGACCAAAGACAATAACTTCACCTGGAAGGATTTTCAGGACCGCAACAACAACGAGCTGGTGGCCGTCTATGGCAACTTCGTGAACCGTGCCCTCCAGCTGACGAAGAAGTACTGGGGTGGGGTAGTGCCCGCCTGCGGAGAGTTGCTTGACGTTGACCGCCAGGCCCTGGCAGAGTTCAAGGACGTCAAGGAGAAGGTGGAGCGCCTGCTGGAGCAGTTCAAGTTCCGCGACGCCCAGTTCGAGGCCATGAACCTGGCCCGTATCGGCAACAAGTATATCACCGACTGCGAACCGTGGAAGGAATGGAAGGCCGCCCCCGACCCCTCCGAAGGAGGGGAGTGGCTGCACGGTCCGAAGCGTGTGGAAACCATTCTGAATATCTGCTTGCAGCTGACGGCCAACCTGGCCATCGCCTTCGAGCCGTTCCTGCCGTTCTCGTCGAAGAAGCTGCGCGACATGCTTAACATCGAGAGCTTTGAGTGGGAACAGCTGGGCCAGACCGACCTGCTGAAGCCCGGCCACCAGCTGGGCGAGCCCGCCCTGCTCTTCGAGAAGATTGAGGATGAGGTGATACAGAAGCAGCTTGACAAGCTGGAGAAGACAAAGAAAGATAATGAGGCCGCAGCCTATAAGGCTGCCCCCATAAAGGGTACCTGCTCGTTCGAGGACTTCGAGAAGCTTGACATCCGTGTGGGCCTTATCAAGGACTGCCAGAAGGTGAAGAAGTCGAAGAAGCTGCTGCAGTTTACCATCGACGACGGCAGCGGCCAGGACCGCACCATCCTCAGTGGTATCGCCGCCTTCTACGACGACCCGTCGGTGCTGGTAGGCAAGCGCATCCTCTTCGTGGCCAACTTTGAGCCCCGCAAGATGATGGGCATCGAGAGCCAGGGCATGATCCTCTCGGCTGTCGACTTCGACGAGAGCCTCAGCGTGGTGACTACCACGAAGGACGTGAAGCCGGGAAGCCAGGTGGGGTAAGCGCTTCGCTATTGAATAATGAATAGTGAACGGTGAGAAGTGAGGAATCGCTGAAAGAGAAAACCGCCAAAGGACTATTTTGGGGAGGGCTGAGCAATGGTGCTCAGCAACTCCTCAATTTGGTTTTCGGCGTGTTCCTGGCCCGCCTGCTCAGCACCGAAGACTACGGCATGGTAGGCATGCTCACCATCTTCTCGCTCATTGCCGGCTCGCTGCAGGAGGGAGGCTTCATCTCGGCCCTGAACCGCCGGAAGGATGCCTGCCACAACGACTACAATGCCGTCTTCTGGACCTGTTCGCTCTTCAGCCTCACCATCTATCTGCTGCTGTTCTTCACCGCCCCCCTCATAGCCCGTTTCTACGAAGAGCCACGCTTAGTGCCCCTGGCCCGCTATATCTTCTTAGGCTTCTTTATCACCAGCCTCGGCATAGCGCCACGGGCCGTGCTGTTCCGCAACATGCAGGTGCGCCAGCAGAGCATCGTGGCCTTCGTCAGCCTGTTGCTGTCCGGGCTTGTCGGTGTCACGATGGCTGCCTGCGGCTTTGCCTACTGGGGCATTGCCACCCAGACGCTGGTCTACGTCTCGCTGTTCACCGGTCTGACGTTCTACTATGCCAAGTGGCATCCCACGCTGCCCGTTGACTTCCGTCCCGTCCGCGAGATGTTCAGCTTCAGCAGCAAGCTCATCGTGACCAATATCGTTATCATTGTCAACACCAACATCTTCTCGGTCATCCTCGGACGCATGTACACGGCTCATGTCGTGGGCAACTATACACAGGCCAACAAATGGAACTACATGGGCTGGTCGCTCATCAACAACATGCTGGGCGGCATCTCGCAGCCCGTGTTTGCCAAGACTAACGACGACAAGGACCGCCAGAAGCAGATTTTCCGCAAGCTGCTGCGCTTCACGGCCTTCGTGTCTTTTCCCGCCATGCTCGGACTGGCCCTGGTAGCCCGCGAGTTCATCGTCATCCTGCTGGGTGAGAAGTGGTTAGAGAGTGCCTCGCTGTTGCAATGGCTGTGTATCATGGGCGCCTTCTACCCCATCTCCAACCTGTTCTCTAACCTGCTCGTCAGCCGGGGCCACTCCTCCACCTATATGTGGTGCTCCATTGGTCTCTGCATAGCCCAGCTGCTGGCCGTGCTGGTGTCGGCCGGCTATGGCATTGTACACATGATACAGGTGTATGTGGCCATCAACTTGCTGTGGATCCTGGTCTGGCACTACTTCGCACGCCGCGAGATTGACATCCGTCTGACCGAGATTATCCGCGACATGGCTCCCTACATAGTGCTGACGCTGGTGCTTGTCGTGGCGGCTTACCTGCTGACGGCTGGCATCGCCAACCTCTACCTCAGTCTTGCCGCTAAGGTGCTGTTCGTGGCTACGGGATATGTGCTGGCCCTCTGGCTGCTGCAATCAACGATTTTCAAAGAGTCGGTCAACTTCTTCCTGAAAAGGCAGCTGAAGTAGGTACAACCACTCAAGTATTCCCCTCCTTGGAAATCACTTTTTCGTAGAAAAAACTGTGATAATTGGAAAAAAAAGACTACCTTTGCAGCAAACTATTCGAAGATACGAAAGTGAAGACGGATCATAACAATACTGACCCCACCCCCAACGTACACAATAGGGTCGGTTCCGCTGTGTACTTGGCTATGCACCAGGAGTTGCGCGCACGCTTCAACCCCGACGGATCACTGCTGCGCCGCCAGCAGATGCGCATGCTTGACATTCTGACAGAGGTAGACCGCATCTGCAAGAAGTTCAGCATCCCCTATTGGCTCAGCAGCGGCACGCTGATAGGTGCCATGCGCCACAACGGCTTTATACCCTGGGACGACGACCTGGACATCGAGATGATGCGCAAGGACTATCTGCGGCTGCTGACGGTGCTGCCCACGGAACTGCCTGAGTGGCTGGCTCTGCAGTGTGACCAGACAGACCCGGCCTACTTCTACTTCTATGCCAAGGTGCGCGACCGCCGCTCGCGGATGCTGGAGAGCAACGGCTACGACCGTATGTGGCGGGAGCAGGGCATCTATATCGACATCTTCCCGATGGAGCGGCACCCCATCTGGCTTCACAGGCTGACGGAGAAGACCGTCGGCCACATGTACAAGGTGTGGCGCACAAGCACCGACGATGCGAAGGCCATCCGCCAGGTGCGACGTATCTTCGACATGAACGACCAACTGCTCTTCCCCTGTCTGCGGGCACTGTGCCGTCTGCTGCCTGGCAAGACCATCACCAGCGGCATGGGCATTCCCTTCCACAACCCGCGTTATGCCAAAGACATCTTCCCGCTGACCACCCACGAGTTTGAGGGCCGTCAGTTCCCCGTTCCCGCCAATGCCGATGCCCTGCTGCGCCGGCTTTATGGCGACTATATGCAGCTGCCCGACCTCAGTAAACTGGCCCCGCATGTAGGCAAACTGGAATTCTACGACTAACCATTACCCCAATACCCCCGCCCATGAAACATCCGGCAGAAGTGGACGTTGCCGTCCTGATTTTGTTCTTCACGCGGCCAGAGCCGTTGAAGAAGGTGTTTGACGAGATACGCAAGGCCCGTCCGTCGAAGCTGTACCTGTATCAGGACGGTCCTCGCGGCGAGCGCGACATGGCAGGCATTGAGGCTTGCCGCCGGGTGGTGTGCGACGAGGAGATTGACTGGGAGTGCGACGTCAGGCGTAACTACCAGACGGTGAATGCCGGCTGCGACCCCTCGAACTTCAATGCCCAGAAGTGGGCTTTCTCGCTGTGCGACAAGTGCGTCATCTTCGAGGACGACAGCATTCCGTCGGTATCGTTCATCCGCTTCTGCAAGGAGATGCTCGACCGCTACGAGCACGACGAGCGCATCGTCATGATTGAAGGCTTCAACGTTGACGAAGAGACGCCCGACGTGCCCTACGACTACTTCTTCACCACGGTGATGAGCATCTGGGGGTGGGCATCGTGGCGCAGGGTCATCGACCAGTGGGACGAGCACTATTCGTTCCTTGACGATGACTTCAACATGCACCAGCTGAAGACGGTTCAGCAGAAGCGCGGCTACCGCGACACGATGTTCCGCATGTGTTACGACCACCGTGCCTTAGGGAAGGCGTATTACGAGAGCATCCTGTGGGCCTGCATGATGTTCAACAACGGACTGGCCATCATGCCGTCGAAGAACATGATTAACAACCTGGGACCTGCCGGGACGGAGTCAACCCACTATGCCGGTTCGCTGGAAACGCTGCCCCGCCGGCTGCGCCGCCTGTTCACCATGAGGCGCTTTGAAATGGAATTCCCCCTGAAGCATCCGCGCTATGTCATTGAGAACCTCGACTACAAGGACCGGTTCTACAAGGTGAGTGCCTATAACCACCCCTGGCGCAAGATAGCCTATTCCTTAGAGGAGCTGGCCTACAACCTGCGCTACGGCAACTTCGCGCACATCTGGAAATCGCTCAAAAACCGTGTCGTCAAGCTGGCGGGCATGAAGAAATATAAGTAAGTGTAAATAACAGTACAGTAATAATATGGAGACCGCCGCCCCGAAAGTAAGATATGAATGGCTTGATGCCTTGAGAGGCTTTACCATGATTATGGTTGTGGCCAACCACGTCAGCAGTGTTGGCTTTGAGCAGAACCTGAAGTATTCGTCTTCACTCTCTTTTCTGCTCCTGTTCCGCATGCCACTGTTCTTCTTTATCAGCGGCTTCTTGGCCTACAAGGCCGCCCAGGTGTGGAACACCCGCGCCCTGGGGCAGCTGGTGCTGAAGAAGCTCAAGGTGCAGATCATACCCACGCTGGTCTTCTTCGTGCTTTTCAATGCCATGATCTGGCCCCGCTTTTTCGAAGGGCTGGAAATGAACTTCCATTCGCCGCAGAAGGGTGGCTACTGGTTCACCATCGCGCTGCTATGGATGTTTCTGTTCTATTATCTGTTTGCCTTCGCCGAGAGCCGGCTGAAGCACAGGTCGTGGGTGCCCATGGCCCTGTTCTTCGTCGTCTCGCTCTGTGCCTACGAGACCTGCTTCCTGCCACAGTACTTCTCCTGGGCCCAGGGCTACAAAGGGCCCGACACGCTCATGAAATCGTTCTTGGGCGACACCAGCCTGGGGCAGGTGATGCGCTTCTTCCCGTTCTTCCTCCTGGGCAACATCGTCCGGCGCTACTGGGACCGTGCCCAGGCTGTCATGGACAATCCCTGGTTCTATCCCATTGTCATTGTCGTCGTCATCCTCTCGACGATGGACGTGCTGAAATGGCACAATCTGCAATTTGAATGGACGAACCTGCCCTCGACGCTGGCCAAGTTCGGACTGCTGACCATCGCGTTCATGTATTTCCGCTATTATCGCGATTTCTTCACCAAACGGTCTGTGATAGGTGCTTCCTTGCAGTATATAGGGCGGCGCACACTCGACATCTACCTCATCCATTTCTTCTTCCTGCCCAACATTCCCACCATTGGCCAGTTCTTCAATAAATACCGCCACAACTTTGTGCTCGACACCACCTTGGCCGTGGTCATTGCCCTGCTGGTCATCGCCTTCTGTATCATCACCTCTAACATACTGCGAGTCAGTCCGTTCCTCCGTAAGTACCTGTTCGGACGATAACGCCATTGAAACGACTACCGATATGACGAAAAAAATTGCATTTGTCAACTTCTGGGGTTCCTTTGTCCCTGAGACATTTAAGATAACAACGTATCTCAAGGAGAAATGGGACGTTGAGATAACCGATATGGCCCATGCCGACTACGTGTTCTACAGCGACCACGGCGACGACCACTGGTTTGCACCGGAGCATGCCGTGAAGATATATTTCACGATAGAGAACCTGGTGCCTGACTTCAATGCCTGCGACTTTGCCATGGGCTTCGACTGGCTGCAATACGAAGACCGCTACCTGCGCTTCCCGCTCTATTACTTCTATCCGCAGATTTGCGAGCTGATGGAGACCAAGCACCAGCAGCCTGTCAGCGAACTGATGGCCATGAAGACGGGCTTCTGCAGCATCACCGTCAGCAACACTAACCGCGACCCGATGTTCGTGAAGGTGTTTGAGGCGCTCTCTGAGTATAAGAAGGTGGACTCCGGCGGTCTCTGGCGTAACAACACGGGGCAGCGCGTGCCCGACAAGCTGGCCTTCGACAGAGCGCATAAGTTCTCCATCGTCTGCGAGAACTCGTCGCATTCCGGCTACACCACGGAGAAGCTGGTGCAGGCTTTCGCGGCCGGCTGTGTGCCTGTCTACTGGGGCGACCCGTCGGTCAGCAAGGTCTTTAATCCTAAGGCGCTGATTAATGTGCAGGACTTCGGCTCCCTGCAGGAATTAGTGGACTATGTGAAGCAGGTGGACACCGACGATGCGCTCTATCAGAGCTATCTGCAGGAGCCTGCCCTGGCCGACCCTGCCTGTCTGAAGGAGCGCCAGATGGAGCTGCTGAAACGGTTTGTCGACAACATCTTCACCCCTGAGCTGTCATCCTGCTATCGGCGCAACAGGGGCATGTGGGGCGGCATCTATGTCGGCAAGCGCCAGCGCCAGGTCAGTTCCTGGTCGTATGTCTGGAAGGAGAAAGTCAATATGTATATCTGGAAGACGAAGCAGTTCTTCAGGCGGCGCAAGGTGTCGAACGATGCCCGCCTCATCTTCCCGGCACTTCCCTCCTGATTTTAAAAATAGTTAAATAATCATAAATATCAGCCTGCTGACACTGGAACCGTTCGTAGAAAGGAGAAAAAGCAGTACCTTTGCAGTCCGATTATTGGGGAGAGACTTAGAATCCCCGGAATCAGAGTGTGAATAGCAACGTCTTTGGCCGGGCGTAGTGGTTCGTGAATCGCTGATTCAGCATGCGTTAGACTTGCAACCGGACGTTAGACTTCCGGGTGTGAGTTATGTGTGTGCAAATAATTAAATGTATAACTGTTTTTTAGTATTAAGATTTAAAAATGAACACTTTAAGTTACAAGACGCTTTCCGTCAACAAGGAAACCGCACAGAAAGAGTGGGTGGTCATCGACGCTACCGACCAGGTGGTGGGCCGTCTCTGCTCAAAGGTTGCCAAGCTGCTCCGCGGAAAGTACAAGCCAACTTTCACACCGCATGTTGACTGCGGCGACAACGTTATCCTTATCAATGCCGATAAGGTAGTATTCACTGGTAAGAAGGAGACCGACAAGGTCTACACCCGCTACACGGGCTATCCCGGTGGCCAGCGCTTCAACACCCCCGCCCAGCTGCGCCAGCGCAAGGACGGTATCGACAAGATTCTGCGCCACGCCGTGAAGGGCATGCTGCCAAAGGGTCCCCTCGGCCGTTCGCTCATGACCAACCTCTTCATCTATGAGGGTACAGAGCATCCCCACGAAGCCCAGAAGCCCAAGGCAATTGACATTAACCAGTATAAATAATAGATAAGGTATAGCAATGGAAGTAATAAATGCAATCGGTCGTCGCAAGAGCTCAGTGGCTCGTGTGTATCTCCAGGAAGGTTCTGGCAAGATTACGATCAACAAGAAGGATATGGAAGTTTATTTCCCCTCTGCCATCCTGCAGTACGTGGTTAAGCAGCCGCTGAACCTGCTCGAGGTGGCTGAGAAGTACGACATCAAAGTGAACCTCGACGGTGGTGGTTTCACCGGTCAGAGCCAGGCTCTGCGCATGGCTATCGCCCGTGCCCTCGTCAAGGTGAACGAAGAGGATAAGAAGAAGCTGAAGGACGCTGGTTTCCTGACACGCGACAGCCGTGAGGTAGAGCGTAAGAAGCCCGGTCAGCCCAAGGCACGTCGTCGCTTCCAGTTCAGTAAGCGTTAATCCTTTAATGAGTAATGAGCAATGAGCAATGAGTAATGATGATTACCTTGCCAGTGCTTGTTACATTCAAAAGGATACTGACACAGTTTAGCATCTAAACCGAACGGACTCTGAGTTAGTTAACGGATATGAAGTAATCACAATTACTAATTACTCATTACTAATTACTCATTAAGATTACCATTCGGCTGATCTAACAAAGATTAAACAGAAAGTAAACAACAAAAAAACAACAAGACAATGTCAAGAACAAATTTTGAACAGCTGCTTGAGGCTGGCTGCCACTTCGGCCACCTGAAGCGTAAGTGGAACCCCGCCATGGCTCCCTATATCTATACCGAGCGTAACGGCATCCACATCATCGACCTGCATAAGACGGTGGCTAAGATTGACGAGGCTGCCGCTGCCCTGAAGCAGATTGCCAAGGGAGGCAAGAAGATCCTCTTCGTAGGTACTAAAAAACAGACTAAGGACGTGATTGCCGAGAAGGCAGCCAGCGTCAACATGCCTTACGTGATTGAGCGTTGGCCGGGCGGCATGCTCACCAACTTCCCCACCATCCGCAAGGCTGTGAAGAAAATGGCCAATATCGACAAGCTGATGAACGACGGCACATACGGTAACCTCTCAAAGCGCGAGCTGCTGCAGATTACCCGCCAGCGTGCCAAGCTCGAGAAGAACCTCGGCTCTATCGCCGACCTGACCCGTCTGCCCAGCGCCCTCTTCGTTGTGGACGTGCTGAAGGAGCAGATTGCCGTCCGCGAGGCTAACCGCCTGGGTATCCCCGTGTTCGCTATCGTCGACACCAACTCTGACCCCAAGAACATCGACTTCGTGATTCCTGCCAACGACGATGCCAAGGACTCTGTCGAGGCTATCCTGAACGCCTGCTGTGCAGCTATTGCCGAGGGCGTGGAGGAGCGCAAGGTGGAGAAGGCCGACGAGAAGGCTTCTGAGGCTCAGGACGAGGCTGAGGCTGAGGAGAAGGCTGCCAAGCGCCCTGCCCGCAAGCAGGCCAAGGCCGAGGAGGCTCCCGCCGCTGAGGAAGAGGCTCCCGCTGCTGAGTAATTTACAACAAGGTAAAAAAGTAAAAAGGTAAAAAAGTAAATAAGTAAAAACAATGGCTATTTCAATAGATGATATCAAGAAGCTTCGCGCTATGACGGGCGCCGGTCTGGCTGACGTAAAGAAGGCACTGACCGAGGCCGAGGGCGACTTCGACAAGGCCAAGGAACTGCTCCGCGAGCGTGGACTGGCCATCGCTGCCAAGCGTAGCGACCGTGAGACCTCAAATGGTTGTGTACTGGTAAAGGCTGCCGACGGTTTTGCCGCCATGATTGCCCTGAAGTGCGAGACCGACTTTGTGGCCAATGGTGCTGACTTCATTGCTTTGACACAGAGCATCCTTGACGCAGCCATCGCTGCCAAGGCCAAGGACATTGAGGCTGTCAAGGCGCTCGACCTGGGCGGTCAGACGGCTCAGGAGGCTGTGACACAGCGCTCAGGTATCACCGGCGAGAAGATGGAGCTTGACGGCTACCTCGTGCTCGAAGGCGAGAACATCGAGGTGTACGACCACATGGGCAAGCACACCCTCTGCACCATGGTACAGACCAACAAGCCCGCTGCCGAGCAGGGTCACCTCGTGGCCATGCAGGTGGCTGCCATGAAGCCCGTGGCTCTCGACAAGGAGAGCGTGGAGCAGAAAATCCTGGACGAGGAGTACAAGACTGCTGTTGAGAAGACCAAGCTGGAGCAGGTTGAGAAGTTCATCGAGATGAAGCTCAAGAAGGCTGGCCTGAACCCCAACCTCGTTGACTCGGACGACCACATCGAGAGCAACATGGCTAAGGGCTGGCTCACACAGGCTCAGGCTGACGAGGCTCGCAAGATCAAGGAGGAGGCTAAGGCCGAAGGTGAGGCCCAGCTGAAGATGCCTATGATTGAGAACATCGCCAAGGGCCGCGTGCAGAAGTTCCTGAAGGAGAACTGCCTGGTTGACCAGGAGTTCCAGTTCGGCGACGGCGACAAGGCTACTGTTGAGCAGTGGCTGGCCAAGCAGGACAAGGAGCTGAAGATTGTTGCCTTCAAGCGCTTTACTCTGGTTGCAGACTAATTATTAGCAATCAATATTATCTGAGACGGACTCTGCTACGGAAAGCTGCAGGGTCCGTCTTTGCAGGTTAACATGGCTACGTTGAGAATCTTGGATGTTGTGGAGGATACGATGGTTGACGGCCCCGGCTTTCGTACCTCTATCTATTGCGCCGGCTGCCGACACCGGTGCCCTGGTTGTCATAACCCGCAGTCATGGGACTTCACTGGAGGACGCGACATGACGGTAGAGCAGCTGATGCGCATCATCCTGTCGGACCCCTTTACCCGCGGCGTTACCTTCAGCGGCGGCGACCCCATGTACCAGGCTGCCGGCTTTGCCGAACTGGCACGGCAGATTCATCTGCTGACGCAGAAGGATATCTGGTGCTTTACCGGTTTCACCTTTGAGAGCCTTATCCACGACGACCAGCGCGAACTGCTCGCCCATCTTGACGTGCTTGTGGACGGGCCGTTCATCCAGAGCCTGCACGACCCCGACCTGTTGTTTCGCGGGTCGTCAAACCAGCGCCTGATAGACGTTCAGGCCTCCTTGTACAGTGGTGAGACTGTACTCTGGAGACCTGACGCAGTAGTTAGTATTTGATGTTTCTTAGCGGAGACCCATGCGGGCTTCAACCACGTTGACCACGTAGTCGCCCAGCTTTTCGCATTCGTTGATAAGGTCCATGTAGATGGTGCCTACAGCGTAGGTGTACTCATGGTTGTTGATGTCGGCAATATTCTGGGCCTTCAACTGGTTACGGTAGTTATTGATTTCGTTCTCGATGTTGAACGTGCGGTTGACGTCGTACGACTCCTTGCGGCCTCCCAGCAGGTTGTTCATCTCACTGAGCGACTGGTCGGTGAGGTTCATCATCTGGTGGATATGGTCGTACTGCTTGTCGGTGAAGTGGTCCTGCTTGCCGTTGTACTTGCGGTTGATGGTGCGGGCCATGTTGTAGCAGGCATCGCCGATAGACTCCAGTTCCGAAATCTCACGCAGCATGGCACGGATCTTGGCTTTCGTGTCGTCAGAGAGGTGGGCGTCTGACACGGCGTCCAGGTATTTGGCTATCTCCAGTTCCATGTTGTCGCTGATACCCTCGTATTTCTCAATACGGGTGAAGAGCTTGTTGAAGTCGCCAGCCTGGGCCTTGGCCTCCTTGGCCGTGGCACTGCTGGAGAGCGTCAGCAGTTCGGTGACCATGCCGAACATGCGCTGCATACGCTCTGAGAACGACTGGATTTCCTTCTGGGCCTCCAGCACCGAGAGCTCCGGGGTCTTCATGAAGCCGGCAGTGATGAAATGCAGACGGAAGTCTTCCTCCTCGTCAACCTTCTTCGACTTAATAGCCCAGCAGACGAACTTCTCTATCTGCGGAATGAACCATATCAGGATAAAGGTGTTGGCCACGTTGAACGTGGTATGGAAGGCGGCGAGCACAAAGCTCAGCTTGGCCGAGTTAGCCAGGAAAGCTCCGGCACCGGCTACCTCCTTGGTCATGGCAACATCGTAGCCTACCCAGCCACAGACCATATCGATGAACGGGCGGAAGACAAACAGAATCCAGACGACACCGAAGACGTTGAAGAACATGTGGGCAAAGGCGGCGCGGCGGGCCTGGGTGTTTGCCGACATGGCGGCCAGGTTCGACGTGACGGTAGTACCGATGTTCTCGCCCATGACCAGCGCGATACCCTGGTAGATAGGCAGGGCACCGCTGGAGCACAGTATCATGGTGATGGCCATGACGGCAGCGCTGGACTGCACACAGAACGTCAGGATGCCACCCAGCAGCAGGAAGACGAGCGTGGTAAGGAACGACGTGGGGTCGAACGACGCGAAGAAATCGAGCAGCGCCTGGTTCTCACCCAGATGCATCTCCGTACCCGTGGCACGCAGCGTGCCCAGACCGAGCAGCAGGAATGACAGGCCGAAGAGGAAGTCGCCAATGTAGCGGTACTTCTTCTGATAGATGAGGATGATGCCTAAGAAGAACGCCGGATAGACGGCCGCGGTGATGTCGAACGACATACCGGCCGACATAATCCAGGCCGTCAGCGTCGTACCGATGTTGGCACCCATGATGACCGAGATGGCCTGCGCCAGGGTCAGCAGACCCGCGTTGACGAACGATACGGTCATCACGGTGGTGGCGGTTGAAGACTGGACGGAGGCTGTCACCAGCATACCCGTCAACATACCCGTAAAACGGTTGGTTGTCATGGCCCCGAGGACGTGTCGCAACTGCGGTCCGGCCATTTTCTGCAACGCCTCACTCATGGTCTTCATACCAAACATGAGAAGAGCCAGCGAGCCGAGCAGTTTGAAAATAATCCAGATGGACATAAAAGATTAGTGTTTTAAGAATTTTCGGCTACAAAGATACGAAAAATTTCTAAATAATCATTATCTTTGCAAAAAATTTTTGCCTAATACTATAATGACGATGGAAATGATTCAAGTCTACTGCCAGAATTGCGACCAGACAATCAACGTGCCTATGGGCGCTACACTGGAGGAAGTGTATAAGTTGACGGGACTCACCATGGCCCACGGCCCGGTCCTGGCGCATGTGAATAACAAGGTGGAGGGGATGCACTACCGCGTGTATAACAGCAAGATGGTGGAGTTCCTTGACATGACCGCGCCCAGCGGCCTCAGGGCCTACACGCGCTCGCTGTTCTTTGTGCTGTGCAAGGCCGTCCATGAATTATACGACACCGCAAAGGTTGCAATAGACATCCCTGTGTCGAACGGCTATTATGTCGACCTGAACATCGGGCATGAGGTAACCTTGGAGGATGCCGGCCGCATACGCCGCCGTATGCAGGAAATCATTGACGCAGCCATGCCCATACACCGCTATGAGACAACCACGGAGGAAGCTATCAGGATGTTTACCTACCTGCATACCTATTCGAAGGTCAAACTGCTGAAAAACATCGGGCGCATCTACACCACTTATTATGATATTGACGGATACATAGACTACTACTATGGCGCCATGCTGACCAACACCGCCCAAATCTATCTCTTCGGACTGGAGAAGTACTACGACGGCCTGCTGCTGCGCATACCTTCGGCCACGCATCCCGATGAGCTCGGCGAAATGATTCACCAGGACAAGATGTTCGGCATATTCAAAGAGCACCACCGCTGGCAGGGCATCATCGGACTGCGTACCATCGGCGACCTGAACGAGGCAATTGACAGCGGCCACTCAGCCCAGCTCATCCAGATCAGCGAGGCCCTGCAGGAGAAGAAGATTTCGCAGATTGCAGACGATGTTGCCCGCCGCCGCAACATTAAACTGGTACTTATTGCCGGACCCAGCAGCAGCGGCAAGACAACGACCTGCAAGCGGCTGTCGGTACAGCTGGCCGTCAACGGCATCAAACCGGTGGGCATTTCGCTCGACGACTACTTCGTTAACCGCGAACAGACGCCACGCGACGACAAGGGCGATTTCGACTTCGAACACCTGCATGCACTGAACCTTGACCTGCTGAACCAGCAGATGAACGCCCTGCTCAACGGCGAGGAGGTGGAACTGCCACGATACAACTTCCAGCAGGGACGCAGCGAATGGAGCGGACATAAGCTGCGCCTGCGCGACGATGAGGTGCTCGTGGTGGAGGGCATCCACGCCCTGAACCCGGAACTGATGTCGCAGGTGGCGCCAGAGCAGATATACCGCGTCTACGCCTCGGCACTGACCACCCTGCTGCTCGACAATCACAACTACATCCCCACGACCGACAACCGCCTGCTCAGGAGAATCATCCGCGACCATAAGTATCGCGGCGTGTCGGCCCAGGAGACCATACGCCGGTGGCCGTCGGTCAGGGCTGGCGAGAACCGCTGGATATTCCCCTTCCAGGAGAATGCCGACGCGATGTTCAACACGGCCATGCTCTTCGAACTGGCTGTCATCAAGCGGCAGGCCGAGCCACTCTTGGAGCAGGTTCCCGAGAACGTACCGGAATATGCCGAGGCCTACCGCCTGCTGAAATTCCTGCGCTACATCAAGCCCATACCCGAAACGCAGATTCCTCCCACATCGCTCCTGCGCGAGTTCCTGGGAGGCTCGTCGTTTGAATATTAGAGCCAGAAAGATAAAATTATGTTAAAAAATGCCGGGAATGTTTTGTCTTTCCCGGCTTTTGTTTAACTTTGCACCCAAATCGGCTTAAACGAATTCTATCACATAAACAAAACAAAGCAATGAACAACAAAACCATCAACAACTTGACGAGTCGCTGGACGACACACATGCAAATGTAGCGTCAGGGCGTTCTTTGGCTTATTGTTACAAACGGAAACGTGCGTTTATGTGATAGAGAATAGCTACCAGAATTCTCTATGTTTCTAACTGGACGGCAGGTTCGC
>CAMYZO010000004.1 GCA_947303855.1 uncultured Prevotellaceae bacterium
ACGGTCATCATGGACTGCACCCACAGCGTGCAGCGACCCGGCGGCAGCGACGGCAAGACGGGTGGCGACCGCCGCTTCGTGCCGCCAATGGCGCTGGCCGCCAAGGCCTTCGGTGCTACCGGCTGGTTCTTTGAGGTACACCCCGACCCCGACCGTGGTAAAAGCGACGCTGCCAACATGCTGCAGCTGGACCACCTGGAGGGGCTTATCAGCGAACTGTTAAAATAATGTGTGCCATGACCGACAGAGACTACGGCATCAAATGCATCAGAGACGAGGCAGAGGCCCTGCTGGAGCTTATTCCCAAGATGGACCAGCAGTTCGACCGCGCCATCGAGATGATGTTCCGCTGTCACGGCAAGATTATCGTGACGGGCGTAGGCAAGAGCGGACATGTGGGAGCCAAGATAGCGGCCACGCTGTCGTCGACAGGCACGCCGTCGTTCTTTATCAACCCGCTGGACGTGTTCCACGGCGACCTGGGGGTGATGACCAGCGACGATGTGGTGCTGGCCATCTCCAACTCCGGCCAGACAGACGAGCTGCTGCGCTTCATACCGATGGTGCTGCAGATGCACATACCTATCATCGCCATGAGCGGCAATCAGGAATCGCTGCTGGCAAAATATGCCGACTGCCACCTGAACGTCAGCGTGAGCCGCGAGGCCGACCCCATGAACCTGGCCCCGACGAGCAGCGCCACGGCACAGATGGTGATGGGCGATGCGCTGGCCGTAGCGCTGATCAAGAAGCGCAACTTCCAGCCACAGGACTTTGCACAGTTCCACCCCGGAGGCGAGCTGGGCAAGCGACTGCTGACCACCGCCCAGGACGTGATGCGCACCGTCGACCTGCCCGTCATCAGTCCCTCCATGCACCTGGGCGAGGCCATCATCCTGGTGAGCAAGGGCAAGCTGGGGCTGGGCATCGCCGAGACCGACGGCCGTGTGGCCGGTCTGATTACCGACGGCGACATCCGCCGCGCCATGGAGAAATGGCAGGCGGAGTTCTTCAACCGCACGGTGAGCGACATCATGACCACCGCGCCGAAGACGGTATCGCCGCTGACAAAGATTTCGGCCATTCAGCAAATCATGAACAAATACAAGATACACAGCGTTTTGGTGGTAGACCATGACAAGCACCTGTTAGGTGTGGTAGACCACTATTCGTGCATGATATAACGAAACAGCTACGAAATGAAAAAACTGCGCATACTGACACTACTTTTGCTGGCACTGCCCCTGGCCGCTGCCGCCGTCTACCTGTTTAAGACCCTTGACGCCCGCAACGGTCTGACGAGCAGCCAGATCAACTGCATCCTGAAAGACCAGCGCGGCTTCGTGTGGTTCGGCACACCCGCCGGCCTATACCGCTTTGACGGCTACACGTTCAAGAATTTCCAGTGTGACTCACATGACGGCTCGTCGCTGCCCGACAGTTACATCAACTCCATCCAGGAGGCCCTCGACGGCACACTCTGGATAAGCACGTCGGCAGGCTACTGCATCTACCACCCCCAGTCGGAATCGTTTGAGCGCGACATGAAGCAGACGTTCGCACGCTTAGGTATAGAGCGCATTCCCAGCGTCATCTATATAGACAAGCACAAGAACGTGTGGGGATTCATTCCCAACAAAGGAGTGGTCTGCTACAACATGCAGCAGCAACTGTTGTTTGAATTCCCCTGCACCGACGTGGCTGTGGGAATACCCCTGGGCAACGTCTGCTCCATCAGCGAGTGCCGCGACGGTGCGCTGATTGTCTACGACGACGGCCGCATCGTCTGCTGCGACGTCATGCACCAGCAGCACACCGTCTGGTCGACATTCGAGATAGCCAACCGAGGCCTGAGGCACACCAACACGCTGAAAGCCTTCGCCGACCAGAAAGACAACATCTGGCTTTACGGCCAGGGCACACTCTTCGTCTACAACAAGAGCACCAACACATGGAACACCACCATCGGCGACCAGTTCGGACTCACCGGCATAGGCGTTGACAATACGGTCAACGGCATGGGCGGCGACCGCAACGGCAACATCTGGGTAGGCACCGACCGCGCCGGACTGATACGCATCAACGTTGACACTTACGCCACCGAAGTGGCAGAAACCAAGAACATGAGCACGGGCCAGACCAATACCGAGCCCATGAGGGTGCAGAGCCTCTACGTTGACGATACCGACCTGCTATGGGTGGGCACAGAGAAGTCGGGTGTGGCCTACTACGGCAAGAACATCTACCGGTTCCACTCCAGCCCCATCGGCGATGTAACAGCCATTGCCGAAGATGCCAATGGCCGGCTGTGGTACGGCACCAGCAATCATGGCGTCGTAGGCTATGACGGACCGCTGGCCAGCAAAAAGGTGTCGGCCATGCAGTACACGAAAGACGGCAGCCTCTGGGTAGGCTCCAAGCAGAACGGCCTTACGCGTATTAAAAACGGTGAGGCCACCATCTATTCGGCTGCACGCGACAACAAGAGCACGCTCATTGACGACCATATCAATGCGCTCTGCACCGACAGGGTCGGCAACCTGTGGATAGCCACCAATGGCGGCCTGCAGCTGTTCAACCACAAGATGGGAACCTTCTCAACCTATACCCGCCAGAACGGCAAGCTGCCTACAAACGGCATCACCGCGCTCTTCTGCACGAAAGACAACAAACTGCTGGTAGGAACAGGCGAAGGCCTCATCATCCTCAATATTGCCACGACTGAGACAACCCATCTGACAGGCAACACTACCAACATGAAGAAGTTTACCAACAACTACATCACCCAGGTGTTTGAAGACTCACGGGGACTCATCTGGGTGGGCACACGCGAGGGAGCCAACATACTGAACCCGGAAACCGACGACCTGAGCTACATTACAGAGAAGCAGGGACTGAGCAACAACAACATCTGTGGCATTACCGAGGACAAGCGCCACAACATCTGGCTGACCACCACCGACGGCATCACAAGGGCCGTCATCCAGCGTAATCCCAACGACAACTCCATAGGCTACGGACTGTACAAGTACGACATGTCTGACGGTCTGCTCAGCAACGAGTTTAACCAAGGCGCCATACTTGCCCAGGCAGGCGGCGACGTGCTCTTCGGAGCTATCTACGGCATCAACCGTACACGCCACGACATAGCCGACAACACCGAGACACTGCCACGCGTTATGCTCACCCAGTTCTTTGTCGGCGAAGAGGAGATACAGATAGGTCACGCCTATGACGGCAACGTACTGCTGACCCAGGCGCTGAACGAGACAAGCCACATAGAACTGGACAACGGGCAGAACACCTTCACCATTAAGTTCTCTGCCGGCAACTACAACCAGAGCGAGCGCCTGCAGTTCATGTACTGGATGGAGGGGCTGGACCAGGACTGGCGCAACGGCGATGCCATCAAGCACGGCGTGACATTCACCAACCTCTCCAGCGGCAAGTACACCCTGCACGTCAAGGCCGTCAGCGCCGACAGTGCCGTCAGCAACCAGGAGCGTACGCTGGAAATCGTTATCCGCAACCCCTGGTATCTCTCCTGGTGGATGCTGCTCATCTACGCCACAACCATTATCGTCGCACTGTATATCTGGAAGATAGGCATCAACCAGGTCCGTGAGATTAAGCGCAAGAAACAAGCCGTCATCAACGAGCTGAAGATGCAGCGCGAGGAAATCAAGGCGGCCAGCGACGACCTGCGACAGCCCATGGCCCGCATGACCTCCATCATCGGCAACCTTGCAGAGAAAGAAAGCACCCTTGAAGAGCGCGAACAGCTGAACGCCCTGCACTCACAGATGCTGCAAGTCATCACACGCGTCAGCGACATGCAGACAGCCCTTGAGCATCCTGAGGAAAAAGCCAAGCAGAGCGTACACGGACGCTACGAGATGAACGCCAAGGGGGAACTGGCACTGCCGGAAACGGGCACCGAGGAGCTGTCGTCGGAAATTGTGCCACAACGCCGGCATGCCGATTCGCCGACAAGCCATCTCGTCATGTTCTTCATCGACGATAACGAAGAGTTCCTGCGCTTTGCCAAGGCCAGCCTCTACAACGTCTACGACTTCCACGCCTACAACAACACCCGGAAGGCCGCCGAAGACCTGCGCACACACCATGCCGACCTGATTGTCTGCAAACACCAAATGCCCGGCATGACGGGTAGCGAACTGTGCAACCACCTGAAGACCAATGCCCGCACAGAGCGCATAAAGTTTGTGCTCATGACCGACGAGACCCTGTCGCCTCAGGCCATGAAGAACATGAACATCACGCTCTCTGCCGACGACTACCTGGCCAAACCGTTCAACATGCAAGAGGCCATCATGCGTTTCAACAAACTGCTGGGACTGGGGGCTTACACCGTTGACAACCTGATAGAAGGCGCAGAGACACGACGCCTGGAAAGCAGGAACACCAGCATGACCACCGCCACAGAGAGCATCGGCATGACCAATACGGGAAAACTCCAACAGGAAACGGCGCAGGACGACGAGGAGCTGAACTTGACTGCCCCCCTGCAGACAGGCACGGCAAACCAGCCAATCAGCGAACTGGCGCAGATCATCAACGACGAGAATGATGAGCTGGGGGCCAACTACACCATGAACGATGCCATGGACCGTCAGCTGCTTCGCAATATCGAACAGTACGTGTTGCAGAACATGAGCCGCGGACAGATAAGTCTTGAAGAGATGGCCTCTGTCATGGGTATGGGCCGCGTACCTTTCTTCCACAAGATTCGCAACCTTACCGGCAAGACACCGGCAGAGCTTGTACGCGACCTGCGACTGAAACATGCCAGCATCCTGCTGAAGCGCACCAATATCAACATGAGCGAGCTGGCCACCAACGTGGGCTTCATCACGGCCGAGAACTTTATCAAGGTCTTCAAGGAGAAGTTCGGACTGTCGCCTCTGGAATACCGTCTCAAACACCGTCAATGATGCGATTACTGCTCCTGTTGATTTCACTCCTGCTGCTGCAAAGCAGTCAGGCACAGACCAGCGACCAGGTATTCCGTCAACAGATGGAGGCATACGGCTGGCAGTTTTCCGAGGGTAATGATGTCCACCTGCTGATGAGCGGACAGCAGAAGTTCGACGATATGTTCCAGGCCATCAGGCAGGCCAGGAAAAGCATCCATCTGGAGTACTTCAACTTCCGCAACGACTCCATAGCCTTTCTGCTCTTCGACCTGCTCCGCGAGAAACGCCGCGAGGGCGTTGAGGTAAGGGCACTCTTCGACGGCTTCGGCAACGACTCCAACAACCAGCCGCTGAAACGGCACCATCTGGAAGACCTGCGCCGCGACGGCATCGACATTCACGAGTTCGACCCCATCCGCTTTCCCTGGGTGAACCGCATCTGGCCCCGCGACCACCGGAAAATCGTGGTCATCGACGGCAGCATAGCCTATACCGGCGGCATGAACGTGGCCGACTACTACATCAAGGGCACCGAGCAGGTAGGCTCCTGGCGCGACATGCACTGCCGCATAGAGGGACCTGCCGTCCACCACCTGCAGCACATCTTCTGCCGCATCTGGCAGGAGACGACCGGCGAGAACATTCTCACTAACAGGAACTACTACCGGGCCCGTCAGGCAGGTAACAAGACCATTGCCATCGTCAACCGCGAGCCTGGCGCAGCCTATACCACAGACGGCTACACCGTAGGCCGCAACAACGCCATGCGCCAGCTGTATGTCGCTGCCCTTGATGCGGCCCGCGACTCCGTGAAACTCATCAATCCCTATTTCACGCTCGTCCCGTCAGTCAAGCGTGCGCTGAAGCGCGCCATCAAGCGTGGCGTCCGTGTTGAAATCATGGTGTCGGCAAAAAGCGATATTCCCCTCACCCCCGACTGCGTGCTGCGCAACGCTTACAAGATGCAGAAGCTGGGGGCTCACGTCTGGCTCTACCTGCCCGGCTTCCACCACTCCAAAATCATGATGGTCGACGGCAGCTACTGCACCGTGGGCTCTGCCAATCTCGATGCCCGCAGCATGCGCTTCGACTACGAGGAGAATGCCGTCATCATTGACAAGGCCACCACACAGCAGCTCGACGACATGTTCAACCGCGACAAACTTGAGAGCGTCGTCCTGAACCGTGACACATGGAACGAGTACCGTACGACGTGGCAGAAGTTCCGCGGCTGGTTTGCCTCGCTGCTACGTCCCTGGCTGTAATATCAGTATTCCAGAAGATCGACCATCAGACGGATTTCCACATCGCTGACGCCGTGGCGGCAGATGAAGTCGTGTTCCGGGCCGAAGAACTCACCCATGGCGCTGAAACTGACGCCGGGCTGGGAAGCATAGCGGCGGAACATGCCGGCGGCAGCCGTGATGGAACGCGAAAACCACAGGCAATAGCCGTAGTTCAGCAGGTCGTCGCTCAGAACGGTGTCTGAGGATAACAAGGCCTGATAGAATTTGGATGCCGCGTCATATTTGGCATCGCCTACCAGCGTCCAGGCCAGCACACGCGTGACATTGGCATCGTCAGGCGCTTCATAGTTCAGACGGTAAAGCAGTTTCAAGGCTTCACCATATTCATTCAGCTTGGTCAGACAGACAGCCTCGTTCAGCAGATAGTTCCTGCGGTCAGGATGACGTTCCGTCAGCCGGCGGTAGTATGCAAGGGCTGTCTGGTAGTCACCGCTATCGAACATGGCTCGGGCATAGCCAGCCCAGCCCCGCTCATTCTGAGGGTCCAGCTCCAGCAGACGGGCGTAGCTGCCGGCAACGGTAAGCCCGGCATTCTGCTCTGTATGCGTCCGCGACAGCACCGTACCGTTGAGCAGGTAGAACTGTGCATCGCGCACCTCCTCACGATAATTCTGCAGCGTCATCATGGCGGCATGATAGGCATGGTTCTTCAAGAGGAAAGCACTCACCTCGCCCAGTTTCTCCTCGGCACGTGTCTGCTGCAGCAGGCTGTTGGCAAAAAACAGGTAGCGGGGATGGGCCGCTGTGGTGTCGAAGGGATTGACGAACTCGCTCCGCTGAGGATAGACACGGAAGAAGCGGTAGAGGTTCTGCAGATAGCTACGGCGCAAGAAGGCCGGCGTCTGCAGTTCGGAAGTGTCGATTTCACTGCCCACCAGCACGGCCTCGCCACGGTCCATCATCTCCAGCAGACTCTCCGGTATACGGCTGACGGCTGCCTGGTAGCCCAACAGGAACGAATACTTGTCGCTGTCGCAGAAAGGACCGGTCTTGAGCAGCGAGAGCAGGAACTTACGGCCACGCACACCGTCGGTAATGCCCTCTACGGCAGGGTGCTCCAGATAGAAGGGTACAAACCAGTTAGCCACAGTCTGAAAGAACGGGAAACGCTTCATCTGCGAGAAGCCGCCGAAGTAGATGTCTGACCCCTGCCGCTGCATGTCGGCCATACGTTTCATGCTGGCTTCCAGCTTCTCCATACGCTGTTCGGAGAGTTCCGGGTGCAGCACATCTTCCATGGTGTCGTCGTCAACCTCCTCAATACCATTGCGAGTCACACGTAAGTTGCCTGACTTCATCAGCTCCGGCATAATCTCGCTCTGAATGATTCTATTGTCGTTCTCGGCTTGCAGGCAGTAGAACACCTGCATCTGAAGTTCAGCCAGCTCGTTCAGACAGAGGTCATCGCTGAGGACATCGCGCACCATGTCGTTCATCTCAGGATAAAGACGGGCCACATCGGCATTCAAACAGAAGGCCCAGCCCACCAGCGCACGCTGACGCACTCGCTCATCGGCAGACTGCCGGTAAACATTTATCAGCAGGCGGAACTTGTTGATTCCAAAGTAATTAAGAAGCGACAAGGTGATAGCGCTGACCATAAGCTGCTGGTCGGCGCTGTCGATGGTAGGCGTAAGCAGCATCTCCTCGAAAGCATCTGTCACCCCGTCGGTCCACAGGCGCGATGTCCAGATATAGTCAAAGAGAGCTTCCATCATCTGCTGGTGCTGGGCATAGATGACTTGCCGGTGCTGGCGCCGCGTATGCTCTGGCTCCAACTCCAGCAGTGCCACGTCAGAGACATAGTCTACCAGGTCGCGCCTGAGGGCTGCCGCCGACCACTCCTTCCGCGACAGGCGGGCACGGCTATGGATGCCTGTCAGAAAGGCACTCTGGCGGATGCTATAGCGTATGCCGATATTCATCGTAAGCACATACATACGGCGCAGCAACTGGTCGTACAGCTTCTGACGCTGATCATCGTCGTAGCCTTGCTGCCAGTAACTGCTCATCAGCTGGTAGTCGGTCTTGATGGCATTCAGCTGTTCTGAGGCCTGCGGCTGTACAAAGGTGAACAAATAACTCTCCAGATGGGCTATCGACGAACCCAGCTGTCGGTCTATGACAGACTTGACAATGGTACTCAATGCTTCGTTTATCACCATAGCCTATTGCTTGCTAATCCAACTTCTGGCACGTTCGACATCGGCCTCACGGGGCGGTCTCGCAGGCTTGAACTTTGTGGCAAGGAGCAACGAATCGGCCTGCTCGTTCTTGATCTTGCAATATTTCAGCAGTAGGTCACGGTAACGCTCCACACCATAACGGTTCAGCGAGTCGCAAGCCTGATTGTAGCCCTTGGTGAATGCTGCCAGCTGGCGCTGCCGGGTGCTGTCCTGCATGGCGGCATGACGGAAGGCTATAACACCCATCTGAATATCCCATTTGCGTGAGTCCATCAACCGCTTGTGTCCGGCCTGACGCGCCACTGAGGCCTGAGGCTCTGTCAGCAAAGCGGCTTCTATCTCTCCGCCGAGCAACATGCTCAGTCGTATACCCACATCATTCACCTGAATCTTGAACAGACGCTCCTGCTTCAGCTTGGCGCTGTCAACGACGGCATCGGCCAGCATGTCGGTGACAGAGTATCGCGTCATGGCTACCATACGGTCGTCAAGCTGGGGCAGCTTGGTGATACGAGCCATACGCCCGGTGTACAACTGCCAGTAGGCATCTGTTGCCGTGACATAGTCTAACTGAGTACCCAGCTTCACCATGCGCTCCGTCCGCACCAGGTCGCTCACCACCCCTTCCACGCTACCGCCGACAACAGCCGTATCGCAATCCATCTGTGCGGTAAACATCTTGAGGCGCACGTCGGCACCGTTCTTGCCAAACAGGTTCTCGGCCTTAGCCACAAACAGGGGCAGGCAGTCCAGCGTAGGCATGACAGCCACCTTCAGCGCGGCCGAGTCCTCACGCAGCATCTGCAGGCGCTGCTTGCGTACCTGCCGCTTCTGTTCCTCGTATGACGGTCCGCAGCTGGCAAGCACCACCAGCGCCGTCAGAAAATAGCATAATCGTTTCATTGCGCCGCAAAATTACAAAATAATGCTGACACGGCAAAGCATTTTTGGATGATTAACGCAGATTACGTCATTATCCCGGGCATTTCACGCCCCCCTGACAACAAGATGAAACAGAGAAAATGTGCGTAAACCAGCGGAATCTCAAAAAAAAAGGCAGATTCCGCTGGTTTACGCACATTTTTTATTATCTTTGCAGCAAAATTGCCTGAATTATGCTAATAGGTCGAGACAACGAAAAAAGAACCCTTCAGGATGCTCTCACGGATGAGTATTCACAGTTTATAGCAGTCTATGGACGTCGCCGTGTAGGCAAGACATTCTTAATAAGAGAGTCATACGACTATCACTTCACGTTCCAGTTTACGGGAGCTGCCAAGACTACAGCCAGAAAACAACTGGCCCGATTCCGTATGGCTCTGAAAGAACATGGGTTGCAGGATATGCCGAGCGTGTTCAGCAATTGGATTGTTGCCTTTTCTGAGTTGAGACGTTATATATCGCTTCAGCCAGAAGGTAAGAAGGTGATATTCCTTGACGAACTGCCCTGGATGGACGCACCCCGTTCGGGCTTCCTTTCTGAACTGGAATCGTTTTGGAATGGCTGGGCCTCGGCCAGAAAGGACATTGTCTTTGTGGTCTGCGGCAGTGCCACGTCGTGGATGGTCAAGAAGATTATCAAGAACAAAGGCGGGTTGCATAACCGGCTTACCCATCGGATAGCTCTCAAGCCCTTCTCTCTTCGGTTATGCGAAGAGCTGATGCAAGCGCGTGGCATCGAGATGACACGCAAGCAGATACTGAATGGCTACATGGTGTTTGGAGGAGTACCTTACTACTGGAGCTTGTTGCAGAAAGGTGCAAGTCTTACGCAGGAGATCGACCGGCTTATCTTCTCGAAAGATGGAGATATGTACGACGAGTTCAGCATGCTCTATGCGTCGCTTTTTAAGAAACCGGAGCCATACATTAAGGTAATCAGACTTTTGGCTGATAAGAAAGAGGGAATGACCAGGCTGGAACTGATTGAAAAAGGAAAACTGGAAGATAACGGAGCCTTGACAGACATCTTGAACGACTTGGAATGGTGTGGTTTTATCCGTGGCTACTCCGCGATAGGCAAACAGGTGAAAGACGAAATCTTCCAACTCATCGACCACTATACGCTGTTCTATTACGAATACATCAACGGCATACACCATGGCAAGAACTTCTGGCAGGCCACGGAAGGAACACCGCGATACTACAATTGGTGTGGCCGTGCCTTTGAGCGCGTCTGTCTCTGGCATACAGACCAGATCAAGCACAAACTTGGCATCAGCGGAATTCTGACCGAAGAATACGCTTGGCGGTATAGTCCGAAGAAAAAGCAAGACAACAATGAGTTGACGAAGGAGAAGGGTAAACAAGTTGATCTGCTGATAGACCGCAGCGATGGTATTATAGACTTGTGCGAGATGAAATACCATGAAGGTAAGTTTGCCATCTCAGAGTTGTACCAGAAGGACTTAAATGACAGAAAAGATGTCTTTAGGCAGGTAACAAAAACGCAGAAAAGTGTCCATACTGTGATGGTGACCACTGACGGTCTTCTGAACAACGCCTACACAAAAGACATACAGAACGAGGTCTGTCTGAACGATTTATTCTATTGACAGTAAAGGGAAATGTACGTAAACCTGCGGAATCCACTGTTTTTTTACAGATTCCGCGAGTTTACGCACAATTTAAGAGCAAAAACATATTCCAGACCGAAGGTTGTTACGCCGCAACCTCAAACGTTTTAGCGACGAACGGGACTAATCCATTTTTTTCAAGATAATTTCACTTTCGTATTTCTCATCTAATCTATTTGACATGGAAATGAAATAGGTATTATAGAATGACGGGCGCTAGGCATCATAAACAAATAAACTCATCAATAAGGGCGTGGCAGATAGGCATTGCCGCAGCAACAAACATCTGACTGATGAGTTGATTATAGAATTATAAAGATATTCTGATCTGCAACTTTTTCATCTTTTTTTTGTGCAAATCGTTGGAATTTGAGTTTTTTTTCATAAATTTGCACCGTGTTCTCATAAGAGGCACAACATAATTTGCTCAAATTCCAGCTCGAATCACCACCTCGGACAGCGAATAACGAGCAAAATACAAAACGTATTTGGAGTACGCACTTTGAGTGCGTCTTCTCCATAACGTTTTGGGGCTTGTGGTGAGCCTGAGCTGGATATGGCAGGAGCGCACTCTTTTCATATCCAGAAGTTAGTGCTAACTTGTTGAAAGGGATATTAGTATTAACTTATAAACATACAATTATGAGCAAACAAAAAAACACAAACCTCTTAGGGTTAGCCATTATCATGTTAGTTTTCACTTCATGTACGGCACCCCAGTATTTATCAAAGCCAATCGTTCACTATCCTGGTATCAAAAACACAGGTACTTATGGTATCCAAAACATGGACGAGAAAGGGAAAACACAAAGCACGTTCTGTCACTATGACGGCTTTGACGTGCAATACTTCGTTGATGGGGACTTCAGACCTTATTTCGTTATTACAAACAACACAAACAAAAGTCTAATCATTGACAAATCAAAAAGTTATGTACTGTATAACGGATATGCGACACAGTTATTCAAAGATGTTCGCTCTTCAAGGAGCACAACATTCAATAATGTACAAGACGCGATTAATAATGTTCAAACAAATGAGGCTGGTGTTTCAATGACAGTGCCACCATATTCCAAATGGGAACTTCCCCTCCAAGAAACGAATGTAAGGAAAATGACGATTCCTGCTTTTAATAGGACACCAGGCACTCACACTTTAACATCGTTTGACAATCCTGAGAATGTAGAATTTGTACTACCTTATTCTTTCGATTATTCAATGGCAAATTGGGACACAAGTAGAAATCGATTATTTGTGAAAGAGTTGGAGGTAGAAACATTTGAGAAAACGA
Source organism: uncultured Prevotellaceae bacterium (assembly GCA_947303855.1). Lineage (GTDB taxonomy): Bacteria > Bacteroidota > Bacteroidia > Bacteroidales > Bacteroidaceae > Prevotella. Next base: position 12,298 of record CAMYZO010000004.1, read on the forward strand.
AGCCTTTTAGATCAGAGGGACCATCCTCATACGGTATCTTTTATTCAACAACTCGAAAAAATGGTGAGCCAGACTGGTCTAAAACAAAAAGAGTAAACTCTATCAATTTAGAACGATACAGAAAACACAAGAGAGCCGTAGATATAAGTCATGGAATATGGGGAACAATATTCTTACCCGTTTTTTTAACTGGATATTTTATTTACCTTCGAGGATGTGACCATGAACCTCCTGTGTATGATACTGCATGGTGGGATAAAACATACGAGTGATTTAGATAAGCTGTTGAATAAATGTTGTAACTACTCAGTTCACCACGGCCTCTTCAAACCCTTAAAAAATCAAAAACCGGCCGAAAAGGAAGAAAAACGTGCGGAAAAGTTTGTCAAGTTCGGGAAAAGTTTGTATATTTGCAGCGTCAAAACATCTGTTTTGGCTATCCGGTAAGTTTCCGAGTGGGGGCAGGACCATATCGCCACCGTCCCGTTTTAAAGAGTTGTTTAGGCAACTCTTTATTTGTTATATCTACGGCTAAACGTGTTGAAAAAGTCTCTGCTTTCCGTTGAACTTCGTTTTAATAGTATTGATTTCTTCCCCTTGAACACCAAAACCTCCATAGCACTAGGGTTGATTTCAAAATATCGTTTGATACAGCTTGCTAATGAAATCGCACGGTAGTCAGTAGCCATGTTCAGTAGCACATGGGTAATCTGCCCGACAGATTCAAGCAACCGATTCATGACAGAAGCCTTGCCATGAATGGTTTTTAAGTCATACATCTTATAGACTCCTTTATTTTCAAAGATGAAGTCAGCTGTCCTTATTCCCTTTGGATTGGGCAAGATGTAAACTTTGTTTCCATGAGCAACAGCCTTGCGTGCTGCATCAAGTAACAAGGGAAAGTCTTCACGGTGGCTACCAGCTGCTGCAAAGATGTCTTTCTCATTCTCAACAGGTTTGAAGATGTAAAGAGTGGTCAGCATCTTCAACTGACGTATGAAGTCTGCTCCTGTCAGGATGTGAAGCCGTGCAAGTTCTAATGCTATATCGTATTCTGGCATGTCATCTTTTCGTTCACCAACGCGGACGCTACAGTTGCATTACACCTGTACTTAGATTCAAATTTGCGAGATTTGACTGCACAGACAGTAACGTCCGAAAACGTCCTTTTCCCATTGGCCAAGCCCTACAAACTGCATCGTCAGCCTCCGGACTCCATCGATGTTTGTTTTGACCCGCCCTGCCATAGAGTGGCTGGCTTAGTCGGGTGCAAACATACAAACTTTATTTGTAAAAACAAAAAAAATGGAAGGAAATCAAGAAAATAAAATCCGCAAAATAATAAGCCGTACATCAATATACCACACTGCCGCTAATCACCTTATTTATAATAATATTGAAAACGCACAAAAAGAAGGAAAGATTTAACGATTCTGCGTAAAATGAAGCCGAAGGAAATTGGTTTTTCAGAAAAAAGCAGTATATTTGCAGCGGTATTGGCATGAGACTGTATCACGCATCAACATTATGCATAAAAAATGGAAGAAAACAACAAAATTCTTATTTATACGGACGGTAACGGGCTGACGAAAATAGACGTAAAGCTTGAAGATAACACGCTGTGGCTCACACAAGCCCAGATGTGCGAGCTGTATCAAACGAGCAAATCGAATGTAAGTGAACACATCAAGCACATATTTGAAGAAGGCGAATTGCAGGAAGATGCAGTTGTTCGGAAATTCCGAACAACTGCATCAGACGGCAAACTATACCTGACAACTTTTTATAATTTGGACATGATTATTGCCTTGGGGTACCGTGTGCGCTCCATCATTGCGACACGGTTCAGGCAATGGGCTACGGAACGACTCAAAGAATATATTGTCAAAGGATTTACACTCGACGATGAACGGCTTAAGAAACTTGGCGGTGGCGGTTACTGGAAAGAACTACTTGAACGCATCCGAGACATCCGAGCCACAGAGAAGGTCCTCTATCGGCAAGTGCTGGAAATTTACGCCACAAGTATCGACTATGACCCACGAGCATCTGTATCTCAGGAGTTTTTCAAGAAAGTACAGAACAAGATTCATTATGCCATCCATGGACGCACAGCTGCAGAGTTGATAGTGGAACGTGCAGATGCAGAAAAAGACTTCATGGGGCTTCTCACGTTCAAAGGTAATCAGCCCACATTGGTTGAAGCTAAAACAGCGAAGAACTACCTGGATGCCAAAGAACTCCGTGCTATGGGGCAACTGGTTTCGGGATATTTGGACTTTGCAGAACGACAGGCAGAACGCGAACAGCCGATGACAATGAACGACTGGGCCAACTATTTAGACCGCATTCTTACAATGTCTGGCGAACAACTGTTGCAAGGTGCCGGCAGCGTATCGCATGCCGAAGCAATGGAACACGCGACAAGCGAATATCGCAAATACAAACAACGCACCATCAGCGATGTAGAACAGGACTATCTGGATGCTATCAAACGACTGGGCAACATAGGAAAGGAAGAAGACGCAAAGTAAGTGTAATGTTCCCGAGGCTGAGTGGTTCAGTGGAACACCATCTAATAGAAAGACTTATAGAACTGGATGCTAACCATGCGAAAGGAACACCGGTCTTTATTGAACCATAATACATAATATGACCCAACCCGAATTACAGCAATACTTGCTCCGCGAGTACCCACAAGAGAATGCTCTGTATGGTTCAATTTTGAAGCTAAATTATAGCCAGAATTCGCAAAGACAGCCAAAAGAACATGGTTAACAGACAATAATTATAATACGATAAAAGAATGGACAAATGGATAAGGAACAACTAAAAGAAAGAGAAACAAGGGTGATAGAACTTGCAGTAGAATTTTGTAATGAGCACTTGGACGAAGAGTGCACAGAGCTATGTACAAAACTTGTGCAGAAACTGGGACGCAAGCGTTCCTGCCCACTACAATACGGAAGGATTGAGATATGGGCAGCTGCATCGGTATATACCATCTGCAGCATCAACTTCATGTTCAGCAAGAGTTCACGGTTGAGCACATCATCTTTTGAAATTGCTGAGCATTTTGGTGCAAGCGGCTCAACAATAGCGCAGAAAGTCACCAAAGACTTACTGAAGATAAGCAACGTCTTTGACCCCAATTTCTCTCTGAAGGAGATTGCCGATAACAATCCATTCAATCATCTTGTAATGAGAAACGGCTTCATCTTCTTTGAATAGCTAAAATGCACATATTATATGGCAAAAGACAAGATAGCATACGTCTGCTCTAACTGCGGACAAGAATCGGCAAAATGGATTGGTAAGTGTCCGGCTTGCGGCCAGTGGAACACCTATAAGGAGATACGCGTGGCCGACACGCGGCAGCAGGCAGCCACGTCAGCCGCCGCCACTGCCGGCCACCAGCTGCGTAAGAACAAGGTGTTGCGGCTGCGCGACATCTCTGCCAAGGACGACCCGCGTATTGACATGCACGACGGCGAACTGAACCGCGTGCTTGGCGGCGGCCTTGTCCCCGGCAGCATTATCCTGCTGGGCGGCGAGCCGGGCATTGGCAAGTCGACGCTGTCGCTGCAGACCATGCTCCAGCTGACAGACAAGCGCGTGCTCTACGTCAGCGGCGAGGAGAGTGCCCACCAGCTGAAGATGCGGGCCGAACGTATTGCCCACACCGTGAACGACAACTTCCTGATACTCTGTGAGAACTCGCTGGAAGCCATCTTCGAGCATATCAAGGACGTACAGCCAGAGCTTGTGGTGGTAGACTCCATACAGACCATAGCCACCGAGGATGTGGAGTCGAGTGCCGGCTCCATAGCCCAGGTGCGCGAGTGTGCCTCTGCCCTACTCCGCTTTGCCAAGACCAGCGGCGTGCCCGTCATCCTCATCGGCCACATCACCAAGGAAGGGTCGCTGGCAGGTCCTAAGATTCTGGAGCACATCGTAGATGCCGTCATTCAGTTTGAGGGCGACCAGCACTATATGTACCGTATTCTGAGGAGTATCAAGAACCGCTTTGGCAGCACGTCGGAATTAGGTATCTACGAGATGCAGCAGACGGGACTGCGGCAGGTATCGAACCCCTCGGAACTGCTGCTGACAGAAGACCACGACGGACTGTCGGGAGTGGCCATCTCCAGTGCCATAGAGGGTGTGCGTCCCTTCCTGGTAGAGACCCAGGCCCTGGTGTCGTCGGCAGCCTACGGCACGCCACAGCGTTCGGCCACGGGCTTTGACCAGCGACGCCTGAACATGCTCTTAGCGGTGCTTGAGAAGCGCGTGGGTTTCAAGCTGATGCAGAAGGATGTGTTCCTGAACATTGCCGGCGGGTTGCGCGTCACCGACATGGCCATGGACCTCAGCGTCATCGCTGCCGTACTGTCAAGCAATGTCGACACGCCCATCGAGGAAGGATGGTGCATGGCCGGCGAGGTGGGCTTGAGCGGCGAGGTGCGTCCTGTGGCCCGTATCGAGCAACGCATCAGCGAGGCTGAGAAGTTGGGATTCCAGCATATCATCATACCGAAATACAACCTCTCAGGACTGGACCGCAAGAAGTTCAAGATTGAGATGGTGCCTGTACGCAAGGTGGAAGAGGCTCTGCGCGCCCTGTTCGGATGAAGAATTAAGAAGACAACCTAAACAACCAGAACAACCTTAATCGCTTAATAACTAAAGTTGTTTTGGTTGCCTTTGTCGTCTTTTATTCATCATAAACCGTCGGGTCTTCAACGCCCGCTTCGGCCAGTGCCTCGCGGCGCTCCACACAGGTGCCGCACTTGCCGCAATGGTGCTCGCCACCCTTGTAGCACGACCACGTCTCGCTGTAGTCGATGCCCAGCACCTTGCCGCGACGTGCAATGTCGGCCTTCGTGATGTTGGTATAGGGCGATCGCAGGTGTACGTTGACAAACGTGCCGGCAGCAGCGGCCTGGTCAAAGGCATCGACAAACTGCGGGGTACAGTCAGGATAGATGGTGTGGTCGCCACCGTGGTTAGCCATCATGACGTACTTCAGTCCATTCGACTCAGCAATACCCACCGCTATGGAGAGCATGATACCGTTACGGAAAGGCACCACCGTCGACTTCATGTTCTCGTCCTCATAGTGACCCTCGGGAATGTCGTCGCCACCCTTTAGCAGCGAGCTGACGAAATATTTGGTCATGAAGTCCAGGGGTATCACGATATGCCTGATGCCGAGACGCTCGCAGTGCAGCCGTGCAAAGGGAATCTCACGTGCGTTATGCTTCGAACCGTAGTCGAACGAAATGGCCAGCGCTATCCGTTCCTGTTCGTCATACAGCAAGGTGACGGAATCGACGCCACCGCTTAATATTATTACAGAATCTTTTTCCATCATTTTCTTATTATTCCTCTTATACCATCGGGAAACGGCTGCAAAGTTACACTTTTTTTCTGACACCACACAACCATGACGGCAAAAACCTCACCATGAAAAACTGTATTTATCACACAGTTGCAAACTACGCCTTACATTATAGACAAAAGAGCGTAAAAAAAACATAAATTCGAGACGCCGCTTAGCGATATAACAATAATTCTTCGTATCTTTGCGGCACGATTGAAGAGAACGTTTTTACATCATTAATAATAATAGAACATTATGACAATCAACGAAATGAACTTTGCCGGTAAGAAGGCAATCGTACGTGTAGACTTCAACGTACCCCTGGACGAGAATGGTAAGATTACTGACGACACCCGCATCCGCGGTGCCCTGCCCACGCTGAAGAAGATTCTCGGTGACGGTGGTGCTGTCATCATCATGTCGCACATGGGCAAGCCCAAGGGTAAGGTTGACATGAAGAAGTCGCTGGGACAGATCCGCGAGGCTGTGGAGAAGGCCCTGGGCGTTCCCGTGGCTTTTGCCCCCGACTGCGCCAAGGCTCAGGAGGCTGCCGCTGCCCTGAAGATGGGTGAGGCCCTGCTGCTTGAGAACCTGCGCTTCTATCCTGAGGAGGAAGGCAAGCCCGTAGGTGTTGAGAAGGGTACTCCCGAGTTCGACGAGGCCAAGAAGGCCCTGAAGGTTTCTCAAAAGGAGTTTGCCAAGACGCTGGCTTCATACGCTGACTGCTACGTGATGGATGCCTTCGGCACCGCTCACCGCAAGCACGCCTCTACGGCTGTCATCGCCGACTACTTCGATGCCGACAACAAGATGCTGGGTCTGCTGATGGAGAAGGAGGTTCAGGCTGTTGACAACGTGCTGTCGAACATCAAGCGCCCCTTCGTGGCCATCATGGGTGGCTCGAAGGTTTCTTCAAAGATTGGTATCATCGAGAACCTGCTGGGTAAGGTTGACAAGCTCATCCTCTGCGGTGGCATGACCTACACCTTCGCTAAGGCTCATGGCGGCGAGATTGGCGAGTCAATCGTTGAGATGGACAAGCTGGACGTTGCCCTGGGCGTTGAGGAGCTGGCCAAGAAGAACGGCGTGGAGCTGGTTCTGGGCAGCGACTGCACAGCTACCAACGGTCTTGACTTCGGTACGATGACCGTTAAGGAGGGTGCTGAGATTATCACCTGCCCCGCCAACAAGGTTCCCGCCGGCTTCGAGGGTGTTGACGCCGGTCCTGAGAGCCAGAAGGCATTTGCCGCTGCCATCGAGGGTGCCAAGACCATTCTGTGGAACGGACCTGCTGGTGTGTTCGAGTGCGACGCCTTTACTGCCGGTTCACGTGCCATTGGCGACGCTATCGCCAAGGCTACTGCTGAGGGTGCCTTCTCGCTGATTGGCGGTGGCGACTCTGTGGCTTGTGTCAACAAGTTCGGTCTGGCCGACCAGGTGAGCTATATCTCTACCGGCGGTGGTGCTCTGCTCGAGGCCATCGAGGGCAAAGTGCTGCCTGGTGTAGCTGCTATCAAAGGCGAATAAACCTGAACATTCCCCATACAGAAAAGGCTCGCTGATATAGCGAGCCTTTTCTTGTATGCGTTAAGAAGTAATGCCTAATCAATCTTCTTGGCGGCCTTTGCTGCTTTTTCGGCAGCCTTCTCAGCGGCAATCTTTGCCTTGGCGGCCTTCAGTTGCAGTTTGCTGTCGTTGGGATTCTTGGCGTACTCCTCCTGAGCCTTGGTTGCCTTCTCCTGAGCCTTCTCGGCAGCCTTGCGCGTCTTCTCGGCATTCTTCTGCAGCTTCTCGCGCTTCTTGGCCTCCTTCTCCTTCTTCTTAGCTTCAGCCTCCTTCTTCTTCTGAGCCTTCTCAGCCTTCTTCTGGGCCTTCTCAGCTTCCTTCTGAGCCTTGGCAGCAGCATCGTCGGCAGCCTTCTTAGCCTTCATCTCAGCCTGCTGTGCAGGTGTCAGCACCTCCTGTGCCTTTACGGTTTGCGCTCCTATCAGCATGCTGACAGCAAGCGCCATAGTCATCATGATTTTCTTCATATTCTTACGTTGTTAATGGTTTTATCCGGTGCAAAGGTAGGCATTTTTTCCTTCTTTCGCGCAGATTAGTCTGGATTTTATACAATTTTTTCGTTTTTTAGAACAGCTTTCAGGGGTGAGTCTACAGCTTTTGTCCCATGACATTATAGTGCTGACCGTTCTTCCTGATGACGAGACGACCGTCTCTAAGAAACTTCTGCTGCCCGTCGGCGCTGCCCTTGGAGAGTGCGGTGGGGCTTATGCCGGTGGTGGTGCCGGGACGCTCGTAGGGGCCGAGGTCGCGGGACGCGCCTGTAACGCTACGTGCCAGGAAGGGAAAGTCGCTCACCAACTGCTGCCACACGCCGTTGACATTGTCCAGGTCTGCATTGCCGGCATCGGTGAGCACATTCTCAGGGTCAGCTGTCAGACGGCCGAACCTACGGGGCATACCGCCGTAGATGTCGCGTGGCAGCAAGGCATCGTCCTCGTCGAGTGTTACATAGTCATTGGCAGAAGCCCCTGTCACCAGGTGGTTGCTCCATCCGTTCTTCGACATGGGTGCAGCCAGGGCGTTGTAGTCGTCGTAGCCGACGCAAATTTCCTGCTTGCCCAGACACACATTATTATAATAACGGTTATTGTCGGAACCGCTGCTCTCAAACATAAAGTCGTAGCTGTTGTCGAAGCCCAAGCAGCCCACCAGCACATGACCGCCATGGTGGCTGTTGCAGTCGAAGCCCTTCACCGAACTGCCCTCGTTGCAGCCGAAGGCGATGCAGTTGAAGGCATAGTGAACGCCCAGTGAGTTGCCACCCTCGCCATTGCCGCCCAGCTTGATGCCGTTGCCATTGCCTGAGAACGATGCCGACGTGTCCAGATAGTCCTTCACCCATTCATGGTCAGTCTTGTTGCCCGACTCCCAAGCCCAGCACTCGGCGAGGATGACATCGTAGTCGGTCTCGTAGAGGTCCCAGGCATCGTCGCTGTTACGCCATGCGCGGCAGCGTATGAAGCGGTTGCCTTTGCCGTTGTGCATCTTACATGCAAAACCGTCGGCATCGCTGCCGTAGTTGGCATCGCAGTCGCAGTTGTGGTGCGAGTCGCAGTCGATGATGTCGTTATACGAACAGTAAGAGCCATCGTTCTTGCTGATGCCGGGATGGGTGTCGCTGAAATGATGGCCAAAGCCTAACTGCAACCCCGTGTCAAGGTTATACGAGAACTCACAGCGCTCGATGCGGTTGTGTGAGCCCTCCAGCTTAATACCGTTGTCGGCAGCATGCTTGATATGAATGCCGAAAATAATGTGGTAGTCACCTGAGAGCAGAATACCTCTGTCGCCAACGTTTTTAGTATTGCGGTTGCAGTCAAGCAGTTGCTGTTCGAAGTCGAAGACGGGCTTCTCACCATCGGCACAACGGATGACGATGGGGGCTGTGGCAGTGCCCACCTTGTTCATGCGCACGGTAAGCTTGCCATCGGTGCCGTACTTGCTGATCTTATAGCTTCCGCCCCTGCAGACAATATGGTCGCCGGGCTGTGCAGCGGCGTATGCCACGGCAATGTTGTACCAGGGTTTGGCTTCAGAACCGTCGCCCGTCGCGTCGTTACCGTCAGGCGATATGTAATAGGTGTTCACGGCTGCGGGGAATGCCTTCGTGGGCACCCATGTCCCCTCCGTGATATAGGTGGGGTCGTCAGGATCGGTGGGTACGACGCTGGCCGACTTGATGACCACCTTTGTCACATACGTGTTGCTGGAACTGCCTACAAAGCGGAAGCGCACGTTGGACTGTCCGTCGAGTCCCGTCTTGCTGCCATACGACTTGGCTCCCGAGCCTCCTGACGAAATCTGGTCAAGCTGCTGCCAGGCCCCTCCATCAACAGAGTAGCTGATGGTCAGCTTGTTATTGCCGCCAGAGCCCCAGTCAACGGTCATCTTTCCGGGGTCGTCCATGGCCGGTGTGATGAGATAGGAACCCGATCCGCTGGTAAAGGTGAACTGCCTCGTGCCGCTGTTTACCTTGAGTTCCATCTTCAGCGCCTTCCACTCGCCTGAGGGCAGCGTGACGGTCTGTTCGCTGCCGGTGCCATACTTCCCCTTTGCCAGCATGCTGAAGTCCTCAGCCACATCGGCTGCCTGCAGGGTGAAGGCACAGCAAAGCAGACTGAATAATAATGTCAGTTTCTTCATAGTCATAAATTACTGAACCGTTTGTCCCTGAAGGTTATAACTCTGGCCGTTCTTCACGACAATGATCCTTCCGTCCTGAAGCCTCTTGTAAGCCACGCCTGCGCCCTGGTCTCTGAGAGTCTCGATAGCGGTTGCGCCGTTGTCGGGCACACGCACATACATGTCGTAGGCACGGGCACCGCCGTTGGCACCGTTCTGCTGAAACACGATGCTTCTCACCTTGAGCCTGTCAGCCTCGTCGGTCAGTCCGGCTGCGGTCAGTATGTCATAGCTGCCAAACGATCCCTTCTTGTATTTCTCAGTCGTGACACTCTTGGCGGTGCCGTCGGCCAGCGTACAGGTAATCTTAAACGAGCGGCCACCGGTGAAGTACAGGTTCAGCTTCAGCTCCAGCACGCCGTCCTTGAGTGTCAGCTTCATGCCGCCGTTACTCTGTCCCATGCAGAGCGCACCCTTGCCGAAGCCGGAGCCCGACTCCTCCTTCTCAGGGTCGATAGAGGTCAGGGCTTTGCCAGCATCGCTGTTGTCGCCTTGCACCAGCTCCAAGACGCCTTGCAGGTCGGCGGGCAGCGCCTCAAAGGTGTCGGTGAAGTGATACCAGTCGCCGGTGAGCACCTTGAAGGGGGTGACGGTCTTCACGATGCCCGTCGTGCTGACGGCCTTCACGCCCTTGTCGCTGTCGCCCAAAATGGTAACCTTGAACGAGCAGCCGGTGGCGGGCGTGCCGCTGATGGTCAGTGTGTTGCCGCTGACGCTGTAGGTCAGCCCCTCGGCCAATCCCTCCACGGTGGCGCCGGTGCCTGCCTCGCTCCACTCATAGACGATGGCCTCAATGGCCTGTCCTGCCACAATCTCCTGCGACGAGTTGGCCGTGCTGCATTTCACCTCAATCTTCTCGGGCACCGTAAAGTCGAAGGGCACGCCGTCCAGCTCGAAGGCTCCGAAGTCTGGCGCGGCATCGTTGTATGGTATATAGAGGTCGTCGGCGGTGATATATTCCAGTCCGGCAGCCGTACACTCTGCCTCGGTCATCTTGCGCGTGGGGGTGTAGCCGATGATGGGCGTACCCATGTCCTTGAAGATGCTGCCGGGTTTCAGGCGTGCAAAGTTGTTGTTGGGCAGCGAACCGTCAGCCTCGCGGGGAGCCATGAAGTCGTCGACGCTCAGCGACAGGAACTCGCCGGAGTGGTCCTTGGTCTCTATCTGCGTCTTCCCCTCCTTGTAGCCCTCCTTGATGGGGTTGCAGCCGTCTATGGTGGTCCAGGAGTTATACTCGGTATCGGGGTCCTGGTAGCCCTCCTTGTCGGGCGACAGGAACTCATGGTTGCCAATATTGACCCCGCTCTTCTGGGCGGTGGCCCCCCACCCTACGCAGTTGCGGATGGTCATCGTGCCATACTTGAAGATGGTGGGGAAGCGGTAGTTGAACTCATTGCCCCAGGCCGTGCAGTTGATGACGTACATACCCTCGATGGCATTATTCTGGTCGAAGCCCTTGTGCAGGTTTCCGAAGGCCACACAGTTGGTCACCACATGGGCACCCGTAGACTGGTCGAAGGCAGCACCGCCGGCCGAGCCGCCGCCACCCAGCTTGAAGCCGTTGCCGTTCTTACCCTCCTTGCCGTCCTTGGTATAGCCGGCATGGTAAGCCCAGCAATGGTCTATCACCACAGGATGGTAAACCATATAGAGGTCCCAGTTGTCGTCTGAGTTCGTCCAGGCACGGCAGCCGCGGAATTCCGTTCCGGGGCCTGGGAACAGTTTGCACGCAAAGCCGTCGGCATCACCGCCGTCGTCAGAGCCGCTGTACGACTTCAGGTCAGCATTCTCGTAGGCGTCGCAGTTGATCACCTTGTTATACCGGCAGTAGCTGTAGCCGGGATTGTACTCCGGCTGTCCGCTGATGGGGAACGACTTGGTCTCCTCAATGCTGAAGTCCTTGAACATACCCAGCTGCAGACCGGTATCGTTGTTCCAGCGGAAGGTACAGCGCTCCACGATGTTGTACGAGCCCTCCATCTTCATGCCGTTGTCCTTGGCATTCTGCAACACCAGTCCGTAGAAGGTCCAGTAGTTGGCCAGGTGGTTGACATAGATACAACGGGCCTGCTTAAAGGCTATCTCCGATGCAGGGTTCATGTTCGAGCCGTCTATGATCACCTTGCCTGCAGCCTCCTCCGGCCAGGCACGCATCTCACAGCGCAAATCGGGGTTCGTCGGCAACTCGGGAATCTTGAGCCGTTCGGCGATGTAGTAGGTTCCTTCGTGAATCAGGATGCGGTCGCCGGCCTTCACCAGCTCCAGCGCCTTGTGGATAGTCAGCAGCGGTGCTGCCTCCGTGCCGGCATTGTCGTCACTACCCGTAGTGGCCACATGTATGTCGGCTGCCCCGGCTGTCATGACGGCACAGGCCATCATGCAGGCAATACTTAGTTTCTCAAGTAAATAGTTCTTCATGTTTATAGTTGTTAGTATGTTAAGTTTTTGTTTATTCGTTAAGAGCACCGCAATGCTGGCAGGTACCCTTCCGGTAAAGTGGTGCACCGCAGCGCCCGCACTGGTAACGGGGCCGTGGCTGGCGGAAATAGCGGTACAGGGCAAACACGGCGTATGCCAGAAACAGCGGATAGCCTATATAGTATAAGGTGGATACGCTGAACACGACATAGTCCACGGCGCAGGTGGCTCCCAATCCTAACAGATAGAGCACCGCCTCGCCAAAGGGCAGCTGGCGGCGCACATCGTCGAGCACCGCCACACCCACAATCACAATGGCCCACACCGACACCAGGAACAGCCCCAGCGTGAAGGGCACGGCATAGGGGTTGAGCGTAGGGTGATAGTAGAAGTGGCGCCATTTTTCCGGGTCAAACACCTGTATGCTGGAATAGAGGGTGGCTGAGGCTGCCACCAGCAGGCAGAGCAGGGTGGGATAGAACGAGGCGATGTCGTTGAAGTGTACGAGCTTGGCCTGTCGCCTCATCAGCTTGCGGTTCACGTAGACGGCCACCACCACCACCACCAATGCCAGAGAGATGAGCAGGTGGGCGTCGGAGAAGAAGTCGATGAACTCCGAGATGGGGTCGTCGGGCGACACGGCCACCAGCATGTCGTGCTCATGTGTCCAGCCGAAGGTCTCCTGATCACGTGCCACCTTCACCCATACGGAGTCAATGGTGTCGGCGGGCACCGTGGTGATGTCAGCCACCACCAGGTGGTTGCCCTTGTAGACCATCAGCGTGTCTACGGGCATGTCGCTGAGAGCCTCGGCGGGCAGCTGCTTGATGATGGGCATCGAGTCGGCCCTCACCAGGAAGTTATAGTTCTGCGTATAGTGGTGAGTGGTGTAGAACGAGATGCTGTCTAACTGCTGCTGTGTCAGGTCCCAGGCATCGGGCGACAGCTGGCCACGATTGTAACAAGAGCACAGCAAAGCCACCAATGCAAAAGCAAAGAAAAAAAATCCTAATCTTACCGACTTTCTCATTCTGCCGCAAAGTTACGCTTTAATTTTGAACCGACAAACTTTTAAACCCTTTTTCTTTATCATATCTCAAAAAAACATAGACAGGCCATCTGCTAAAGTTGAATTCTGTTAAATTTTTGTATTATCTTGAGGTTATGTCGTTTTTTTTATGTAACTTTGAGCCGTAAATTTCCATAATAGGCGGTTTTCACCAAAGCGACATAAACAAAAATAAAATATAAATGCATTTCAAATGGAATTACGAACCACCTACACCCGACAGAACCGCGGCGGCTAAGGAGCTGGCAGAGAAGATTGGCATGAGTCCAATCCTTGCCGACTTGCTCATCCAGCGCGGCATCAAGACGGAATCGGCGGCCAAGCGTTTCTTCCGTCCCATGCTAAACGAGCTGATAGACCCCTTCCTGATGAACGACATGGATGTGGCGGTCGACAGACTGAACGATGCTATGGGCCGCAAAGAGCGTATCATGGTCTACGGCGACTATGACGTTGACGGCTGTACGGCGGTTGCTTTGGTGTACAAGTTCCTGCAGCAGTTCTATTCTAACATTGAATACTATATCCCCGACCGCTATGAGGAAGGCTATGGTATCAGCAAGAAAGGAATGGACTATGCAGCGGAACAAGGTGTGAAACTTATTATCGTGCTCGATTGCGGTATCAAGGCCATCGACGAGATTGCCTATGCCAAGTCGCTTGGCATAGACTTCATCATCTGTGACCATCACGTGCCCGACGAGGAGCTGCCACCCGCTGTGGCCATTCTGAATCCCAAACGCGAGGACTCTACCTACCCCTTTAAGCACTTGTGTGGCTGTGGCGTGGGCTTCAAGTTCATGCAGGCCTTTGCCAAGAACAACGGCATTCCCTTCTCACGGCTGATTCCTCTGCTGGACTTCTGTGCCGTGTCTATTGCCGCGGATATTGTGTCGATGACAGGCGAGAACCGCATTCTGGCTTTCCACGGACTGAAGCAGCTGAACCAGGGTCCATCCATCGGCTTGAAAGCCATTATCGAGATATGCGGACTGACGGGGCGTGAGCTGACCATGAGCGACATCGTGTTCAAGATAGGACCGCGCATCAATGCCTCAGGGCGTATGCAGAGCGGCATCGAAGCCGTCGACCTGCTGGTGGAGCGCGACTTCAACCGCGCACTAGCCATGGCTACACACATCAACGAGTATAACGAACAGCGCAAGGATGTTGACAAGCAGATGACCGAGGAGGCCAACCAGATTATTGAGAAACTGGAGAGCCAGAAGCACCATAACAGCATTGTGCTCTACGACGAGAACTGGAAGAAGGGCGTGGTAGGAATCGTGGCCTCGCGCATGACGGAAATGTACTTCCGCCCCACGGTGGTGCTGACGCGCAGCGGCGACTTGGCCACCGGTTCGGCACGCTCGGTAGCCGGCTACGACATCTACGACGCCGTGAAATCATGCCGCGACATACTGGAGAACTTTGGTGGCCACACCTATGCTGTAGGCCTGTCGCTGAAGATTGAGAATATTCCAGAGTTCCGGCGCCGCTTCCAGCAATATGTCAACGACCATATCCTGCCTGAACAGACAGAGGCCACGCTGGATATCGAGGAGGAGGTGGATTTCCGTGAAATCACCAAGAAACTGCACAACGACCTCAAGAAATTTGCGCCCCACGGCCCCGATAATCCCAAACCGCTGTTCTGTACCCGCAATGTCTATGACTACGGAACAAGCAAGGTGGTGGGACGCCAGCAGGAGCACATCAAGCTGGAACTGGTTGACTCAAAGTCGAGCAACGTGATGAACGGCATTGCCTTCGGCCAGAGTCAGGCGGCGCGCTACATCAAGTCGAAACGCTCGTTTGATATTGTCTACACGATTGAGGAGAACGTCTATAAGCGCAGCGAGGTGCAACTACAGATAGAGGACATCAAGCCGAGCGAGACAGAATAAACGATAAAGGCATCATAAACCAGTTTGTATGTCTTATCAGGAAATACTGAAGAAGTACTGGGGCTACGATGATTTCCGCGGCATTCAGCGAGAAATCATCGAGTCTATCGGTGCCGGTCATGACACGCTGGGCCTGATGCCGACGGGTGGCGGCAAATCTGTCACCTTCCAGGTGCCGGCACTGGCTGCTGAGGGCGTTTGCATTGTCATCACTCCGCTTATAGCCCTGATGAAAGATCAGGTGCAGAACCTGCGACGACGGGGCATACGGGCAGCAGCCATCTACAGCGGCATGGAGCATGACCGCGTTCTGACTACCCTTGAAAATGCCGTCTTCGGTGCCGTGAAGCTGCTCTACGTCTCGCCTGAGAGGCTGTCGTCAGAACTCTTCCGTACGAAGCTGCGCCACATGAAGGTCAGTTTCATTACCGTCGACGAAGCCCACTGCATCTCACAATGGGGCTATGACTTCCGCCCCTCCTACCTGCAGATAGCCGACATACGACACGAACTGCCAGATACGCCCGTGCTGGCGCTGACGGCCACGGCCACCCCTGCCGTCGTCGACGACATACAAGAACGGCTGGCTTTCAGCGAGAAGCGCGTCTTCCGCATGTCGTTTGAACGCAGTAACCTGGCCTATGTCGTACGCCATGCCACCGACAAGCGCGACGAACTGATACACATACTGAAGAACACGCCTGGCGCAGCCATCGTCTATGTACGCAGCCGGCGACGCACCAAGGAGGTGGCCGACCTGCTGAACGATCAGAGCATCACTGCCACCCACTACCATGCCGGACTTGACTCCGCCCAGAAAGACGAACGGCAACAGCAGTGGCAGCACGACAAGATACGCGTAATGGTGGCAACCAACGCCTTCGGTATGGGCATTGACAAGCCCGATGTCAGGCTAGTAGTCCATATCGACACTCCGGACTCCATAGAGGCCTACTTCCAGGAGGCTGGACGTGCCGGGCGAGACGGCAAGAAAGCATACGCCGTGCTGCTCTATAACGGCAGCGACCAGCGCAAACTGCTGAAGCGTATTGCCGACACCTTCCCTGAGAAAGACTACGTCAGGCTGGTCTACGACCACCTGTCCTACTATTATCAGGTGGCCACAGGCTCAGGCTACAATGCCATCTTCGAGTTTAACATCGATGACTTCTGCCACAAGTTCCGACACTTCCCCGTTCAGGTACACTCAGCCCTGAAAATCCTGAACCGTGCAGGCTACATAGACTATATTGAGGAGCAGGAGGCACAGGCACGCGTCATGTTCTGTCTGAGCCGCGACCAGTTATATCGCCTGGACCAGCAGGAGCCTGACATGGAGCGCGTCATCACGGTACTGCTACGCAACTACGGAGGTCTGTTCACAGACTATGCTTACATAGACGAATCTTTTATAGCCCAGGAATGCGGCTCCACGAAGCCTCAGGTGTACATGATTCTGAAGACGCTGGCAGCCAGGAACATCATACGCTTCATACCGCAGAAGCACACTCCCTACGTACGCTACATGCAGCGTCGCGAGGACTCAGAGCATCTGATCTTTCCACCTGCCGTCTACGATGACCTGCGCCGACGCTACGAGGAACGTATCCATGCCATGCTACAGTACATAGAGACCGACAACGTATGCCGCAGCCGTCAGCTGCTGTACTACTTTGGAGAATCCAGTAGCCACGACTGCGGCCAGTGTGACGTCTGTCTGAGAGCCAGCCAGGCGCTGACCAACGACAAGAAACGGGAGGAGGCCGGACAGATGATACTCACCCTACTGGCCGACCACAAGCCTCATCATATTACCCAACTAAAGCAGATTCCACTTCCATACGAGCAGGTAGATGCCGCCCTACAGTACCTGATGCTTGAGGAATATCTATATTTAGACGGAGCCTATCTAACATTAGCTTAAGAATAACAGTAACTATGATAACATTTCCTATAGCAAAAATCAATCTGGGGCTGAACGTCGTAGAGCGGCGGGCAGACGGTTATCACAACCTGGAGACGGTGTTCTATCCCGTCAACATCAAGGATGCCCTGGAACTGACGACGATGGCCGATGGCTTCCCCTCAGCAGCCGACTGCGACATCAAGGTGACGAACATGGCGGTGGAGGGCGACGAGCAGCGCAATCTGGTGGTGCGTGCCTACCAGCTGCTGAAACAGGACTTCCCCACCCTGCCACGCATTCATGCTCATCTGTACAAGGGCATACCCACACAAGCTGGAATGGGCGGCGGTTCGAGCGACTGTGCCTACACCATTCTGGCGCTGAACAAGATGTTTGCCTTAGGACTGTCTGAACAACAGATGACAGACTATGCCGCCAGGCTGGGTGCCGACTGTGCCTTCTTCATCCTGAGCCGTCCGGCCTACGCTGAAGGTATCGGTGAACGGCTGCAGCCTGTGAGTCTCGACCTGTCAGACTATCACATCGCCGTGGTACGCCCCGACATCCCTGTGTCTACACGTGAGGCCTTCTCGCTGATAAAGCCCGCCAAGCCCCTGAAGAACTGTCGTGACGTGGTCATGCAGCCCATAGAGACCTGGCGCGACGACCTTCGGAACGACTTCGAACAGAGTGTCTTCACCCTGCATCCTGAGATTGGCGCCATCAAGCAACGGCTCTACGAACTTGGTGCTGTCTATGCCGCCATGTCAGGTTCGGGCAGCTCGGTCTTCGGACTGTTCCGCGAGGCCATAAAAATAGGTGAGCACTTTCCTGACGTGTTCACCTACTGCGGACGCTTATCGTAGCCTGAGTCCCTGTCCCACCATGATGTCATCATCGGGACCCAGGTGGTTCATCTTGTAGAGCGACTTCAGCCGGATGCCGTACTTCTGGGCAATGAAGTACATCGACTCGCCACGCTTGACATAGTGCAGGTGTCCCTTGTAGTCCTTGGGTGCGCGCTTCTGTTTTTTCTTCAGCCACACGACCTCGCCCTCCTCCAGAGGGTCATGTCGGTCACGTTCGTTATAACGGGCTATCTTCTTGTACGAAATACCTATCTCCTCGCCAATGCTGCGGAAGGTGTCCCCCCGGCGGGCATAGATGAAATAGTTCTTGTTGTACATCTTAATGGGGTGCAGCGGCTGTCCGTTCACACCGTGGTCCCTGGCATGGCTGCTCATGAACTTATCGTAGCCCCTGGCCGTATCGAGCTCATAGAGTCTGTATAGCTGAATAATGTCTATCAGCTTGTTGGCATACTGCGGGTTGGTGGCATAGCCGGCAGCTTTCAGGCCGCGTGCCCATCCCTTGTAGTCGGTGGTCTTCAGCGAGAACAGGCTTCTGTAGCGCTGTCCTGAAGCCAGGAAGCGGGAGTGGTCTTCAAAGGAGTCGAAGGCAGAGTCGTAGGCGCGGAAGCACTCGTTGCGGGCATCATCGTCCTTATAGACCGAGCGGCCCGTCCATCCGTGACACTTGATGCCGAAATGGTTGTTAGACTGGAGCGTGAGCCAGCTCTGCCCCGCCCCACTCTCGAAGATGCCCTGTGCCAGTGTGATGGAGGCCGGAATCTTCCAGCGCTTCATCTGCTCAATGGCTATGTCCTTATACTGGTCGATATACTGCTGATAGCGGGCATTCCACTTCGTCTGCGCCGTGGCAGAGAGTGATAATAGAAAGAAACATGAAAACAATCCTTGACGTAACATATCTAACAAAAAAGGTCTATTCAAATGATAACTTCGCCAGACGCTGGCGTAACTGCGGAGCCTCCGACTGGCGGATGGCCAGCTTGATGTCGCAAGTGTTGTCGTAGGTCTGGCTGACAATACGCGGCCCCATGTCTTTGACGATGCGCATCACGTCGTTCATCATGGGATAGGCAAAGCTGTAGCTGACGACCTCCTCCACCTGGCGTGTCTCCACCTGACAATGGGCAATAGCATCGGCAGCCGCCTCTCGGTAGGCCACAATCAGTCCGCTGGTGCCCAGGTTGACGCCGCCGTAATAGCGCACGACGACAATGAGTATGTCGGTCAGCTCGGCAGAGTAGATCTGTCCCAAAATGGGTTTTCCTGCCGTGGATGAGGGTTCGCCGTCGTCGTTGGCCCGGAACTCGGTGCGCTCAGCCCCCAGCATATAGGCGTAGCAGACGTGGCGGGCATCGTAGTATTTCTTCCGATAGCCGTCAATAAGTTGCTTCACCTCGTCGACGGTCTCAACGTGGTGGGCAAAGGCGAGGAACTTGCTACGCTTCTCAGTGTAGTAGCCCTCGCCTGCATTTTTGATAGTTTTGAACTCGTCGGTCATCCCTTCGTTATGACGGCGTTATGCATTATCATGACAGTTTGTGAATCACCAGTCCTGAGCGCAGTTTCGGCTCAAACCACGTGGCCTTTGGCGGCATGATTTTGCCGCTGTCGGCAATGTCCATAATCTGCTGCATCGACACAGGATAGAGGGCCAGGGCGGCACGCATCTCGCCGCTGTCCACACGGCGCTTCAGTTCGCCAAGTCCCCGAAGACCGCCAACGAAGTCGATACGCTGTGAGGAGCGGAGGTCGCCGATGTTCAGTATCTCATCCAGAATGAGACGACTGGAGATGTCAACGTCGAGCACACCGATGGGGTCGCTGTTGTCGTAGGTGCCTTCCTTGGCCTTGAGGCTGTACCAATGCTCGTCGAGATAGAGCGAGAATTCGTGCAGCTGCTGGGGCTTGTAGAGATCAGTACCTTTGTCTTCAACGATAAAGTTCTGCTGCAGTTTTTCTATGAAATGTGCTGAGCTTAAGCCGTTTAAATCCTTAACCACGCGGTTGTAGTCGAGGATGGTCAGTTGCGATGCCTGGAAGCATACGGCCATGAAAAAGTTGTACTCCTCGTTGCCCTGATGGTTGGGATTCTGCTGCTGTTTCTCGGCACCTACCAGGGCTGCAGCGGCCGAGCGGTGATGGCCGTCGGCAATATACATCGACGGCATTTTCTGGAACTCGTCGGTAATGGTCTGCATGTCCTGCGGGTTGCTGATGACCCAGAACTGATGGTGGAAACCGTCTATCGGTGCAATGAAGTCATACTCCGGCTCTGTCTGTGCATAGCGCATGATGAGGGCGTTGAGCGTAGCGTTGTCAGGATAGGCAAAGAACACCGGCTCGATGTTGGCATTGTTCACGCGGACGTGCTTCATACGGTCTTCCTCCTTGTCGCGGCGCGTCAGCTCGTGCTTCTTGATGCGGCCCTGCATATAGTCGTCGGTGTGGGCGCAGAGCACCAGGCCATACTGTGTCTTGCCCTGCATGGTCTGGGCATAGATATAGTAATGCTCGTCATCATCCTGTAGCAGCCAGCCCTTGTCCTGGAACTTCTGGAAGTTCTCGGCAGCTTTCTCATAGACTTGTGGAGCATATTCGCTGGTGCCTGCGGGAAAGTCAATCTCAGGCTTAATGATATGGTAGAGGCTCTTCTCGTTGTCACCGGCTTCGGCGCGTGCCTCCTCGCTGTCGAGCACATCGTAGGGGCGGCTCTCCACCTGCTCCACCAGTTCCTTCGGCGGGCGTATGCCCTTAAACGGTTTGACTATCATAGGTTCGCCTTAATTTGGTCTATCAACTCCTGGTACTCGGCATCGGTCAGATAGACCTTGCCGGGATTCATCTGGAACGTGCCGCCGTAGTCGGGGCCGTCAACGTATTTGGGTGCCAGATGGAAGTGCAGGTGCGACAGTTTGTCGCTGTAGGCACCGTAATTGATTTTCTCAGGATTGAAAGCCTTCTGCATGGCTCTTGTCACCTGTGCAACATCGGCCATGAAGGCGTTGCGATCGTCGTCCGTCAGTTCGTTCAGGTCGTTGACATGGTCCTTGTAGGCCACGAGGCAACGGCCACGATAGGTCTGCTCCTTAAAAAGGAAGGCACGCGATACGCGCAGCTGTGCGAACTCGATCATCAGGTCGTGCTGCGTCTGGTTGTTGGTGCAGTAAAGGCACTGCTTGGGGTCACTCTGCATAATTCTTTCTGTTTTTAAGTTAAACAATTGTGGCACAAAGGTACAACAAAAATCGGGAACCGCCAAGCGATTCCCGAATTAAATATGTTATTAGCACGTTTATTTGTTAACCTGGAAGCGCGTGTCGCCGTCCTTAAAGAAAGCATTTATCTGCTTGGCGGCAGCAATGCCGGCATTGATATTGGCCTCAGCAGTCTGAGCACCCATCTTCTTCGGGGTAGAGAAGTAACGACCCTCGAACTTCAGGAACTCGTCGTTGGCATCGGGCATGATGTCGGTGACAAACTTCAGGTCTTCGCGCTCCTGCATCAGTTTGATGAGTTCAGGCTCGTTGATAACCTCCTTGCGGGCAGTGTTAACCAGCACGCCACCCTTCTTCATCTTACCTACCAGAGCATAGTTAATGCTCTGCTTGGTCTCTGCCGTGGCAGGGATGTGCAGGGAGACGACGTCACAGGTCTCGAACAAGGCATCCTGATTGGCAACAGCGTGTACGCCAGCCTGCTCAATAACCTCAGCGGGACAGAAGGCATCATAGGCATAGACATCCATACCGAAGCCCTTTGCAATACGGGCTACGTTACGTCCAACGTTGCCGAAAGCCAGAATACCGAGCTTCTTACCCAGCAGCTCTGAGCCACTCTTGCCGTTGTAGAAACCGCGGACAGCCATCACCAGCAGACCGAATACGAGTTCGGCTACAGCATTGGCATTCTGACCGGGTGTATTCTCAGCCACCACGTTATGGGCTGTAGCGGCAGCCAGGTCGATGTTATCGTAACCAGCACCGGCACGCACTACAATCTTCAACTGTCCGGCAGCGTCAAGCACCTCTGCGTCAACCTTGTCAGAACGGATAATCATAGCGTCAGCATCCTTCACTGCGTCGAGCAGCTGTGCCTTCTCAGTATATTTCTCCAGCAGCACAAGCTCGTTGCCGGCTGCCTCTACTTCTGCTTTAATACCATTGACAGCGGCTGCTGCAAACGGTTTTTCTGTTGCTACTAATACTTTCATGCGATAGCCTCTTTAATGGTTTGCCTCAAATTCCTTCATGCAGGCCACAAGTGCGTTGACACCCTCAATGGTCTGTGCATTGTAGCAGCTGGCACGGAAGCCGCCGACAGAACGGTGACCCTTCACGCCGACCATTCCCTTAGAGACGGCAAAGTCGAGGAACTCCTTCTCCAACTCCTTGTACTCGGGAGCCATGACGAAGCAGAGGTTCATCAGCGAGCGGTCCTCCTCCTTGGCGGTACCTACGAAGCACTTGTTGCGGTCAATCTCGCCGTAGACGATTTCAGCACGCTGCTTGGCCAGACGATCCATAGCCTCGACACCACCCTGAGCCTTGATCCAGCGGAGGTTCTCCAGAGCGCAATAGATGGGCACCACAGGAGGTGTATTGAACATAGAGCCCTTGTCGACATGGGTGCGGTAGTCGAGCATAGTAGGAATCTCGCGGGGAGCCTTACCCAGAGCATCGTCCTTGACGATGACAATGGTGACACCGGCCATGGCCAGGTTTTTCTGGGCACCGGCATAGATGGCATCGTACTTGGCTACATCAACAGGACGTGAGAAGATGTCGCTGGACATATCGGCAATCAGACGCACAGGCACGTCAAGATCCTTGCGAATCTCTGTACCGTAGATGGTGTTGTTGCTGGTGATGTGCAGGTAGTCGGCATCAGCAGGCACTGTCCAGTCCTTGGGGATGAAGGTATAGTTGGCATCGGCAGAAGAAGCAACCTCAACCACTTCACCGAAAAGTTTGGCTTCCTTCATGGCTTTCTTGGCCCATACACCTGTGTTCAGATAGGCAGCCTTCTTGATAAGGAAGTTGTAAGGTATCATGCAGAACTCCAGAGAGGCACCGCCACCAAGGAAAATCACTGAGTAGCCCTCGGGCACCTGCAGCAGCTCCTTCACCAGAGCTACAGCCTCATCGACGACGGGCTGGAAATCCTTTGCACGGTGGCTGATCTCCATCAGAGAGAGACCCGAGCCATTGAAATCAAGACACTGTTTGGCGGTATTCTCGATGACCTCGCGGGGAAGCATCGACGGACCGGCATTAAAGTTGTACTTCTTCATGTTTAAAAAATTTCTTATTCAATTGGTTTAATTCTTCTTGTTTTTGAAAAACGCTGCGAAATTACACTTTTTTCTTGAATTGGACAAATATTTGAGCAGAAATTCGGCTAAACACCGCCATTTCCTTTCATTTTGTCAAGTGGGGTTGTCATTTCACCTGCTCAATCACAGTTTTTATTCCCTTAATCTTCTCACCGGTCGTCAGTTGCAGCACCTGCTGCAGTTTCTGACGGCTGACAGCGGCATAGGCATAGCGGTCCATCACATCGACGCGTCCTATCTCCGATGGACTGAGTCCACCCTTCTTACAGAGGAATCCGACGATGTCGCCTTTAGAAAGCTTGTCCTTCTTGCCCTTGCCTATATAGACGGTGGCCATGCGGGGTGCAGCAGGTTGCTCACTGGAGGCAGTTGGTTCAAAGCGTTCCACGCTGCCCTCAACGAAGTCGGGCATTTGCTCTTGAGGGCCGACGATAAAGTAGGTACGACCAAGCTTATCCCAGCGGGCAGTGCGGCCCACACGGTGAATCATCTCCTGTTCGTTCTGGGGCAGATGGTAGTGAATGATGTTCTCAATACCAGGAATGTCGAGTCCACGACTGGCCAGATCGGTGCTGACGAATATGTTTGCAGAGCCATTGGAGAACTTGTAGAGCGCATCCTCGCGCTGTTTCTGCTCCATTCCGCCGTGAAAGGCGCTGGTTGCAAAACCCTGACTGCACAGGTAGGCATCAACACGTTCCACGGCATCGCGGAAGCCAAGAAAAACGATGCTCTGCTGACTGCCGTGCTGGAGCAGCAGGTGTTTCAGCGTCTCCAACTTGTCCTTAGCCGGACTTTTCACCTCATACAAAGTGACACGCTCCGACACCTGCTGTTCTTTCTCAAGGAAGTCGAGTCGTTGCACACGTCCCATCCGCACAAAGTCGGGAATCTGTTCGGCATCGGTAGCCGACAACAGTATATGACGACGAATGCCAGGCAACTTTTTGAGCAGCCTGGCCATTTCGTCGTGGAATCCCATTTCAAGACATTTGTCAAACTCGTCGATGACGAGGTATTGTATGCCGTAAGGACTGATGTTGCCCTTGTCAAGATGGTCGTTTAGCCGTCCTGGCGTACCAAAGACTATCTGAGGCTGGATCTCCCGTAACTTGCGGTGCTCTTCCATAGCCGTACGCCCGCCATAGCATGCCGCCGAGTGTAGTCCGCTACCCAGGTCGTGTAGCACACGGTCGGTCTGAAGTGCCAGTTCACGTCCCGGCACAATGACAAGAGCCTGCAACTGATGCGACTGTCTGTCAATCAGTTGAAGGAGCGGCAGCAGGTAGGCCAGTGTCTTGCCTGACCCCGTAGGCGAGAGCAGTACGACGTCTTGCGTTCCATGCAGTATGGCACGCTCTGCCTGGCGCTGCATCTCATTAAGTTCGGTAATGCCCAGTCTCTCCAACTGCATAGCCTCGGATTATTTCTTTTCTGCCTTCTTCTCCTCTTTCTTGGCAGATGGCTTGTAGCGTTTGTTCAGACCGTTGATGATATCGGTAGTGATGTCATACTTACGGTTGGCAAACAGGATGTTGTCGCCTGCCTTTGAAAGAATCAGGTCGTATTTCTTGTCTTTGTTGTACGAAGTCAGGAAGTTGTTCAGTGAGTCACGCAGAGCCTCATTGAACTTCTGAGTCTCGCTGGCCAACTCACCCTCTAAGCGTGCCTGCAACTCCTGGAGGTCACGCTGCTGGCGCTCGATGGCTGCCTGCACGCCCTGGGCCTGTTCCCGGCTCTGGAAACCGTTGTTCTGCAGTTTCTGCTGGAAGTTGTTGACAGCAGCCTGCAACTGGTTGCCCTTCTGAGTCAGTGTGTTACGGGCGTTGTTGCTCTTTTTCTGCAGCGTTACGCTGTAGTCCTTAGCAAAGTTATACTGCGTCATCAGCGAGTCTACCTCTACGTATGCAATTTTCATACCTACAGTATTCTCAGCACCTGCAGCCTGTGGTTTCTCGTCCATCTTCGGACTTGCATTGTTGCACGAAGCCATCACGGCAGCAAAGGCCAGTGCACCAAAAACGTACTTTTTCATACCTTTAATAATATATTAAT
This sequence comes from uncultured Prevotellaceae bacterium, assembly GCA_947303855.1. Taxonomy (GTDB): domain Bacteria; phylum Bacteroidota; class Bacteroidia; order Bacteroidales; family Bacteroidaceae; genus Prevotella. The sequence continues at coordinate 37,488 of CAMYZO010000004.1, forward strand.
ATAAATTTTCGATTTACGATTTTCGATTTACAACTCTATTCTTCAATCTTCAGCATTTTCCTTGCCCTCAATTCGCGATCCTGATCCATCACGCAGTGGATGCCACGCTCACGCATAGCCTTACTATCATGAATGTGCTGTGACGAGAAGCGTCCATTCTTCTGTCCCAGCACCTTTACAAGCAGCAAAGCCATTCCGGCAGCCAGCAATAGTCCACTTATCAGCAAGGTTGCTATCATTTCCGCCTGCAAAGGTAAGCAAAATTATTGAGAAACAAGAATGACGGGCAAAATTTTGCAGTTATCAGCATTTTTTAGTAATTTTGCAGCCAAATTTTCAAAAAGAAAAGAATCATGACAATGAACAAAGCCAAATATCTGCTGGCAGCAGCTGCTGTGTGTGTGTTGGCCATTGTGGCACTGGGCTACTATTTTTTCCTGACACCATTCTCAGACCAAGAAGAGACACAGTACGTATATATAGATAATGATGACACGATAGACTCCGTTCTGACAAAACTGCGTCCCGTGGCAACCGAGCACGGACTGACGGGCTTCGGCACCATCATACGTCACACGGGCTATGCCAAGCGACCCCGCACAGGCCGGTATGCCATAGTACCCGGCAAGAGCACGCTTGAGACGGTCAGGAAGATGCGCAACGGACAGCAGGAGGCCATTATGCTCACCATCCCAGAAAGCCGGACGATGACAAAGCTGGCAGGGGTACTTGGTCGGAAACTGATGCTGGACTCAGTGCAGATAGCCGCTGCACTCATTGATGAGCCCTTCTGCAAGCGCTGGGGATATGACACGGCTACCATTGCTGCCCTCTTCGTGCCTAACACATACGAGGTGTACTGGAACGTGACGCTGGACCGTCTGATGGAACGGATGGTGAAGGAGCACGACAACTTCTGGAACGAGGAGCGCAGAGCCAAGGCTGAGGCTGCCGGACTGACTCCCAACGAGGTGGCCACACTGGCAAGCATCATTGATGAGGAGACCGCCAATGTTGGGGAGAAACCGATGATAGCAGGCATGTACCTGAACCGCCTGCACAAGGGCATGCCCCTGCAGGCCGACCCTACGGTGAAGTTTGCCCTGCAGCAGTTTGAACTGCGCCGTATCTACCACGACATGCTGTTCTTTGACAGTCCCTATAACACGTACCGCAACACGGGACTGCCCCCAGGACCTATCAAGATAGCCTCCATCAAAGGCATGGAAGCCGTGCTGAACTATGTCAAGCACGACTTCCTGTACATGTGCGCCAAGGAGGACTTCTCCGGCACACATAATTTTGCTGTTTCCTACAACGAGCACCTACGCAATGCCGCCCGCTACGCTCGGGCCCTGAACGACAGGGGCATCAAGTAGCGGGCGGCAAAAGATTGCTAATTACTATTTATTCATTCGACTGCAGAACCAGTTTCAGTGAGGCATCCCACTTCTTCTTGCTGTCATCGTCGAAGTTAATCTTCATCGTCAGGTCGCAGCCTTTGTTCTTGAAGACCAGTGATATCTTGGTATCGTTGTTGATAAACTTGTTACCAGTGCTGCCTGCCTTCATCGTAATCTTGATAGAGGTCTTGTTGGTGTCGGCCCAGGTCCAGGTAGCCACATCCTCGGCACCACCCACGTAAGCCAGAATGAACAGGCCGTTCTTGGTAGCGGTCAGACTCTTTATCTGCTTGTTAAGGTCTTCCTTCTCACTGACAGTGAAGTTCACGCCACGGGAAGCAGCCTCGTCAAGCACGTCCTTCAGGAAGAACACGCCATTGTGACTGTAAATATCCTTATAGGCCTCCACGTCGGTACTCTTCAGTTCGAGCGTAGCACCCTGAATGTTCCATGTACGTGCAAAATTGTTCATGGCTTGCTCAGGTGTTATGGGCGAAATAGCCTCCTCGGCATCAACGCTGGAGCCGTCGCCACCGGTGCTATAGGCGAATGTATTGCCCTCAAGCAAAACGGTAATACTGATTTCGAGTTTGGTGCTGTTGCCGGCACGTGTCCCGCTTGGAACAATTCTCACAATACCTTTGATTTTGGTGCCATTCATTCTGAATTCGTTGCCATTACGGGCAGCGCTCTCCATGACATATTTCGACTCGCCGGTCGATGGGTCTATAATCTCCAGAAGAATCTGACTGCTCTCAGTGATGTCGATAGTCTTCAGTTGTTTGAGTTGATCCTCTCCAGTAACAGACGCTGCTGGCAGCGGGGTGTTCAGTTTAAACTCCACGGCATTGTCGGCTGTGGCTGGCTTAGACAGGTTCACTGCCGTGTTCGTGTTGGTATTGCTACCGCTGTTGTCATCGTCGCTACTACTGCTGCAGGCCGTGAAGGTGAGGGCTGCAAAGGCAGAGAAAGCAACAAGAAATAGATTCTTTTTCATAATCGTAAATGTTTGTAAAGTTATAGTTTGAATTAGAATATGCGACCTGTCAGACGGACATTGAGTACCGGATATACAATAATCTTGTTGGCAATCTCCAGGGCATCTCTCACGTCTTTCATGTAATCAGCCTCGCCGGTACGCGGGGTTTTCACCTCGTCGTAGGTGAACTTGTGGTACGACAGATTGTCGCGACCGAAAGTACCCCAAGGCTTCGTTGTCTCGACGCCTACACCCGGTGTTCCCCAGAACTTGACACCGAAGTCGAACGACACGCTCACGCGGTTCTTCTTGGGAATGGCACGACCGAAGCCTATACCAATATAGGGTTTGAAACTGTTCACCTTCACGTCGGCATGTACGTCACCATTGTCATCGCAGGTAATAGCGTAGTCGCCAACTCTGATACCAGTATCCTTATCCTTGAAGAACGGTCCTGCATTTTCGGCCTTCACCGCCGTACTGCTGCCAATAAAAGCACCAGCGGTAACATGGAACGAACTGGTCTGGAAAGGATAGAAGTCGGCCAAAATCTTAAAGTCGAAAATATTCAACTTACCATCAATATCAACCTTTGGGTACACTGCGGGATCGTCAATCTCCACGTCTTTCTTAGTGTACTTAATAGCCGGCATAAAGGATATACCTGCTCTGACTGCTCCCCAGTCTGTTAATGGGGCTGCAACATCGATACCTATACCGTCGGTACCCAGGGATACGCCTGCGCCCACATGGTCGAAGAATCCGAATTCCCCATCAAAGCTCTGTGCTCTTGAGGGAGTAGTAAAAAAAGTCATAGCCAAAGCTATGATTCCGCCCGAAATGAGTAGTGATTTGCTTCTTTTCATAATAAGAGTTTGTTAAAATTAGACAATAAATGTTTCATTTGGGTACAAAGGTAAGAAAAAATTTATAATATCCGACATTTGGGACGTAAATAATTTGATACATCGTAAAAAAAATAATGACGGCTGAACTTTTGGCCGTTTCAGAAATAATGTGTAACTTTGCACCCCATAATAATTATATAAGGTATATGGCAGAGAAAATTGCATTAGAAACAGAAGAGAAGAAAACCTCAGGTACGTCTTCTCAGTCCGTGAGTTTTGTGGAGCAGAAAGTGATTGACGACCTGGCCGCCGGCAAGAACGGAGGCCGTTTTCAGACCCGCTTTCCACCCGAGCCCAACGGATATTTGCACATTGGCCACGCCAAGGCTATAGCCATCGATTTCGGTCTGGCCAAGAAGTATGGTGGTGAGTGCAACCTGCGTTTCGACGACACGAACCCCGTCAAAGAAGATACAGAATATATTGAGAATATCGAGAGCGACATTAAGTGGCTGGGCTTTGAGTGGGCACACGTCTACTATGCCAGCGACTATTTCCAGCAGTTGTGGGACTTTGCCGTATGGCTCATTCAGCAGGGCCGTGCATACGTCGACGAGCAGTCGGCAGAGGTCATAGCCCAGCAGAAGGGCACAACGACCAGCCCTGGTACCAACTCGCCTTTCCGCGACCGTCCCGTTGAGGAGAACCTCAAACTGTTTGAATACATGAACAGCGGCAAATGTGAGCCTGGCACACTTGTCCTGCGTGCCAAGATTGACATGGCCCACCCGAACATGCTGTTCCGCGACCCGCTTATCTACCGTGTGCTGAACATTCCCCATGTGAAGACCGGCTCAAAGTGGAACGCCTATCCGATGTATGACTTCACCCACGGTCAGTGCGACTATCTGGAGGGGGTTACCCACTCATGGTGTACACTGGAGTTTGTGGAGCACCGTCCCCTCTACGATCTGTTTGTGACGTGGATGAAGGAATGGCGCGGCGAGACCGCCAACATTGAGGACAACCGTCCGCGCCAGACGGAGTTCAACAAACTGAACCTGAACTACACGCTCATGTCGAAGCGCAACCTGCTGGCGATGGTCAACGAGGGTATGGTCAGCGGATGGGACGACCCCCGCATGCCTACCATCTGCGGTCTGCGACGCCGCGGCTATTCCCCTGAGAGCATCATCAAGTTCATCGACAAGATTGGCTACACCAAACTGGATGCCCTGAACGATATGGCGCTGCTCGAGAGCGTCGTGCGCGACGACCTGAACAGCCGTGCCCAGCGTGTGGCTGCTGTTCTTGACCCCGTGAAGGTGGTCATCACCAACTATCCTGATGGGCAGACCGAGATGCTCACCGCCGTCAACAATCCTGAGAACGAAGCCGACGGCACCCACGAGGTGGAGTTCAGCCGCGAACTGTGGATTGAGCGCGACGACTTCCAGAAGATTGCCGAGAAGAAGTTCATGCGTCTGGCTCCCGGCAAGGAGGTGCGCCTGAAGAATGCCTATATTATTAAATGTAATGAAGAGCACCCCTGCGACGAGGATGCTGACGGACGCGTGACCACCATCTACTGCACCTACGACCCAGAGACGCGCAGCGGCCTGCCTGGTGCCGACCGCAAGATCAAGGGCAAGACCCTGCACTGGGTAAGCTGCCACAACGCCGTACGTGCCGAGGTCAGGCTGTACGACCGTCTGTGGCGTGTTGAGAATCCGCGCGACGAGATGGCTGCCATACGCGAAGCACAGCAGTGCGATGCCGTAACGGCCATGAAGCAGATTATCAACCCTGACTCTCTGACGATACTTGACAACTGCTATATTGAGCCCTTTGCCACGCAGATGAAGCCGCTGAGTTATCTGCAGTTCCAGCGCTTAGGATACTTCAACGTAGACCCCGACTCAACCCCCGACAAGCCTGTCTTCAACAAGACCGTCGGCTTGAAGGACACATGGAAAAAGTAACAGCAGAGAGAGATGACCGACGAGGAGTATTTCAATGACGAGGAGTTCCGCGAGATGCTGGACGACTATGAGCGCACAGTGGCCGACGGCCAGCTGGTGTTCATGGACGTTGACGATCTTGCCGACATTGCCGAATACTACCAGCTGCACGAACGCTATGACGACGCGCAGCGGGCAATAGACCGTGCCATTGAACTGCAGCCCGACTCCATCATCGCCCTGAACTACAAAGCCCATGAAGCCATTGGCAACGGCGACTATCAGGCTGCCAAAGACTATCTGGAAAGGATGGACGACAAGCAGGCTCCTGAATACATCTACAGCCGCGCCGAAATCATGATGGCACAAGGCATGACCGACGAAGCCGACCAATATCTGCTTGACTGCGTGAAAGACCTGCCCCGTGACGAATATCAGGACTATGTGATCGACATCGCCAACCTGTGGACAGAATACGGTAACAGCGAGAAGGGCATGGAGTGGATGTTGCGCGCCCATCCGGAAGAGACCGAGGATTTCAAGGAGCTGATGGCACGCACCTACTTCGGCATAGGAGCCTACGATGACTCGGAGCGTCTCTTCAATGAACTGTTAGACAAGAACCCGTTCCAGAAACGCTATTGGAACGCCCTGGCCAGCACACAGTACATGAAGGAGGACTATAGCGGCGCTATCACCAGCAGCGAATACGCCATAGCTATCGACCCCGACGACCCTGACGCCCTGCTGGCAAAAGCCAATGCCTTGAACAGCCTGAGCAACAATGAAGAGGCTATCAAGTACTATGATCGCTACCTGGCGAAAATACCCGATGACGAGTTTGCACTGCTCAACGCCGGCAGCTGCCTGGTAAATGTGGGCAAATACGAAGAGGCCATTGTGAAACTACAGAAGGCGGAGGAGCTGGCCGCAACTGACTCCCAGTACCTGGCAGACATCTACCAGGAACTGGCCTTCGCCTACAGCGAGCTGCATAAGCCTGAGACAGCCCTTTTCTACATAGACAAGACGCTGTCAATGGACTGCAATCAGAATGAGATGCTGGTCATTCGCGGACATATCCTGCTGTCGAACAACTTTAATGACGAGGCAGAGCAGTCCTATAAGCAGGCCATCAGCCAGTCGGGCTACGACCCTCACATCATCCTGCGTGCAGCCATTTCCATCTACGACAACCAGTATGTCACCACAGCCTATAGCATGCTGACACAGCTGCTTGACACCGTCAGCGACGACTGGAACAGAGGTTACTCCTATATGGCCCTCTGCTGTCACGACCTTGGCCGCCACAAGGAATACCTGCACTATCTTGAAGAGGCCTGCCGCCGTAATCCCGAAGAAGCCAAGGGCGCTCTGGGCTTTCTGTTTCCTGAGGGTATGGCTCCCAGTGACTATTATCAGTACGAACTAAACAGACTGAATACATGAACCTGATAAGCACCCTGCTCAACAACCTGAACTACCCCACCATCTTCCTGCTGATGCTGCTGGAGAGCACCGTCGTGCCCGTACCTTCCGAGCTGGTAGTGGCACCTGCTGCCTATCATGCTGCCGGCGGCCACCTCAACGTGCTCCTGGTAGTGCTCTTTGCCACTATCGGAGCCGACGTGGGAGCATCCATCAACTATTTTGTAGCCCTCTATGTAGGCCGCCCCATCATCTACCGTTTTGCCAACAGCCGCTGGGGAAAGATGTGCCTGCTTAATCAGGAGAAAATTGAGAAGAGCGAGCGTTACTTTGACCAGCACGGCATCGTGGCAACGCTCACCGGCCGACTCATACCCGGCATCCGCCACCTCATCTCGCTGCCTGCCGGACTGGCTCGCATGAACTACTGGAAATTCCTGCTCTACACCACTATAGGTGCAGGCTGCTGGCATGCCATCCTGGCGGCTATGGGCTGGTATCTGCATGCCGTCGTCCCCGAGGAGCAGCTTGAGGAAACCATCAAGCAGTACAACCACTACATCGTGGCCGCCATCCTCGTCCTCGTCGTGCTGGCCGCAGCCTATTTCATCATCAAGCACAAGTTAAATAAAAAAAGACTATAGATTATGGCAAAAATCAACAACCACCTCGTCATCATGGCCGGCGGCGTAGGCAGCCGCTTCTGGCCTATGAGCACCAGCGAACGCCCTAAGCAGTTCATCGACGTACTGGGAACGGGCCGCACACTGCTCCAGCTTACCGTCGAGCGCTTCGGCTCACTGGTGAAGCCCGAAAACATCTGGGTAGTGACCAATGCCAGCTATGCCGACATCGTTGCCGAGCAGCTGCCCGACATGCCTAAGAGCAATATCCTCTGCGAACCCTGCCGCCGCAACACGGCACCCTGCATAGCCTATATCTCCTGGCGCATCAAGGCCAGCGACCCCAAGGCCAACATCGTCGTCACGCCCTCCGACCATATCGTCACCAACGTGCAGGAGTTCCAGCGCGTCATCGGCGACTGCATGAAGTTCACCGCCGACACCGACGCCATCGTCACCCTCGGCATGAAGCCCAACCGCCCAGAGACCGGCTACGGCTATATACAGGCCAACCTGGCCGCCAACTCCCTGCGCAACAAGGGTATCTTCCGCGTCGACTCCTTCCGTGAGAAGCCCGACCTGCAGACGGCCCTGAAGTATATCCAGCAAAGCAACTACTACTGGAATGCCGGCATCTTCATCTGGAACGTCAACACCATCGTCAATGCCTTCCGCATGTACCAGCCCACGCTGGCCAAGATTTTCGAGTCGATGAACAGCGTCTACGGCACGCCGCGCGAACAGGAAATCATCAACGAGCGCTTCCCCGAATGCGAGAGTATCAGCGTCGACTACGCTATCATGGAGAAGGCTGAGGAAATCTTCGTCTGCCCTGCTGACTTCGGCTGGAGCGACCTGGGCACATGGGGTTCCCTACACCTTCAGAGTCATAAAGACCTCTACGGCAATGCCTGCATAGGTCAGGACATCAGGATGTTCGAGAGCCACAACTGCATCATTCACACGGCCCAGGAAAAGCGTGTCATCATCCAGGGCCTCGACGGCTATATCGTGGCCGAGAACAACGATACCTTATTAATATGCAAGCTGTCAGAAGAACAGCGTATCAAACAATTCAGCGAATAGAAAACATGGAAAGCAAGAACATTGCACTTATCACTGGCATCACCGGTCAGGACGGCAGTTATCTGGCCGAGTTCCTTATTGAGAAAGGCTATGAGGTACACGGCCTCATGCGCCGCTCGTCATCATTCAACACCGCCCGCATTGAGCATCTATACCTGGACGAATGGGTGCGCGACATGAAGAAAGCCCGACTGGTAAACCTGCACTGGGCCGACATGACCGACTCCTCGTCGCTCGTGCGCGTCATCTCCAAGGTACGCCCTACGGAAATCTACAACCTCGCTGCACAGAGCCACGTCAAGGTGAGCTTTGACGTGCCCGAATACACCGCCGACACCGATGCCAACGGCGTGCTGCGACTGCTGGAGGCCGTTCGCATCTGCGGACTGGCTGACACCTGCCGCATCTACCAGGCCTCAACCTCCGAGCTCTACGGCAAGGTGCAGGAGGTGCCGCAGTCTGAGACCACACCCTTCTACCCCCGCTCTCCCTATGCCGTAGCCAAGCTCTACGGTTTCTGGATTATGAAGAACTACCGCGAGTCGTACGGCATGTACTGCTGCAACGGCATACTCTTCAATCACGAGTCGGAGCGACGCGGCGAGACCTTCGTCACCCGCAAGATAACACTGGCCGCCGCCCGCATAGCACAGGGCTATCAGGACAAGCTCTATCTGGGTAACCTCAACTCGCTGCGCGACTGGGGCTACGCCAAGGACTACATCGAGTGCATGTGGCTCATCCTGCAGCAGCCCGAGCCTGACGACTTTGTCATTGCCACCGGTGAGTACCACACCGTGCGCGAGTTCTGCACGCTGGCCTTCCGCGAGGTGGGCATCGAGCTGGAGTGGCGTGGCGACGGTGTCGACGAGAAAGGCTACGACAAGGCCACCGGCAAGTCGCTGGTAGAGGTTGACCCCAAGTACTTCCGTCCCGCCGAGGTAGACCAGTTGCTGGGCAACCCCGCCAAGGCCAAGGCCAAACTGGGCTGGAACCCGCAGAAGACATCGTTCGAGAATCTGGTCAAGATTATGGTTCAGCACGACATGAAGTTCGTCAAAAAGCTGTTCCTCAAGGCCCACATGGACGAATAAGCTATGCTAAGCAAAGACTGTAAGATTTACGTTGCCGGGCACCGCGGACTGGTGGGCTCGGCCATTTGGAACAACCTGCTGAAGCGGGGCTATACGAATCTGGTGGGGCGCACCCATCAGGAACTCGACCTGACAGACCAGACAGCCGTGCGCCGGTTCTTCGATGAGGAGCGCCCCGATGCCGTAGTGCTGGCTGCCGCCTTCGTTGGCGGCATCATGGCCAACTCGCTCTACCGTGCCGACTTCATCATGCAGAACATGAAGATGCAGTGTAATGTCATCTCCGAGTCTTACGCCCACGGTGTCAGGAAGCTGCTGTTCCTCGGGTCAACGTGCATCTATCCCAAGAATGCACCACAGCCCATGAAGGAGGACTGTCTGCTGACGTCGCCGCTGGAGTACACCAACGAGGAGTATGCCATTGCCAAGATAGCAGGACTGAAGATGTGCGAGTCGTACAACCTGCAGTACGGCACCAACTATATTGCCGTGATGCCCACCAACCTCTACGGTCCCAACGACAACTTCCATCTGGAGAACTCACACGTCATGCCGGCCATGATGCGCAAGGTCTATCTGGCTCACCTGCTGTATAAGGGCGACTGGGAGGCCATCCGCCGCGATATGGACTGCCGCCCGGTGGAGGGCATCGGCGGGTCGTCTAACGAAACCGACATCGTAAACGTGCTGGCCAAGTATGGCATCTATAATAACAAGGTGGTGCTGTGGGGCACGGGCACACCGCTGCGCGAGTTCCTGTGGAGCGAGGATATGGCCGACGCCTCAGTACACGTGCTGCTCCATGTTGACTTCAGCGACATCATTGGCATCGAGAAATACAGCAGCGTACACTACGGTGCGGCTATCGACGGTGCCGTAGACCGCAACCACTCTGCCGGACGCGGCGGGGCACTGCCCCGTCTGGGCGAAATACGCAACTGCCACATCAACGTGGGCACGGGCAAGGAACTGACCATCCGCCAACTGTCGGAACTGGTAGCCAAGGCCGTAGGCTTTGAGGGCACCATCACGTTCGATGCGTCGAAACCCGACGGTACTATGCGTAAGCTGATAGACGTCAGCAAGCTGCACTCCCTGGGCTGGACGCACCAGGTGGAGATTGAGGATGGCGTGAACCGTCTTTTCCAGTGGTACCGCAGTACCCTGGAAAAGTAGTCCTCGCCATCGCTGCTTTTTTTTATAACAATGCTGCGGGCATGAGTTCCTGGGCACGCTGGAAATCCTCCGGCGTGTCCAGTTCGTATGAGAAGTAGTTGGTGGTGTCTACCACGCGGAACGTGTGTCCCTGCGGAATGAGCCGTTCGAAGGCACGCTCGTAGAAGATGTCGATGAGTCCCTCCTCAAGAATCATCTGCTGCAGTTCCTGGTAGAGTGCCTCGCTGTAGGCAGCCGTTATGCGCTCTATGCCCACCGACTCACCCATAGCCTCAGCCGGACTGCAGGTCTTGCTAATCTCGGTAATGCGTCCATGGGCGTCAACGACGACCTTCATCTCCTCCTCACCCAGTTCGTGGCGGTTGACGGCCAGCGCCGCCTCCTCCTCGCTTGCAATGCTCACCACGGCCGCGGGGTCGCAGAGTATGTCGCTGTCCATCAGCAGGAAGTCACGTCCCCGCACCACGTCCATCGCCATCCAGAGCGAGAAGATGTTGTTGTTATGCTCGTAGTCGGTATTGTCGAGGAAGCGGATGCTCAGCTGCGGGTATTGGGCTGTGAGGAAGTCGCGAATCATCTCTGCCTTATAGCCCGTCACCACCACCAGTTCGCTGACGCCAGCCAGCAGCATAGCATCGACGGTACGCTGCAGCAGCGTGCGGTTGCCCACGGTAAGCAGGCACTTCGGTTTCGTATCGGTCAGCGGACGCAGGCGGCGTGCCATGCCCGCCGCCAGTATCACACCTGTCAGTTTGTTTGTATTCATCATTTTTATTTCAAGTCTTGTATTAACTGGTTTGAGAATGGCAAGTCAAAGAAATCATCGCGTGAGTCCTGATTGCTGATTGGCTCGGGGGGGCCGACAATTTCAATACTGGCGGAATCTGCCAGAAGTGCCGGACCATTGTCGACAGCAACTACTTCAACGGCCGGTCTGATATAGGTATTTTTCGTCATTATCATCATACTACTCCTTTCTCACTTCAAGAACGTTTTCTTTCCGTCAACAATATAGACGCCCTTACCGGTGCGCGTCTTCTTTTGCTGTCCGCCAAGGGTATAGACACAAGAAGCAGGCGCTGCCACAGAAAGGCCAGAAACAGCCGTGACACCGTCGAAATACAGAGTCAGTTCGCGTGCGCCATTAGGAACCGCGCTGACAGGCAGATAGGCCTTGCCGGCGGGCATGGTGCCGGCCTCGTTGGGATGCAACTTGCCGCCCACAAGGATATACGCCTCGTTGGCCGCCAGTACCTTGCTGGCTGTGGCCGACCCTTCCAGCAGGTTGTTGCCGGGTAAAGCCGCCGGGGCATTGGTAGTGCCGACGGAATATGTATGGCTGGCCTCACCCTTCAGGATAAGGGGTGTGGCAGCCGGTGCCGACTGTACCTCGGTGAGCCTCACCACGTCTCCTCCCACCTCCGTTGCGATGTAGGCTTTCAGACCGTTGGCGGTGCTGAAGTCGAGTGCTGCAGCACATACCAGTGTTGTGTAGCCGCTTGCAGCCGTTGTCACGTCAACCGTTTCTGTCTGGCTGCCGTAGACCAGTTCGATATAGTAGACGTATGCCTTGTCTGCCTTGGTGATGGTGTACTGCTTACCACCCGTCACTGCCGACTCCACCACGTTGTTGGCATCACCCGTCAGTTTGGTACCGTTCAGTTTCAAGTTATTATTAGCAGAACCGCTAAGGGCAATCCTCACAATACCGTCGTGTGACGGTATGAAGGTGACAGAAGTCTTCGACTCCATCTTCAGAGTGAATGAGCATTGGTAGGTCTCACCGTTGCGAGTGTATGTCGTACTGCCATACTGATCGGAAGTGTTGCCGCTCACGGTGAAGAAGGCATTATAGGTCTTGCTGCCCTCCGGGAAATAGAGGAACTCACCGGTGGTCTGCGGCAGTGTGGCGGGGTCGATGCCCTTAACGATGCTGATAGTATAGGTACGCGTGTCTGTCTGGTTCTCGGCCAGTATTCTGAATGTGGCCGTTGCTGTCTGTCCTGCGGCGGGTGCTGCTATCGTGTAGTTCCCGTCGCTGCCCGCAGCGCCTGTTGTACTGGCAACCGTAGCACCCTCAGCAGGTGTCACCGCCACGTTGTAGCCATTAGCGTCGGCAGCGTCGAAGTCCACATGGAGCGTATAGGCATTGCCCGACATGGCTATCTCCTCGCCACTGAGTGCGAATTCTGCAGAAGCATCGCTGTTCCGTACCGGTTCGTCGTCAGCAGGGTCTTTATCGTCTGAGCCATTGCCGGGCTTGGCCACCTTGACACCCTGAACGTCACGGTTTCCGTCGTTAGTGTTAGTGATACGGGCATACTTGACACCTGTCGTACCTTTGATGGCACACGTAGGGTGTTCCGCTGACTTGCCAGTTACGGGGTCCTCAGCTTTCCAGTTACTTCCATCCTCTGATGACTCCAGCTTCCAATTCTGAGTACCTGTGGAAGACACATAGAAACTTACTACGTTGATGCCATCGGCACAATAAACCGTGAACGACTGATTCTTAGACAGCCGGACTGAACCAATATAATCTGAACACTTCGTGCCGTCACTCTTGGCTACCACCTGTGCGGGCGTGTAGCTGCCATCAGTCACGAACGTCTGATTAGCAATATACGCCTTGTAAGCAGCATCGTTATCAGCATTAAACCAGAAATAGTCGCTTGACGAGCCAATAACGTACTCCCCGGCAGTGCCCGCCTGGCCACCGCCGCTACCGCCTCCCCATGACGGCTCATAGTTATCGTTATCGTCGTCACTGATACCCTGACCGTCGCCGCCGCTGACAGGCTGCGAGTTGCCGCCATTGCTGACGCCACCGCCGCCGACGAAGCCGACGAGCGTTGACCGGTAGTCCTTCAGGGCCTGCTTCAGTGCGCTGATGACGCCATAGTTCGTGTCCTGCACCTTGTTGTCAAAAGCCCAGTGGAAGTCACCATGCTGCATACGCCCCGCACCGTACTGACCTTTCACAATGTCTTTAACTTGAGCAGGATTGTCAATATTGTTTTCAATATAACTGGTACGTGCGGCCTGGTCGGCGGCCGTGTTATAGCCAGTGCCGCCTGCAAGGGCCGTGGCCGTCACGGCAGCGTCGCGGCTATTCACCAGCACGGCGTCCCAGGCACCCGTAGCCTGCACCTCAGCACTCCAGTACTGCACCTTACGTGCATTGTCTATATTGTTGTTGTAGGCTTTGATGACGCCGCCGTTCTCTCCCGAGAAGGTGCCGTCGCCCTCAGCATCGGTTCCCTGCTTGGAGATGAGCATCGGGTATTTCGTGTTACGGAAGTAGTTGTTCTCTACAAACGCCGAACCGCCCATGGTCACACCAACGCCGTATTTTGACACGCCGTCAAAGTAGTTGTTGTACACATGATAGAAGGCTGTGCGAATACGCGGATGGCGCGAGTCGCTGTGGTCAAACCAGTTATGATGGAAGGTCATCCAGCAGTCGGTCGTCTCGCTCTTCATGCCGCCCAGACTGGTCTTGCCACAGTCAACGAAATGGTTGTAAGAGACGGTGACGTGTGTCGACTTGCCCTTGATGTCCACCGTGCCGTCGCCCTTAGCCTGGTCGGCATCGCCGCCGGTATTGCCATAGAAGAAGTCCATGTTGTGAACCCAGATATTGCGGTTGTTGGTATCCAGCGACAGGCAGTCGTCCATGCAGAGCATGATGGCGAAGTTACGGAACTCCACGTTACTGCAGTTACGGCACAGAATGCCAAAGCCCCAGATGGCAGCATCGTTGCCCACGCCCTCCAGGGTGATGGGCATGTTGGCAAAGGCACTCTTGCCCTTCAACTGCAGTCCCTCTGCCGACGAGTCGAAGCGGTCCATATCGGCAGCCTTGATGGTACCGATGATGCGGATGGCCAACGGGGTGGTGTCGTAGCCTTTCTGATAGAGGTAGACAATGTCTTGCAGCCCCTTGCCCGTGGTAACGCCTCCCTTATTGTTGGTAACCACGTCGTGGGTGATGGTCTTGGCATTGTCTGCCCAGACGTAGATAACCTTCGCTCCGTCCTTCAGCGTACCGTCGTTCTTATAGGCGCCAATGCCGCCAGCCATGCCTACATGGGCAAAGCCTGAACGGTCGTGAGCCTTCACCACAACCGCATCGCTTTCGCTGGCCTCGCCGGTCATTTCCTGTCCGTCGCTGACGGGCACCACACGGAATCTGTAGGTGCCGGCCTTCAGTCCTATGGCGTCGGCCCTGTAATAGGTGCCGTATGAGCGCAGCAGCTCGTCGTCCAGTTGGGTCCAAGTCTCTTGCTGAGCCTCACTGACGTAGACGTTATATTCAAGTCCGTCGCCGGGTGTCCATGTGACGCAGGCGCTCTCAAACCAGCCCTCTTGCCCGGTGATGTTAACAGCGGCGCGTGACGACACGAGGCCCAGCAGCGTCATCACGCATAATAGTAGATAGTTTTTCTTCATCGTAGTAATAGTTTTGTCCCTCTTGGTTATTATTTTGCCAGCAACTCACTGTCGAAGAAGTTCAGGCACTGGCGGAACAGGTGGTTGCGGGTGTTACCACCGAAGATGCTGTGGTTGCGGTTGGTGTAGACCAGCTGCCGGAAGTCCTTGTCGGCCTGTACGAGTGCCTCCACGTATTCGGCCGTGTTCTGGTAGTGTACGTTGTCGTCGGCCAGTCCGTGACAGATGAGCAGGGCGCCGCTGAGCTGCGAAGCCCGTGCTATGGGGTTCACCTGGTCGTAGCCTGCCTGGTTCTCCTTCGGTGTGCGCATGTAGCGCTCGGTGTAGACGGTGTCGTAGTAGCGCCAGCAGGTAGGCGGTGCTATGGCTATGCCGCAGCGGAAGACGGGGCGTCCCTCCGACATGGCCATCAGCGTGTTCCAGCCGCCGTACGACCAGCCCCAGATGCCTATGCGTTCCTTGTCGGCCCACGTCTGTCGTCCCAGCCAGAGTGCTGCCTCTACCTGATCGCGGGCTTCCAGCTCGCCCAGTCTGAGGTAGGTACACTTCTCGAAGTCGGCACCGCGTCCGCCCGTTCCCCGTCCGTCAACGCAGCAGACGACATAGCCGCGCTGTGCCATCAGCTGTTCCAGCACGGCACCGCTGCCACACATGCCCACGCCCCAGCGGTTGAGCACCTGCTGCGAGCCTGGTCCGCCATACTGGTACATCACGACGGGGTATTTTCTGTTGGGGTCGAAGTCACGGGGCTTCACCAGCCAGCCGTTCAGGGTGACGTTCTCCGAGGTTGTCAGCTGGAACAGTTCCACGCTGCCCAGGCTGAACTGCACGAGTTTCTGCTGCAGCGCCTTGTTGTCGACAAGTGTGGCCAGCAGCCGTCCGCGGTTGTCGTTCAGCGTGGTCACGGGCGGCGTTTTCACGTCGCTCCAGGTGTTGACAAAGTACTTGTAGCCGCGACTGAAGATAGCGCTGTTGACGCCGCCCTTCTGTGTCAGCTGCTCGGTCTTGCCGTTGGCATGGGCCACGAACACCTGCTGTTCGGTAGGCGTGGTGGTATAGGCGGCATAGTAGATGTCGCCCGTAGGCTCGTCGTAGCCATAGACATCGGTGACGACGGTCTGTCCGCTGCCCACCTGCCGTTTCTGCTGTCCGTTCAGGGCGTAGAGGTACAGGTGGTTGTAGCCGTCGCGCTCGCTGGGCAGCAGTATGTGCTGACTGGTGATGCGCAATGCGCCGAGCACCTCTTCCTTGATATACTTGTCGGCCTTGTCCTCTACCACCAGCTGACATACGGTCGACAGCGGGTTGGCCATATAGATGCACAGGTGGTCCTGATGGCGGTTCATCGTGACGACGGCCACCTTCGTAGCGTCCTCCGTAGGCAGCAGGCGGGGAATGTAGCCGTCGGCCTCCAGCGGCAGGTCCATGGTGCGCGTCTGGTGGCTCTTGATGTCGTAGCTCATCACCTTCACCTGCGAGTTCTTGCCGCCGGGAACGGGGTATTTGTAGGTATAGGCACCGGGATAGGCGGCAAACTCCGTGCGTTCGGGCTGCAGGCCCTTGAAGAGCTGCATGGTGTACTGCTCTACGTCGCGCTCGTCGTAGCGTATCCACACCACCTGCTTGGAGTCGGCCGTGAACACCAGCGACGCATTGGTAGAGAACTCCTCCTCATACACCCAGTCGGGCACGCCGTTGATGACCTCGCCGCGCTTGCCGTCGGTGGTCACCTGACTCTCGGCATTGTCGTAGAGCAGCTTCACTAAGTGGATGTTCCCGTCGCGCACGAAGGCGATGACATTGCCGTCGGGCGAGAAGACGGGAGCCTGCTGCGGCCCGCCGTCTGAGAGGGGCTCCAGCTTGTTGTTCTGCAGGCTGTATATATAATAGGTGGCGGTGAACGAGCGGCGGTAGATGCGCTTGGTCTGCGTCTGTATGAGCAGCCGCTTGCCGTCGGGACTCACCACATAGCCGTCCACACGCCCCACCTTCGGGCCGCGGGCAGTGGCGGCATCAAAGAGCACGGCTGTCTGCTTGCCCGTACGGAAGGAGTAGGCCACAATGCGCTGGCCGTCATCGCTGATCTGGGCGTAGGTCTCACCGTCGGCCAGTGCCGTCACCTCGTTCAGACTCTCGGCACGGAACTCCCCGGCCGTAATATCCTTTAAACTCAATTCCCCTACGGCATGAGCCAGCAGGGGAACGATGAGTGTCATACAAAAAAGGGCTATTCTATTCATATAGTCTCATATTGTTTTATCTGATTCTGTCGGCCGACCTCACCAGTTTCTCGTCGTCGAGAATGCCCTTCCGGGCCAGGAAGATGAGGATGGCGTTCACCATAGGCAGCGCCTCGACGGTGCCCACGCCTTGCTCAAGCACGGCCACGCCGATGTACCAGGCAAAGACCACGAACAGGCCTGCCAGACAGAGGCGGGCCTGCAGCGGACGGCGGTGATACTGGAAGATGGTGTAGGCCGACAAGGCTGCCAGGGCTGCCAGCAGCACGTCTATCCACTGGAGGCGCAGCACGCAGCACACCAGCGACAAGATGGCAGCCAGCAACAGGAACACGGTCTGTTTACGTTGTATCATACAGTTCGTAAGGTGCTTACAGTTCCGACAGTTCCACCTCTTTCTGCTGCTCCTTCTGCGGGTCGCGCCAGTACACCTGGTTCTCCACAAACTCCTGGGTGGCCAGCAGCGTGGGCTTGGGCAGTTTTTCGTAGTAGCGTGAAATCTCTATCTGCTCGCGGTTCTCAAACACCTCTTCCAGCGAGTCGTTATAACTGGCAAACTCGGCCAGTTTCTTGCTGAGGTCTTCCTTAATCTGTACGGAGATCTGATTGGCGCGCTTGGCGATAATTGCCACACTCTCGTAGATGTTCCCTGTCTCGTCGCAGAGGTCCATCACGTTACGGGTCACGGTATTTACCGGAGCCTTTGACTTCTTGTAATCCATAAATCTATGCTTTAATCTTTTGTTACTTTCTTACATTTCACGATGTAGCGCTGGGCCAGCTCCGTCTCCTTGGAGTCAGGAAACTCGTTGATGAAGCCGTAGCACTCGTCCTCGGCATCGCGGTAGCGCTCCAGCCGCTTCTCGTCGCTGCTGTTCTCGGCCAGCTGGAACTTGCTCTTCATGATCAGCAGCGAGAAGTCCTCGCGCAGCTTCGTAAACGGATAGGTCTTCAGCGCATTCTCGGCGGTGATGATGCAGGCCGAGTAGTTGCTCTCGTTGTTGGAATTGATATTGCCAAAGTAGCCGCCAAGGTTATAGTAGAGCTTGGCCGACAGGTACTCTTTCATGATGAGCTTGTCCTGCAGTTCAAAGAGCCGGCTCTGGGCTTCCTGGCGCATGGGCGAGTCGGGATAGAGGTCAAGAAACGCCTGGTAGGCATTGATGGCACCTATCGTGGGGCTCTGGTCCAGACGCGGCTCGGGCGAGCTTTCGAAGAGCGACTGTCCCACATAGAACGAGGCCTTCTCAGCGTAGACGCCCTTGGGGAATGATGAGCCGTATTTCTTGAACGTCTGTGCTGCACTCTCGTAGTCGCCCGTCATATACTGGGCCATACCCAGCATGTAGAGACTCTCCTGGGCATTGTCGCCACCCTTCATCACGGCCACCAGGTCTAACAGCAGGGTGACGGCACGCTGGTACTTGCCCTCGGCAAAGCATTGCTTGGCATACTCATACCTGAAATCGCTGTCAGGCGACTTCAGCACTCGGTTATATTCGCCCGCACAACTGCAGAACAGAAGCACCGCGCAGGCTATAAAAAACATTGGTTTCTTCATTTCGAGGTGCAAAGATACGCAATTTTTAGGATGCAGTACGCGTAGGGCGCGCTTTTTTTTAAAAAATTAATAATAAACTGCCGTTTAGCGGCAAAAATTACGTATCTTTGCAGCTCGTTATGAATCATTTCAGACTTTCATCACAGTATCAGCCCACCGGTGACCAGCCTGAGGCCATCCGCCAGCTGACGGAAGGACTGCAGCGCGGCGACCGCGCCCAGGTGCTGCTGGGCGTCACCGGCTCGGGCAAGACGTTCACCGTTGCCAACGTCATTGCCAACAGCGGCAAGCCGACGCTCATCCTGAGTCACAACAAGACGCTGGCCGCACAGCTGTACGAGGAGATGAGGGGCTTCTTCCCCGACAATGCCGTGGAGTACTACGTCAGCTACTACGACTACTACCAGCCCGAGGCTTACCTGCCCTCCAGCGACACCTATATCGAGAAAGACCTGGCCATCAACGAGGAGATTGACCGCCTGCGCCTCTCAGCGGTGTCGAGCCTGCTCTCCGGCCGTCAGGATGTCATCGTCGTCTCCAGCGTCAGCTGTATCTACGGCATGGGCAGCCCCGTGGCCCTTCAGGAGAACGTCATCGAGCTGCACCGCGGACAGATCCTGGACCGTAACGCCCTGCTCCGCCGTCTGGTGTCGGCCCTCTATACCCGTAACGACATGGACCTGCAGCGCGGCAACTTCCGCGTCAAGGGCGACACCGTCGACATTGCCATAGCCTATAGCGAGGTGGTGCTGCGCGTCACCTTCTGGGACGACGAGATTGACCAGTTGGAGGAACTGGATGCCGTCACGCTTCAGCGGATGGCTACCTTCGACGAATACAAGCTCTACCCTGCCAACCTCTTCACCACCAGTCAGGAACAGACCAACATCGCCATCCGCCAGATTCAGGACGACCTGGTGAAGCAGGTGGAATACTTTAACGATATTGGCGACCCCATTAAGGCTCAGCGTATTAAGGAGCGTGTGGAATACGACATGGAGATGATAAAAGAACTGGGCCACTGCTCGGGCATCGAGAACTACTCACGCTACTTCGACGGGCGGCAGGCGGGCGAGCGCCCCTACTGTCTGCTCGACTTCTTCCCCGACGATTTCCTGCTGGTGATCGACGAGAGCCACGTCTCGGTGCCGCAGATCAGTGCCATGTACGGCGGCGACCGCTCACGCAAGAAGAACCTCGTGGAGTACGGCTTCCGCCTGCCTGCCGCCTTCGACAACCGTCCCCTGACGTTCGACGAGTTCCAGGAGATGACTCACCAGGTCATCTACGTCAGCGCCACCCCCGCCGACTACGAGCTGGCTGAGGCCGAAGGGGTGGTCGTGGAACAGGTCATACGCCCCACAGGACTCTTGGACCCGGAGATTGAGGTACGCCCCACCGAGAACCAGATTGACGACCTGATGGAGGAGATACAGCAGCGCGCCGAGCGCAAGGAGCGCGTGCTGGTGACGACGCTCACCAAGCGCATGGCTGAGGAACTGACGGAGTATCTCATGGACCACCAGGTGCAGACGGCCTACATCCACAGCGACGTGGCCACCCTGGACCGTGTGAAGATTCTGGAAGACCTGCGCAGCGGCGTCTACGACGTGCTGGTGGGTGTCAACCTGCTGCGCGAGGGCCTCGACCTGCCTGAGGTGTCGCTGGTGGCCATCCTCGATGCCGACAAGGAGGGGTTCCTGCGCTCCCACCGCTCGCTGACGCAGACTGCCGGGCGCGCCGCCCGCAACGTCAACGGCAAGGTCATCATGTATGCCGACACCATCACGCAGTCCATGCAGCTCACCATCGACGAGACCAGCCGCCGGCGTGCCAAGCAGCTGCACTACAACGAGGAGCACGGCATAACGCCCACACAGATTGTCAGGACACTCAAGCAGACGGCCCTGCACCGCGACGACCGCCCGGACATCAAGGAACTGAAACGTACGACGCTGAGTCCGGATGCCGCTGTTACGGGTATGGCCGCCGACCCCATCGTGGAGCGCATGACGCGCCAGCAGCTGCAGAAGAGCATCGAGAACACGACGAAGCTCATGAAGGAGGCTGCCCGCCAGCTGGACTTCCTCCAGGCTGCCCAGTACCGCGACGAAATCCTGCGCCTGCAACAGGAACTGGAACTGAAGTAAAATTAAAAAAACAAAAAATTAGGCGATTAAAGGTTAAGCCGTGCTCGGTTACAGATTATTATTTGTAATTTTGCCCGGTTAAAACAACAAAACATACACGCGAACATGAAAAAAATGCTTTTTGCCATACTCCTGTGCCTGCCTGTGGCCATGACCGCACAGAACACATGGGAAATGCCCGAAGAGGCAGAGACAACCGTCAATCCCGACCAGAAATACCTGGCGGGAGCAGTACCCGAGGTAGACGGCAAGGTGCTGTTCCACACCGTCGTCGACGCCCCGGGCAAGAGCGCCCAGCAGGTCTATGCCATCGTCAAGGGCTACCTGCAGAAGATGACCCGCGAGAAGAACCAGTTCGAGCAGAGCCGCATCATCCTCGACGACAGTCTGAACTACGAGGTGGCCGGCACCTACCAGGAGTGGCTCGTCTTCAAGTCTACGGCACTGGTGCTCGACCGCACACGCCTGTTCTACAACCTCATCGTGAAATGCGACGACGGCAAGGCCGACATCACCATGACCCGCATACACTACCTCTACGAGGAGGAGCGCAACCCGCAGACCCTGCGCGCCGAGGAATGGATTACCGACAAGGAGGGTCTGAACAAGAAACAGACCAAGCTGTCGCGCGTCTCGGGCAAGTTCCGCCGCAAGACCATCGACCGCAAGGACTTCCTGTTCAATAAGTTTGCCGACCTGCTGAAATGAACAGACACCACCACCTGCAGCCCTTTGAGGACACGGGACGGCTACGCTGGCTGCGCCAGTGGCTGAACCTCATCTTCATCATCGGTGCCATCGTTGGCATGATATGGTATGTGAAGGCCGACCACAACACGGCCATCTATATCATGATAGGCGCCGTCGTTTTCAAGTTTATCGAGTTGACACTAAGAATAGCAAAGCTTTAGAATGAGGAAATACGTATTCGCCCTGCTCATGGCGGCACTCCAGACGGCTGTCTGTGCCCAGACCTACAACCAGATAGACCAGATGGGCAACGTCACGCAGCGCGACGAGAGGAACAACGGCAACTTCAACCCACACAACAACGATACCACCAAGAACAACAAGGAGATTCCCCGGGGCATCCATGTGTGGACCATCGACCGCAAGTTCGGCGACGTCAGGCCCGTAGCCGTCGATACCATGCCCCACCTCTTTATGAACACCACGCTCAACACCGGCGTCTACGGCGAATACAACACCACGGGCAACAACTACACCGCCCGCCTCAACCGCATCGTTATAGACCGCCCGGAACCCCAGCAGTTCATGTTCACCGAGGCCTACAGCTACGTCAACAAAGCACCCGACCAGCTGCACTTCACCAACACGCTGTCGCCCATCACCAACCTGTCGTACGACAACTGCGGCGACAAGCAGTACGGCGAAGACCACCTGCAGGCCAAGTTCGCCGTCAACGCCGGCAAGCGCATCGGCCTGGGCTTCGACCTCAACTATGCCTACGCCCGCGGCTATTTCGCCAACCAGGCGGCATCTCATTTTGCCGGCACCTTCTATGGCTCCTACCTGGGCGACAAGTACAACATGCACCTCATGTTCTCGACCTATCACCAGAAAGCGGCTGAGAACGGCGGCATCACTAACGACGAATACATATCGCACCCGGAAGCCCAGGAGACCACCTACAGCGAGAACGAGATTCCCACGGTGCTCAGCAGCAACTGGAACCGCAACGACAACCTCCACGCCTTCCTCTCCCACCGCTACAACCTGGGCTTCTACCGCATGGAGAAGATGACCGAGGAGGAAATGAAGGCCCGCCAGTTTGCCAAGGAGTCGAAGAAGGAGAACCAGGAGAAGAAAGACCTGAAGGAGGGCAAGAAGCCCGAGGAGACCTTCAAGGGACGCCCCAAGGATGCCGCCGTCGCCGGCAAGGAGCCGCCACGCCAGAAGCCCGACGCCCCCGACACCACCCGCATCCAGGTGGACACACCCGAGAAGATGGACAGCCTGCTGGCCCTCAGCCGGAAGGACAGCCTGGAGAACGACTCCACGATGAAGCGTGTCTTCGTCCCCGTCACCAGCTTCATCCATACCGCCGAGATGGACAGCTACGACCGCACCTACCTGGCCTACGGCTCGCCCACCGACTACTACGCCAACACCTATTTCTATAAAGAGAATACCGGCACCCGCGACTCCCTCGACGACAAGACCCGCCACTTCAGGATTAAGAACACCGTGGCGCTGGCCCTGCTCGAAGGGTTCAACAAATGGGCAAAGTCGGGACTGAAGCTCTTTGCTACCCACGAGCTGCGATCGTTCAGCATGTATGAGCTGCAAGACGCGCTCCCCGTCATGCAGCGGGTGAGCGAGAGCAACATCAGCATCGGCGGACAGCTTATCAAGAGCCAGGGGAAGACCTTCCACTACAACGCCCTGGGCGAACTGTGGATGGTGGGCGAGGATGCCGGACAGCTGAAGGCCAGCTTCAATACCGACCTGAACTTCCCCCTCTTCGGCGACACCCTCACGCTGGCTGCCCATGCCCACTTCTACCGCCTTCACCCCACCTACTACCAGCGCCACTACCACTCCAAGCACCTGTGGTGGGACAACGACGACCTGAGCAAGGAGACGCACACCCGCATAGAGGGCGTCTTCAGCTACCGCAAGACGAAGACCAGCCTGCGCGTGGCCGTCGAGGAGATACAGAACTACACCTACCTGGGCATGAGCTATGTCTACTCCACCACAGCCCGCAAGTCAATGACTGCCGGCATCTACCAGCAGGGCAGCAACATCAACGTGCTCACCGCACAGCTCATGCAGAACTTCAAGCTGGGACCCCTCCACTGGGAGAACGTGGTGACCTACCAGAACAGCAGCAGCCCCTCGGTGCTGCCCGTCCCCACGCTGAACGTCTTTACAAACCTCTACTTAGGATTCAAGATTGCCAAGGTGCTGAGCGTCGAGCTGGGTGCCGACGCCACCTACTTCACCGAGTACGAGGCCCCCGACTTCTGTCCGCAGCTGAACCAGTTTGCCATCCAGCAGAACGACGACAGCCGCATCAAGCTGGGCAACTACCCCTTCATCGACGTCTATGCCAACATGCACCTGAAGCGCGCCCGCTTCTTCGTCATGATGACCAATGCCGCCAACGGCTCGTTCAACCGCATGGCCTTCCTCGCCCCCCACTACCCCACCGACGGCTCTGTGCTGCGCATGGGCGTGTCGTGGAACTTCTTCAACTAAAGCAGCAGGCCGGCGGTCACCGCCAGACCGTAGACGAAGATATTGCGCGCTGTCTCTCCCAAACAGAGATTCAGCGCCTTTCCTTTGTTCAGGCGCTTCATCTTCAGGTAGGTAAACACGTGCAGCACCAGATAGATGAGCGGCAGGACAAAGGCCAGCACATGACCGTTCAGCCAGAACACGAGCCCCGTCAGGCAGGCAACGATGCCCACACCCAGGTATAGCGCCAGACTGGCAGCATCGCCGATGCGCACCACCAGCGTCATCTTGCCCGCCGCCCGGTCGTTGTCGCGGTCGCGGAAGTTGTTCACCAGCAGCAGACCGTCAATCACCAGTCCGCAGGCCAGCGAGGCCAGCAGCACCTGCCATGTACAGGTGTGCAGCTGAACGTAATACGTAATGCACACGGGCACAAGGCCGAAAAACACTATCACCAGCACGTCGCCAAGTCCCATGTATGAGAAGTGGGTGGTGTAGAGGAAGCAGAACACCACGCACAGCGCGCCGATAAGTATCATCTCCAGACCGCCATAAAAAACCAGGGGCAGCCCCACGACGCAGGCCAGACAGGTGGTCAGGGCTATGGCACGCTTCATGGAGTCGAGCTTTACCCACCCCTGGGCACAGGCCCTGCGGGGCCCAAGACGCGTCTCCACGTCGTCGTTGCCGTTGGCAAAGTCAAAGAAATCGTTGATGAAGTTGGCGTCTATCTGCATCAGGAAGGCAAAAAGCAGACACAGGACGGCGGCCGTCCACTTGAAGGTTCCTGCCACATAGTCCTGCGCATCACGCCATGCCAGCGCCACGCCAATCATGACGGGCACGGCAGCCCCCGTCAGCGTCTTCGGACGCGCTGCCAGCAGCCACGCCTTCGCGCTGTCAGTCCGTACTTTTTCGCTATCACTCATGTCTCTCTCCGTTTTTCATTTGCAAAAGTAAGCAGAATTTTGCATATCAGCAAGAATATTGCCGTGAAAATTATCAAATTCACCGCAAGCCTTGCGAAGATTTGCAGGTTACATAAATCTTTGCTATCTTTGCACAAAAATTAAGTTAGAGCAACACATGATAAACAACGAAGCATTGCTGGACTTTGGCCAGATAGAAGACAGGTCGAAAGGTATCATTAAGGTGATAGGCGTTGGCGGTGGCGGCTGTAATGCGGTGCGCAACATGTACAACGAGGACATACAGGGGGTGACGCTGGCCGTCTGCAACACAGATAGCAAGTCGCTGGCACCGTCGCCAGTGCCCCGCAAGATCATGCTGGGCGAGGGCCTCGGAGCTGGTGGCGACCCCGCAGTGGGACGCTCCGAGGCCGAGAAGAACATCGACGACATCAGACAACTGCTGAGCGACGGCACGAAGATGGTGTTCGTCACCGCCAGCATGGGCGGTGGCACCGGCACGGCCATGGGACGTGCCAGGGCGCACCCGGATTTTTCCGTGGAACTCTGCTGCCATGACACACGGCAGCAGAGCTTATGAGTGTTAACATCGGCAAGGTACTCTGGTGACTCATCCGCGTCAATGAGTATCTGGCACTCGGAGAATCAGAAACGCTGTATAGGATTTTTCGTGAAAAAGGGTGACAGGGTGACAGAACGCCCAGCCACAAAGGGTTTGCACCCTTTTTAGAGGGTGTCAGGGGTGACAGAAGGGTGACAGTGACCTCCCCTGACCCCTCCTGTAGGAGGGGGATGATTACAAAGCAAGCCCTTCGGTACTATCTGTCCTCCCCCCTATAGGGGGAGTTCTCCGCGAGCGAAGCGACCGGAGGTCGAGCGAGAGGGGGTCATAGGTGGTGGCGGTAATCAAAAACAAGGAGTGGGATCATGCGAACGGAAGGACGGCAACGCCATGACACGAGCCTCCACGCTGCTGAATTCTCGAGAGAATTTGAGCGTTAGAAGCCGTCACAGATGTGAGAGGCGGCACTTGGCGGATGAATTCTCTCGAGAATTCACGGGAAATAGCGCCCTTTGGAACTGCAACATGAGGAACGACAATCCCGTGAGGCTGTCTTTCTATGGTATTACAGCCTGTCACCCTTCTGTCACCCCTGACACCCTCCGAAAAGGGTGCAAACGCCCTGTACATCGGCGTTTTGTCACCCTGTCACCCTTTAAATACTTTTTTCCTATATACGCATGCGCAAAAGTATGGTCCACACTGCTTTCGGACACATTTCACCACCATTTCGCCTGTCTGTCCGACATTCCCGTCATTGTCCGAACAAGGTAGCCACTATTCAGCCCAATTATTTGGATTGGGGCATGAAATCGTATTACCTTTGCACCAGAAAACATTTTTCATACGAACAAGTTAGTAGTTTTTTCATAAGTTTTTTGGTTTTAGTAATTGGTTAGTTATCAAATAAGGCTCGCAGGGATGCGGGCCTTATTTGGCTTGAAGTAGTGCATACCTGCTCTGGATTCTTCGGTAGCTTTAGTAATCAAATAGGCTCGATTCTCACGATGATTTCATCATTTTTGCAAAGGCATCCAACCCCATAACTCTAAATAGTGGGAAGGGAGACTTGGCGGCATCATCAAAGTGCCCGTCATCTGTAACGATATAGTCGGCCTGACAGACGAAAGCACAATCAACAAACTTGTTATCATCGTAATCCTGTTTCACCAGTCCAAGACGGAAATATGGATCTTTGCGAAGTACATTTCTCGAACGAGCAATGACTTTCATAAACAGGTCGGCTGCCACAGGAGAGGCTTTCTGACGAAGGATTTCCTCATATTCGAATAGTATTTCAGTGGATACGCACAGCGTGTAGTGCTCGACCAGAAACTCAGAGAAAAGAAAATTGTACTGACTTCTTGCTCCAAGTATCTGCAACAGGCAGTTGGTGTCAAGCACTATCCTTGGTGTATCCATCTTTGCTATCATTTATTTACGATAGGGTGTGCGAAGATGTTGCCCACGCAGTTCGTCAAGGGCATTTTGGTCGAGTGTTCCATTGTCCCATAGACGCTGCATCTCAGCAGAAAGCCTCGTCGCATAAAAGTTGCGTAAGACATCCATAAGAGCTTCCAACTCCTGTTCATCCTGCGCGCCGGCAAAGGATTCAAGTATCATTATCTGCGACTTGTTCATTGTGTTTAATTGCATACACTTTCCTTATTTGAATTCCGTCTGCAAATATAAGCAGTTTTTCCGTAACCTCCAAATTTTTGGAAGAAAAGTTGTCTGCCTAATGTGCTGGGAGTCAGAGGTGAGGGTTGTTTTGGGGTTGACTATATAAGCAGCAGGTGACTTCCTCGGACACATTTCACCACCATTTCGCCCGTTTGTCCGACAACCCCGTCATTGTCCGAACAAGGTAGCCACTATTCAGCCCAATTATTTGGATTGGGGCATGAAATCGTATTACCTTTGCACCAGAAAACATTTTTCATACGAACAAGTTAGTAGTTTTTTCATAAGTTTTTTGGTTTTAGTAATTGGTTAGTTATCAAACAAGGCTCGCAGGGATGCGGGCCTTATTCGGTTATGGATTATTCTTTTGAAAACTCATCCATGCTTTTTAAGAAGATAGTCCAGACGAGCCTTGTCGTAGTCAAAATCATCAGGCAGAGGATCAATATCCTTGACGAGGTCCATTACTTCGGGCGAGATACGCATATCTTCACGACGGATTCTCGGCCAGCCGTTATTGGTTGTGACTGTCGCCATTTCTTCTTCAGGACTTTGTTCGTCTGCCCGTAGCCTTTCAGCTTTCACTTCCTCGTAGAGATGGTCGGCGAGCCATTGCTTGTTACTCGTCGAAAGTGCCATCGAGTGGAGGATGTTCAGCACCGTATTCATTGAAATAGTCAGATTCATATACACCCTGTTTTTGAAATGATGAGCTTTGCGTGCAAAGTTAATATTTTTTTTGAATTACAGCACGGCTTGCCCTACCTTTTTTATATATTAAACCGAAATTGGTTTTTCAATGTTAAATGTATTTAGCAAAGGAGCCAGAGTACGGCACAGAAGGTCTGCTCGTCTGGATTACGTTCAAGTGGTCAGATAGTATGCAGAAAAGTATGCAGAAAACGCCACAGAAATGTGTTCAGAAAATCAATGCAATAGCTGCAGACAAGACAATCACGATTGCCAAGTTAGATATGCAGAATAATAATAAGGTTCGCGGGGTGCGGGTCTTATTTGGCTCATTTTTCCACTTTCACAAGGCTTGTGAAAATTTTTTTTAGCCAAAAGTCTTTGAGATTATAAAAAAAATTGTATCTTTGCAGTGTCCTTTCTGAGTGCTGAAAAACCTTTGGAACAGATGACCGACGGTCAGCAATGAACCTTGGATAATCACAGGAGGACGGGACACATACATACAAAGGCGTTTTCTGAACGCTTTGGGTTTGACATTCTGAGAATCTCGCAAATTCAAACTGCTTGTCAAGACCAAAGCAACGGGAACGCCCCTTGAGGTGTTATTATTGTACCCATCAGTGTGGTGGGCTATGATATATACACTGGCGTGGGGCTTTCGGCGTTGCTCGGTTAGACAAGCAGGGCAATGCGAGAGCCTTCAGAATGTGGACCGGGCAAAGAACTGGCTCCACGTTTTTCGTGTGTATATGATAGTAACATAAATGAATACAATATAATCTTAAAGAATTGTCATAAATATGAAGAAGAAATTGTTGACAATTAGTGGTGTACTTGCAATCGCAGCGGTTGCATTAGTCTCTTCTTGTGGCAGTGACATTAACACTGTTGGTGACTCACATTTCAATGCAGATGGAACATTGCCAGATTCGGTTGATACGATATCCTTGAAGCCTATAGTTCCTACGAGAGTCAAGTTCTATGTGGAAGTTTCAGGAAGCATGAACGGTTTTTTTAGAGCGAACAAAGCGACAGATTTTAAGAAGGACGTATGGGAAATTCTTAGCTACTACTCCGCAGTTGCCCCTGATATAACCATTCTTACAAACGATGGAAGCGTAGGCAGCAGTTACTCCCAGACTCAATTCCAAACGCTTATGAATACAGGAGCATTTGTTAGTTCGGCTTCTACAAAAGTGCCTTTGATGCTGGAATCGATATTCGACAATCTAAACACAGAAGAAGGAGAGGTCGCAGTCCTGATTTCTGACCTGAAATATAGTCCTGTTGGTGAAGCAGCTCCCGAAGTCTTGATGAGCCAATACAGCACTGATGTTAGTAAGATACTTGGCACTCGAAAGAAAGCTGTTAGTCTAATTGGGGCAACTTCTGACTATTTAGACAAAAAGGGAAATGTAACGACAGACAAATCGCCGTATTATTTCCTTGTCATCGGTAATGGTGAGCAAGTAGCTTCAATGAGAAACAGCATTTCTGCGATGCTGGAGAATAACAAACGGCTCATTGATAATATTGAGAGTGGTTTTGACTATGGTGTACCAACATGTTCCTATGGCATTCCTGACAACAGTTGGCAGTTGGATGACGCAACCCCGACTTTCGTGGGCTTTGACGAATCTGCCAATGACACATGTACGATAAAAATGGAAGTCCATCTTGAAGGCTATCGATGGATTGTGGCATCAGAGCAATATTTCAAAAACGCATTTAAACTAAAGGCTCTCTATGGCTCGAACGTGGAAGTCGGTAGGGTGGAATTTGACATTAAGAACATTACAGATAAAGAACTTGTCCGTACCGCTACTGCTATTGCAGAAGTAAAGGTCTTTGATATGGCAATGGATTCCGAGGTCCTTGAATGGACATTGGAACTACCTGATACAGACTATACGCTTTTCAGTCCATTTTTTGATGGAGCAATTAGCGAAAACGACCCAACAAAATCATACTCTGTAGCAGATTTCGTGAAAGGTATGTTTTACGGAGGTGTTGTGAATAAGACTTTGAAACCGAATTACATCTTAATCTCTAAAAACTCATAGTGTATGAAACTTTTGAAACTATACGGCTGGATTACTGGTTCGATGGCAGATTTCACAAAGCCCTTTTCGGAGAACAAGGCTTTGTATAACCAGGCAAGAGCATTCTGGAATAAGCTGGATAATGTCTCTGCTATCATCGTGATAATATTTCTAGTACTTGGAATTGCCTTGGCTGCCTACTATTATACACAGTATAATGACAAGCCGGGCAGACGTTATACACCAAAGCATTGGTTATTCATGCTTGTCCTTACCGTATTAGTAACATTCTTTGTTACATGGGGGTTTGAATGTTGGGCTGTAGAGCCTAAGATTAATGGAGCAAGTTGGCTTCAATTGAAAATTGCTTTTGCAAATGCGCTCTATGCAGCAGGGATTTATTTTGTTACATCATTTGTTTGGTGTAACTGTTTTCGTACAAATGCTTATCGTTTCCTAAAACTAAGGAAGTAATGAAAAAAGTATATACATTTTGTATTGGTGGCACAGGCATACGTGTCATGAAATCTGTTGTGATGCTCCTGGCTGCAGGCATGAAGGCCAATGGCTATGAAGTAGTGCCTGTTATCATTGACCCCCACTTGGACCTGGAAGAGAAGAAGCAACTGAACAGCCTCATTGAACTATATGAATGCATTCAGCGTGATACCGTGCGTGGGCAACAAACTCTACCTGCATTGGATGGATTCTTTGCAACACCAATGGAGTCATACGAAGAGCTGAACGGGCGTGAGAACGATGTCCACACATCATTCTCTGAACAACGGCCGTTCGGAGAGTATCTGAGACTTCATAACCTGCCACCAGACGATATCAACAACTTACTCGTAGACACACTGTTTACCCGCAAGAGTCTCAATAATAGACTTTCTGTGGGTTTCAAAGGTAATCCTAATGTGGGTACTGTCGTGTTGTCGAACATCATGAAAGGAGCTGACTGGATGAAGGCATTCTCGGACTCCTTCCAAGACGGAGACCGTATTTTCATCATCAGTTCAATCTTCGGAGGAACAGGAGCGTCAGGCTATCCGCTACTGGAGAAAACTGTAAGAGAGATGAATGATTCACCTGTTCTAAATGCTGCAACAATGGGGGCGGTGTCTGTGCAACCGTATTTTTCTTTGAAGAATCCGGAAACTACGGGCAGCGACATTGATTCCTGTAGTTTCATTACCAAGACCAAGGCTGCCCTGTCGTATTATCAAGATAGCGTACGCTCCGATTACTTCTACTATATTGGCGATCAGAGAATGAATATAGAGTATGATAACAATGAGGAGGTACAAGATGACAAAGCACATTTCGTGGAACTTGTTGCAGCAACGGCTTTGTTTGATTTCTTGTATCAGCCAGACAAGGAAACGCGGCAGAAGCCTACCTTCATGTCGCGTGCCATTGCCGATGACCAACAGGTTTTGGAATTGAAAAGCATGGGGGCTGGCTATGTGGGCATGACGAAATGTATTGCTGACCTTTCATTGTTGAATATGCTTATGGGTGTGCTTGAGAAAGAACGGTATTTCCCCCTGCGTATAGAACGGAAGCTGACAGAAGCATTTTATCGAGATGCTGCATATAGGCGCCTACAAGAATTTATGCAGCGTTTCAAAACATGGTACGAAGAACTGGCTGGCAATCAGCGTGCGTTTGCCCCTCTTAACATTACCTCTTCAGACCAGTCGCTAACTGCTTGGATAAATGGAAACGAACTGGCTGCACAAGATGACTCTTACTATCTGTTGGAGATGATCAAGGCCAGCAACCATGCTCCAAAAGAAGAAAACCACGACAACAGGCTACGCCATCTGTTGAACTTTGCTCATCAGGCTATTCATCACTTCACCCAAAACGTTGCACAATAATAAGAAACATGAAAAGTATTGACCTAAATATTTGCCAGCGTGGTTTAAAAGGAACAAACTGGACTGCCGAGTCTGGAGTAATCACAAAGGAAAACCTGAATAAGGTTGTGGATCAGCGCACGGACAACACTAGCTCACAGAATGCGCTTCCAACGCCTTTTGCCCGTTTCTTCCTAATGGATGAAGCATTCCGACTTGTCACGAATGAGAAAAAGGATGGCACTGATGCGGGTAAGTCTTACAAGCGAATGGTTTCAGACTGCCTCGATGTGTTTGAACTGCTTTATAACTGGCTGTATAACGAGAATCATTGGAAGCAGGAAGATTACAAACTGGAGTTTAGGGTGTGGACGGAGGAAGACCTAGTTCAACTAAAGCAACGAGTGCCACTTCTGGGGCTTCCGTTAGACGATTATTATACTGATGATATCTCGAATGAGCGCCGCTTGATATTTCTTGTCTTGAAAAACAAGGATAAGGAATTTCTGTTAGCATGTAGTTCGCCCAAGACAGGATGGGTTACTCCGCCTGACTTGGATAAGTATGGACAGTCGGATACGTCTTTGAAGGTAAAATTTGTAGGTGAACGCTACAATTCCATGTACTTTCCTGCAATAAAACGAGCTGGTGGACAACGTGGAGCGTATTTCCGAGACTGCCGTATGTTTGAGGAACGTTCAGCAGGCTTTAAAAACTATATGCTACACAAAATTGTAGGCAGTACTGCATGCCCTAAATCGTTCGATAGTTTGCGCAACTATATCTTTTCTTTCCGCGACAATGACGATGATATCAAGAGCGGTTCATCGTACTCTTTCAGAGGGAAGCCAATATCCCTTGGCAATGGTGAGAAACTCAACCTATACGGGTTGCCAATCACTTGCAACGATGGTATGGATGCCACAAATTTCTTTTCGGAGAATATAATCAAGATTCCATACGGTATATCCTCAGAAAACTTCACAACCTTTCTCCGTGAGGAAGATAGTGCCATCGGTGACGACCATGATTATTTGCTGCCGCTTACAGCAGAAGCGCTGGAAGTCTTACGGCCTGAAGACATCCATCTTTCCATCCAAGAAAACTCAAGAGGTGACCGCGTTACCGTGTCTTTGATTCACCAAGGAGAGACCTTCAAGCACATCTATGCCACAGAACCGAGAATGGGTGAAGGCTATCTTTTGGACACTGAACAGATGAAGATAAGGTTTGATATGGCTCTGTTTCCTAATATCTTATCTCCAGAGATTACAGACAACAATTATTTCAAAGTCGCCTTAATTGTCCAGGAAGGTAACAAACGAAAGACATTCGACATCAGCAAGACGCATTGCAGCTTCTATAAAGCAGGCGATGAAGGCTTTGAACACATCTTTGAGGCAGACGACAAAGTGGCCGATTATGGTGTGCATGCTTCTGCCGTTCGTTCTGTTCAAAGCGAACAGAGTGTTTATAGCTCCAAGTATTTTGAAGTATTCAGCACAACTTTCGATGCCATCATGCTAAGCCTATGCTTCGATGAACAGACCTTCTCAGGAGTGTTGTTGCCAAGGTTCAAGAGTGCCGTAAAGACCGACAAATGCTACACATACGCTATTGACTTTGGTACTACCAATACATACGTATCACGTAGAGAGGCAGGTGAGGCGAATGTTCCTGAACAATTGAAAATGGCTAATGCCATGACGAGCTATCTGCATAAAAAAGACGAATCTGCCCAAAAGTCAGCAGTAAACCGATGGGAGACAATGCCCTTTGTCGAGGCAGAGCAGGCACTGCAGACTGAGTTTCTGCCGGCATTTATCGATGGAGCAAAATACAAGTTCCCTTTGCGCACTGCCATGACTCAGCGTCGTCAGGCGGTTGATGTCCTTAACCTATTTGGTAACACCAATATTGCCTTTGCCTATGAGAAGTCAGTAACTGCTGGTGACAATTTTGTACGTACCAATATCAAATGGGACGGCAATAACGATGATGACCGACTGTTCGTTCGTGAGCTACTGATGATTATACGTGCTGACGTGCTTCAATCCGGCGGTGATCTGAAACGTACAAACATTGTGTGGTTCAGACCGCTAAGCTTCAAACCGCAGCAGAAAGAGTCGTATATGCATTTTTGGATCGAGGAGTCGCGTAGGGTACTTGGAATAACCCCCGACCAAGTCAAATGTTATACAGAGTCAGAGGCACCGTATTATTACTACCACGAAAAGCGGACATTCGAAGAAAACCGTTCTGTGCTTGTACTTGATATTGGTGGTGGTTCAACAGACATGGTGCATTTCTCGGGAAACAAACTGACGATGGCAAACTCCGTTCATTTTGGATGTGACGTTATGTGGTCTGGTGGATTCAATCGAATGGCCAACGACCATGCGGCTAATGGTGTGTTCTGTCATTGTAAGGATAAGGTAACGTTCAAGGACGAAACGCTCAAACTGATTAATGACAAAATGTGTCAGGCAGGTAGTAGATATGCCACAACTGATATTATTAACTTCTGGATAAGCAACGATGACGAATCGCACGTCACACAGCAATTCCGCGCATTCTTCAAACCTGTATTCCTCTATCATTACTCGTCAATCATCTTCTATGTTGCGCAAGTACTAAAGTCAAAGGGGCTGGAATGTCCTACTGCTATCACGTACAGTGGAAATGGAAGTCGCTATATAGACGAGTATCTTACAAGCAATAAGACGCTATTGCAAGACATTACACGTATGGTCATGGAAAGTGTATTGGGAAAAGCTAATGATTCTATTCAACTTGTCATGCCAGATGAGCGCAAGGAAAGCACATGCTATGGAGGTCTATATCACGATGGAAAGTCTCCATCTCCAGAACCGTATTTCTTCATCGGAACGGAAAACAAAGAGTATAACGATGTTGAGGCTATTAAACGAGACTACGAAGAAGGAACTTTAAAGAAGGGGCTGCTCGAATGGATGGGGCAGGTAGATGATTTGTTCCTTCAAGCCTTAGATATGCTGGTACAACGTGAACAGCTATCCGATATAGACAAGAAGAGAATAGCGGCAATCGTCCGCCAGCCTATATCCTTAGATACAATCATGCGCAATGAAGTATTCGATAACCCGTTATACAATGATTCGTTGTTCTTCTTGCCAGTTACGGCTCGGATAGAAAAACTGACCCATTTGAACGAAACATCTAAGAAACCGTCCTGACAATGATTACATTTTTTGCAGAGCACTGGATTGCTCTAGTGGTCAGCTTTATTGTGACCTGCCTGTTTGCTTCACTTCAGTGGCACTTTTTTGTTAAGAACAAGCGCATGATAGCATCCCTGTGTGACTTTTTCTTAGATGACGTTACATACTATAAAACCAAACAACATGACGAAGTATGCCTTGTGGCACTTGCAGACGATGAAACTCATTCCGATTTTAATACTCTGATAAAGGAAATCAACTTGTATGTCCTGAAGAGTGTCGGCACTGCCGATTTTAATATAATTCAGAACAAGACAGAGCGGAAGATAGAGTCGCTTTATGAGCATGCCACAGCAGAACTATCATTCCCTACATATATTGGTCTGATGGGGACTTTCATGGGTACTTTCATTGGCCTAGTCGGATTCCTCGTCAGTGGCAACGATATGTCCGATGAGAATAAAGTGACCAATCTAATAGCTGGTGTGCTGGTTTCTATGACGACAAGTCTCATTGGACTGGTGTTGACAACATATTCCAATCACATTGCCGCTCTGTCGAAGAAACAACTCGATGAACGGAAAAACAGTTTTCTTGACTTTGTACAACTGGATTTAATTCCACAACTTCAGACGACCATCAAAACACTCCAGCAAACAATGGAGGGTTTTGTGCCAAAATTTGATGTTGTAATCAATAACTTTGAGCGGACCTTTTCTACAGTCATTAGCCGCTTCAAAAGTACTTTCGACGAGTGTACTGACAACTTTGGGACGGAGTTTCGAGCCAACTCATCACTTATTGCGAAAACTGTCTCAACGCTCAATAAGAGTATTGAACATATCACTGCGAATGTGGAAAACCAGCGAAAATTACTTGAAGAGCTGCGGTCGGAAAAGATGTTTGATACTCTACAGCAGTTTGTTGATGCTGCTGAGGTGTTCCAGACATCAACATATTCGATAGAGGCGTATAACAATTTGCTTAGTAATCTGATGGTGACGACTCAACAAGTGATAATCAAGCAGGACGAATTCAGTAAGTCTCTTCAGATACCACAGGAATTGGTCGTAAAACTCAAAAGCCTACTTGACCGTATCTCTACTTTTGAACAGAGCGTGAATGCTGTCGGTAAGGATATAGCTCAGGCTGAAATGTTGGGTAACAAGGAGTTGACATTGATACAACGTCATTTGGAAAGTCTGGAAGAAAAGAAACAATTGGCCGACAGATTCCTTGATACCAGTAATGATGAGTTGAAGGAAATATTTACGCAACAGAAAAAACTTGTGAAAGCCATTTTTGTCGATTACCAACAGCAGCTGGATGACCAACGCAACGAACTAAGCTCCTTTGTCCGAGAAACTCTGCAAATCATTAGCAAAAAGAAAGTGGATTTGCTGAACCACCTGGAGAACGCATTCGATGTGAGCCACGTAAATGCAATGTTCTCACATTTAAAGACTCTGCCTGAAATCGCTGAAAAGCTTAACGATGTAGAGCAGATTGTTGTAAAAGAGAAAGACTTGAAACAGCAATTTGAATCGCTGCTTTTGATTATTTCACAGTTAGAAACTGCATTGAATGCTGCATCGGCGTTGCATGTTGAAACGATAGTTTCTGAACGTACAATGTTGTCTGCTGATATTAAGGCTGCAACCATTCAGAATCAGGAGGCAGTGGCCAATACTTTGCAGGAAGAAAATCAACAGAACAGACTACAGATGGGGTCTGTTGTGGACAAGTTTGTTGAAGTTGCTGATGATGCCAATTCGAATCTGAAAAACATACACAACGAGTTGGAAAGTAAGTTAACTGACATGTTGAGATACTTCGATGAAACAAATGCCTCTAGCCGTCAAATGCAAATAGACATAGCCGATTTGGGGGTAAACGTAGAAAAGGGGGCTTTGACTATACGTTCTGTAATAGAAGGACAAACAAATGAAGTAGAAGGTCTAATTCAAAAGTCGTCTAATCAAGCTCAGAAAAATATAATAGACACGCTGACGGCTGCAGGGAATAACAATGTTGGCGCGGTCGTTGACGGACTCAATGAAAGCGTTAAAAAGACGCTTGACGGAATGAATCAAGCACAGAAAAACATGATAGACACGCTGACGGCAGCAAGTAATAACAGTGTTGGCGCGGTCGTTGACGGACTCAATGAAAGCGTTAAAAAGACGCTTGACGGAATGAATCGAGCACAGAAAAACATAATAGACACGCTGACGGCAGCAGGTAATAACAATGTTGACGTGGTCGTTGACGGACTCAATAAAAGCGTTAAAAAGACGTTTGGTGAAATGTTAGACGGAATAAGTAAAGCAAACGGACAAGGGTAATGGATAGACTGACTGGGAAAAACGGTGCTTTTTGGCCAAGCTACGTTGACATTATGACAACGTTGTTTGCCATTATGCTTGTACTTTTCACTATCTCCTATGGGCGTTTCAAAGGACGCGAAAAAAGCCTCGTCGAAATCAACGACAGTCTGCAAGTGTTCAAGGATAAGTACAACGAAATCAGGTCTATCTATACTGCAGTAGAAAATATCAATCCTCAATATTTTGAATTTAATCCTACGTTTGTAAAACATATTTTCAAAATACAGGTAACATATCAGAGGGGAGAGTTTGACCTCAATAAGCTTGAGGATGATGCAAATGGTAATGTGGCACGTGCCAACTCCCTTAGGCAACAGATTGTTAAGGCGGGTGAAGAGATTCGGTCTACCATTGTTAAGCTTCAGAATAATGATTCCATTAAACAGGACATCAAATATCTTGTCGTTATTGAAGGCCAGGCGTCTAAAGACGGATTTAATACGGACGATTGGCATAATAATAACCCTAAATCCCGTATTTAACCATGGAGATATGGTTAAATATTTATAAAT